>JBBIQR010000138.1:0-7644 GCA_037442245.1 Candidatus Solibacter sp. | reverse complement strand
GGCAAATGTTTCAAATTGGCCTGGCTCGCCGGTGGCCGGCCCCAACTGCCGCCCTTCGGAGGCGGTCGCGGACTCCCGCCCACTCGGGGGTGTCGGGGGGGAGCGCCATGGCGAGCCAGTCCCAACCCTCGGCGTCGGCGGCGTGGAGGCGTTCGTACAGGACGCTGGCGAATTCGCGAGGATCCGCGGGCATGTCGAGAATGCGGCCGCTGCCGCCCGCGGGTGGCGTTCCGAGGTACAGCGGAGTGCGAGGCCGATAGTGGCGCTCGTGCATGCCGGGAGAAGCGTGCGGTCCGGCGCCGCCTTCGCTGGCGATGGCGACCGGTCCGATGACCGATTCGATTTCCGTGACCGGGATCACGCCGGGACGCAGGAGGATCGGGCCGGCGGCGAGCGAGAGCACCGTGGATTCGATGCCCACATGCGCCGGGCCGCCATCCAGCGTGTAGTCGGCGAGTTCCGCGGGGATGTGGCCGGCGGCGGTGGGGGAGAGTTCGGTGAAGCGGTTGGCGCTGGGCGCGGCGATGGGCACGCCCGCCGCGCGGATCAGTTCGAGCGCCAGCGGATGGGCGGGAACCCGCAGCCCGACGGTCGGGAGTCCGGCGGTGACGATATCGGGGATGACCGGACGCTTGGGCAGCACCAGCGTGAGGGGGCCGGGCCAGTAGCGCCCGGAAAGGGCCTCGGCCGCGTCGGGCCACGCGGCGGCGTATTCGCGCGCCATTTCGGCGGAAGCGATGTGGACGATCAGGGGGCTGGTGCGCGGGCGGCGCTTGGCGGCGAAGATGCGCGCAACGGCCTCCGCGTCGAGGGCATTGGCCCCCAGCCCGTAGACGGTTTCGGTGGGGAACGCCACCAGGCGTCCGGCGCGGATCAGTTCGGCGGCGTACGGGATGCTCACTCGCCCGTCTCGTCCTTATCGTCGCCCGCGATTTTGCCGGTCTTGCGCCAGACCAGGAACGCGTGCATGAGCGGTTCGAGGTCGCCGTCGAGCACGCGGTCGGGACTGCCGAGGGCGAGCTTGCTGCGCAGATCCTTGACCAGTTGATACGGCGCGAGCACGTAGTTGCGGATCTGGCTGCCGAAGTTGATGTCGAGCTTGGAATCCTCGGTCTTGCGCGCTTCCTCGCGCTTCTTTTCGAGCTCGAATTCGTACATGCGCGCGCGCAGTTGCTTGAACGCGCTGTCGCGGTTCTTGTGCTGCGAGCGCTCGTTCTGGCACTGCACGACGATCCCGGTGGGGAAGTGGGTGATGCGCACCGCGGAATCGGTCATGTTGACGTGCTGGCCGCCGGCGCCGGAGCTGCGGAAGGTATCGATCCGCAGATCCTTTTCGTTGATCTCGATTTTGATTTCGTCGTCGATTTGCGGGTAGACGAAGACGCTGGCGAAGCTGGTGTGGCGGCGGGCGTTGGCGTCGAACGGCGAGATGCGGACCAGGCGATGGACGCCGATTTCGCTTTGCAGCAGGCCGTAGGCGTTTTCGCCGTTGACTTCGAAGGTGGCGCTTTTGATGCCGGCGCCTTCGCCCTCGAGGCGGTCGGTGATGACGGTCTGGAAACGCTCGCGCTCCGCCCAGCGGAGGTACATGCGCAGCAGCATTTCGGCCCAATCCTGGCTTTCCGTCCCGCCGGCGCCCGGATGGATGGTGACGATGGCGTTGCGCCCGTCGTTCTCTCCCGAGAGGAGCATGGCGGTTTCGAGCTTCTCGACCGAATCGCGGAAGGTCCTGAGGTCGCGCTCGATCTCCGCTTGCATGTCCTCGCCTTCGCGGGCGAGTTCGAACATGGTATCGAGGTCGTCGACCGCGCGCGAAACGTGGGCGTCGTTCTCGATAGCCTGTTCGAAGCGCTTACGCTCCTGCATGATCTTCTGGCTCTTTTCGGGCTGGCTCCAGAAGTCGGGGGCGGAGATCTGCGCTTCGGTCCTGGCTAGTTTCAGTTTCTGCGCGGGAGCGTCAAAGATACCTCCGCACGGCCAGAGCCTGGTCGCGCAAAGGTTGATATTCCCGCTGGAGTTCGTCTAATGTCATGGGGGGATTTCACTCCAATTCTAGCAAAAACGCCTTCTTCCCGACATTGCGCGCGCGGGTGGCGCCGAGCGTGATTTCGCGGCCCTCGGCCTCGTGGATGTGGCCGCAGAAGAAGTAGCCGGGCTGCTCGGATTCGAGGAAGGCGCGCACCGCGCGGGACCCGGCGTGGAGTCCGGGGCGGACCCGGTCGAGGTCCGTCGAGAATGGCGGGGCGTGGCAGACCAGGACGAGGGGAGCGAGTCCGGAGAATTTCGCGAGCCGCTGGGCCAGTTGCTCCTCGGTGTATTCGCCAGGCGTATGGAACGGGGTGGGGGAACTGTAGCCGAGGCCGGCGACGTTCCAGCCGCCGGCCGTGAAGACCCGTTCGTGGAACTCGTTGAGCCCGTAGCGCGCGCACAGATCGGCGATTTGCGAGGCGGACTCGTGATTGCCGGGCAGAACCCACACCTTATCGCCGCGCGTACGGAGGATTTCGCCGCAGCGATCCAGCCCGCGCGCCCAGGAAACCTGGTCGCCCGCGGAGATGTAAAAATCGGCCTCCACGGAGAGGATGGATTCGAGCGTCTTCCAATCAGAGTGAATGTCGGAGAATAGGAGTATCCGGCTCACGGAGCCATCCTAACGCATGCCTGGATTTGACGACGAACTTTCCGAGATTGTGGCGCAGTTGAATCGCGCCGCGCCGAGCCAGAAGAACGCGGCTCCGGCGGCGGCCCGGGGACCGGGGGCGACGGCGTCGATCGAGCAGTTGCTGGCGGCGGCCGCCGCGCGGCACGCCAGCGACGTGCTGCTGATCGCGGGCACGCCCCCGATGCTGCGCGTGACCGGAAGCCTGACGCCGGCCTCCACCACGCCGCTGGACGCCGAGGACGTGCGGGCGCTCGTGCTGCCGATGCTCGAGCCGGCGCAGGCGGAGGAGTTGCGCACGCGGCGCAGCGTGGACCTCGGGTTTCATCGCGAAGGACTCGGCCGGTTCCGCGTCAACGTCCACCACCAGCGCGGGACGCTGGCGGCGAGCATACGGCTGCTCCCCGTGCGGATTCCCACGCTCGAATCGCTGAACCTCCCGCCGGTGCTGGCGAAACTGGCGGACCGGCGGCAGGGGCTCGTGCTGGTGACCGGTCCGACGGGGAGCGGGAAAAGCTCCACGCTGGCGGCGCTCATCGACCTGATCAATTCCAGGCGAGCGGCGCACATCGTAACCATCGAGGACCCCGTCGAGTATCAGCACGCCAACCGGACCGCGGTGATCGAGCAGATCGAGGTTGGCCGCGACACGCCGGACTTCGCCGGGACCCTGCGCAGCCTGATGCGGCAAAGTCCCGACGTGATTCTGGTCGGGGAGATGCGCGACGCGGAGACCATCGCCACCGCCCTGACCGCGGCGGAGACAGGGCACCTCGTCCTCTCGACCCTGCACACCAACGACGCGATACAGGCCATGTCGCGCATCCTGGACAGCTTTCCCGCCGGCAATCAGCCGCAGATCCGGCAGCAGCTTTCCCTCGCGCTGGCGGCGGTGATCGCGCAGCAACTCGTGCCGGGAGTGGATGGGGCGACGCGGTGGCCGGCGACCGAGGTAATGATCGCGACCGACGCCATCCGGTCGCTGATCCGCAAGGGCGACGATCATCAACTGCTCTCGCAGATCTCCACCCGGCGCGCGGAGGGGATGATGACGATGGAGCAGTCGTTAACCGAACTCGTGCGGATGGGACGGGTCGCGCGCGAAACGGCGAGCGCGCACGGGTACCGGCGCGAGGATCTGGAACGGTATCTGGGGTAGGGTCTACCCGGCGCTCACCCACAGGCACGCAGGACCGCCGATCGCGCTCCCCCCGCGCCACCCGGCCGCTTCGATCAGCCGCGCACCCGCGAAGCGCTCCACAAAGGCCGCGGTCGCCGCCGCCGCGGCCGTCCGCACTACCTGTGCCCCGATACACGCGTGCCTGCCCTCGCCGAACGCCAGGTGACGGCTCGTCCCGCGGCGGAAATCCAGCCGCTCCGGTTCGGAGAATTCCTCGGGATCGCGATTCGCCGCCGCCAGCATCAGCGCCACCCGGCTGCCGCTTGCGATCGTCACGCCGCCCAGCCTTACCTCGGCCGTGGCCTGCCGGAACTGCGCGCGCGCGGGACCGCTGTGCCGCAGCAGTTCCTCGATCGCGTCCGGCATCAGCCCCGGCTCCGCGCGCAGCATCCCCATCTTCTCCGCGTCGCGCAGCAAGGCCAGCCACGCGTTGGCCAGGAAGCACGGCAGCGTCTGGGTCAGCGCCACGAATGCCTGCACCTGAAACGCCGCCAACTCCCCTGCGAACGTCCGCGCCATCTCTACGGCTGCCTGCGCGGCGCGCGGCTGCAATGCCTCATCGCGCGGTTCGGCCGCCGCGGCGAAGATGTCCGCCGCGAGCACCGCCATTCTCTCCGGATCGCCTGCGACGGGTGCCAGTCCACGCGCCAGGTCCAGCGACCACGGCGCCGCCAGTTCCCCCACCAGGTCTACCGCGCGATCCGCCGGCAGCGCCGCCGCCATTGCGCGCGCCCACTCCTCCGGGCGCGTTCCCCAACCGGCGAGCATTTCACCCGCCGCCGCCGATGCCTGCGCGCGGAATCGCAGGTGTTCGGCACGCTCGATCTCCCCGCCGCCGCGCGCGCCGCTCGCGCTCAACCGCGGTTCTCGCAGCGCGGCGACCACGTCGGCGTAGCGGGTCAACACCCACGCGCCCGATCCCGCGTCGAATCGCGCGGCGCTTGCGGCGGGAATCTCGGGCGGGGTCGGGGTCACGGCAGGCTCGTCAATCGATGCGCCCCAGCCGCCCGCTTGCTGTCTCCGGCTCCAGCGTGAGCGAGTCGAAGTACATCAGGTTGTCCGGCGCCGCCTCGGCCGGGTGAATCGCGACCCGGAGCCGCCCCTTGGCCACCAGCGTCACTGTGCCCAGGTCGAGCGTTTTGTACGCGTACCACTCGCCGGTGGCCTCCACCGTCTTTACCACCGTCTGCCCGCCCAGTTGGATCGTATATTTGCGGCCCGCCCATTGCTTCCCGGCGGCATAGCGGATGCGCAGCCGGTAGCGCCCCGGTTGGCTGACCAGCAGGTCCCACGCGACCGCGTCCTGCGGCTTGCTCCAGCGGCCGATATGGAAGCCGCCATCGCGGTTGAATCGCTTCATGGCGCCGCCCGACGTGCGGCAGTTCGCCGAATCCAGGTGGAACGGCGAGTCGCTGCCCTGCGTGATCGGAACCGGCTCCGCTTCGGGCGTCCCCGCCACTTCGAGGACGAAGACCGTGGACCCCTCTTCCCATCCCGTCTCCGGCAGCCGGACCGCGATCACCCCGTTCTCGCGGGAGACGGCGAGCTTGCGCGCCGGCGCTGCGAGCGCATACGCCGCCCGGACTTCATTGCGCAGTCCGCCTGCCCGCAGAATGCCGTCCGCCGGACGCTGGAACACGTGCAGGTAGACGCGGTCGCCCTTCACGGTGCAGCGTCCCCACGGGAACTGCCCTACCGGACAGGCGCTGGTTCCGTAGATGCTCCCGGAGTTGCGCTGCATCCACGCGCCCACGCGCTCCAGCACCGCGGCGCTCGGCTCGGGGATCGTGCCGTCGGCCATCGGCCCGATATTCAGCAGGTAATTGCCGCCCTTGCTGACGATCTCCACCAGCCGTTGAATGACGTTGGCGGGCGTCTTCCATTCCTGGTCGAACTTGCTGTAGCCCCAGGTGCCGTTCAGCGTCTGCGGCGTTTCCCAATACTCGTCGAGACCGCCGGCGGGCATGCCGTTGTCGTTCATATCCTGGTAATCGCCCAGCAGCTCGTGCCCGTAATTGCCAACGCGCCCGTTGATCAGGCACTCGGGCTGCAACTGGTGAACGAGCGCGATGAAGCGCCGCGCCTGCTCGTCGCTATCGATCCCGCGGTCGAACCAGACCAGTCCCAGCGGACCGTATCCGGTCAGCAATTCGCGCATCTGCGGCAGCGATTTCTCCCGCAGGTAGCGTTCGAAGTCCTTCTTCGCGGGATCGTAGTCCCAGTGGTTGCCGTAGCCGTTGGGGTCGTCCCAGTCCTCGCGATGCGAATAGTAGACGCAGAAGCGGATTCCCTCTTTGCGGCAGGCTTCGGACAATTCCGCGACGATGTCGCGGTGGAACGGGGTCCAGTCGGCGATGTTGTAGCCGCTCACCCGCGAGCGGAACATGGCGAAGCCGTCGTGGTGCTTGGCGGTGATCACCAGGTACTTCATTCCCGCCGCTTTGGCCAGCCGCGCGAACCGCCCGGCGTCGAAGTGCACCGGGTTGAAGCCGTGGGCCATCTCCCGATACCCGGCCACCGGGATGTTGAAACGCTGCATGATCCACTCCGCCTCGCTGCCCGGCGGAATGCGGTTGCCCTTCCACTCTCCGGCGAGCATCGAGTACGGGCCGAAATGAATGAACATCCCGAACTTGTCCTGCCGGAACCACGCCATGCGGTCCTCCGCGGCCGCGAAGGACGCGGCGAACCCGAGCGTCATGAGGATGGCGGCGAAGCGCCTCTGGAGTCGTTTCATGCGATGCGCGGCCGCGCCCTGCGACCCGGCGAGTTCACACTATATCGCATCGCCCGGTGGACGCCCGCCCGCGGTGGCTCGATAGGGGCGCTTGAACCGCCGGCCAAAACGTTCTAGAGTTTCCTGAAGGCGGAGGTGCCTGATGTCCATGACGCGCAGAAGTTTCGTTTGGAGCGGCGCTGCCGCGGCCGGCGGCTCCCTGATCGCCGCGCCGCCCCGTCCGCGCAACGTCCTCTTCATCGCCTCCGACGATCTCAATACCTGCCTCTCCTGCTACGGCCACCCGATCGTGCGGACCCCCAACATCGACCGCATCGCGCGGCAGGGCGTGCGCTTCGACCGCGCCTATTGCCAGTTCTCTCTCTGCAGCCCTTCGCGCTCGTCGCTACTGACCGGCATGGCACCGGATACCACCCGCGTCTACGACCTGCAGAAGCACTTCCGCGAAACCCTCCCCGATGTCGTCACCCTTCCCCAGATGTTCCAGAAGAACGGATACTTCACCGCCCGCGCGGGAAAGATCTTCCACTACGGCGTGCCCGGCCAGATCGGCACCAGCGGCCTCGACGACCCGCCAAGCTGGAACCGCTTCGTGAACCCCAACGGCGTCGATCACACCCAGGAAGAGCCGCTGCTGACCCACCTTACCCCGCAGCGCAAGGGACTCGGCTCCACCGTGGCCTTCCACGCCTCCGCCGAGCCCGACGAGAAACACACCGACGGCATCCTCGCCGACGCCATCGTGCAAATGCTCGACGAGCACCGCAACGAGCCCTTTTTCCTCGGCGCCGGCTTCTACCGCCCGCACTGCCCCTACATCGCTCCGGCGAAATACTTCGACCGCATTCCTCTCGATCGCATCGAACTCGCGCCCTTCGACGAAAGCGAGATGCACATGGCCCCGCACTGGGCCTACTTCAACAGCGACGCCAATATGGGGATGACCCCGGAACAGCGGCGCCAGGGAATGCGCGCCTACTTCGCCGCCATCGAGTTCATGGACGCGCAGGTGGGCAAGCTGCTCCACGCGCTCGACCGCCTGAAACTGGCCTCCAACACCGTGATCGT
>JBBIQR010000137.1:0-12075 GCA_037442245.1 Candidatus Solibacter sp. | reverse complement strand
CGGCGAGCAGGCTGAAGTGGTGCTGAACAATCTGTACAAGCACACGCAGTTGCAGATCGGCTTCGGGGTGATCATGCTGTCGATCGTCAACGGGCAGCCGCGGGAACTGGGGCTGGTCGACACGCTGAAGCACTTCATCGAGCACCGCATCGAGGTCGTGCGGCGGCGGACCGAGTACGAACTGCGCAAGGCGCGGGAACGCGAGCACATTTTGCTCGGGTTCCAGAAGGCGCTCGACAACCTGGACGAAGTGATCCGGCTGATCCGGGCGGCGAAGACGCCGAAGGAAGCGCGGGAATCGCTGATCGGGCGCTTCGAGTTCAGCGAGCGGCAGGCGCAGGCGATCATCGAGCTGCAGTTGCAGCGGCTCACCGGGATGGAGCAGGTGAAGATCCTGGAGGAACTGGCGGAGATTCAACGCCGGATCGCCGAGTACGTGGAGATTCTGGGAT
This sequence comes from Candidatus Solibacter sp., assembly GCA_037442245.1. Taxonomy (GTDB): domain Bacteria; phylum Acidobacteriota; class Terriglobia; order Bryobacterales; family Bryobacteraceae; genus Solibacter. The sequence goes on along the minus strand of JBBIQR010000137.1, from coordinate 11,623 downwards.
CGGACAAAGTGCTGCGCGATCTGATCGTGAAGGAACTGCGCGAGGTGCAGAAGGATTACGGCGACGAACGCCGCACGCAGATCATCGAGGACACCGGCGAGATCCGGATCGAGGACCTGGTCGCGGTCGAGGATGTGGCCATCACCGTCACGCGGGGCGGGTATTTGAAGCGTACCTCGGTGGATACGTACCGGCGGCAGACGCGCGGCGGCAAGGGGCGGATCGGGATGAGCACGCGGGCGGAGGACTTCGTCGAGCACCTGATCGTGGCGTCGACGCACAGTTACCTGCTGATCTTCACGACCCGCGGGCGCGTGTACTGGCTGAAGGCGTATGAGATTCCCGACGCGGCGACGACCGGGAAGGGGAAACACATCACGAACCTGATCAACCTGCAGGCCGACGAGACGCCGAAGGCCTTTCTCTCGGTGAAGGACTTTGTGGCCAACCAGTACATCGTGATGGTGACGCGGCACGGCGTGATCAAAAAGAGCGAGTTGACGGAGTTCGACAATCCGATGTCGCGCGGCATTATCGCGGTGACCCTGGACGAGGGCGATGAGCTGATCGCGGCCAAGATCACCGGCGGGGAGAATTACATTTTCCTCGGGTCGCACGAAGGGCAGGCGATCCGGTTCAACGAAGGCGACGTGCGCGCCATGGGGCGTCAGGCGCGCGGCGTGCGCGCGATGAACCTGGAGGAGGGCGATTACCTGGTGGGAATGGAGGTGGTCGAGAAGGAAGGTGTGATCCTCTCGATCGCGGAGAACGGCTTCGGCAAGCGGACGCAGCTCGAGGATTACCGGCTGACGGCGCGCGGCGGCAAGGGCGTCATCAACATGAAGACGACCAGCCGGACCGGGCGGGTGGTGACGATCCTCTCGGTGAAAGACGACACCGAGTTGATGATCGTGAGCCAGAACGGAAAGATGATCCGGATTGAAAGCGGGACGATCCGGCAGGTGGGGCGGTCGACCCAGGGGGTCAAGCTGGTGACGCTGGAAGAAGGCGACAAGGTCGCGGCGGCCGGCGTGATTCCCGAAACCGAAGTGCAGAACGGCGACGACGGTCAGGGCACGCTACCGGTGCAGTAGGACGGCCGAAGATCGCGGCCTAATTCGCGGTGAAGGTGGCGGCGGCGGAGACGTTCTCCCATGCCACCGTGAGTTTGCCTTTGCCGGCGCCGGCGGATTCGAGCTGGATCTCCATCTGCTCGACCGGGGGCGCGGGCTTGGACATGGTCATGGCCACGCGGCCGACGGCCTCGGATTCTTTCAGGCTGGTGCCGCCGCGCCCGATGCCCCACTGCCCGGTCTGCTTGCTGACCACGAGTTTCCATTGACCCTGGTCGAGGTCCATGTAGAGGGTGTATTCGCCCTTGGGGACTTTCAGGCCGGCGAAATCGAGTTCCGCATCGGTGTGCAGGAAAGTCGCCTGGTCGGCGCCCAGACGCCAGATGGTTCCGGGCCGTTCGAGGGCGTCCTCGCTGCCGAAGACTTTACGGCCATTGACGGAAGGCGCGTGATAGACGATCCACACATCTTTCTGCCCGAACTTTACTTCGGCGAGTTTGGGCGGGCTGCCACCGGTGCCCGGGGTCATATATTTTTCTTTGGACGTCTGCGCGAGGCAGACCGCCGCGAATAAGAGCGCGGTCAGGGCAATCCGTCTCATGGTGGAAGCCTCCTGCCAGAAAGTATAGCGAAGCTAGCGGAGTTCGACCTCGTGGAGCCAGTCGGGGCGCTTGAGGACTTCGCGCGGCTTGCTGCCGTCGGGCGGACCGATGATGCCGTCGCGCTGCATCATGTCGAGGATGCGGGCGGCGCGTCCGTAGCCCAGGCGGAGGTGGCGCTGGAGGGTGGAGGTCGAAGCCTTGCCCATTTGCAGGACGAGGCGGACGGCTTCTTCGTACTGGGGGTCCTGCTCTTCGCCGCCGGGGGCGGCGTCTTCGGACTCGCCGCTTTCGTCGGGCGGGGCGATGAGGAAGCTCTGGTCGTACTCCGGCTGCGCCTGCGCCTTCCAGAAATCGACGACGCCCTGGATCTCGGTTTCTGTGACGAGGGCGCCGTGGACGCGGATGAGGCGGGAACTGCCCGGCGGCAGGAACAGCATGTCGCCTTTGCCGAGCAGGTGTTCGGCGCCCATGACATCGAGAATCGTGCGGCTATCGACGCGGGTGGCGACGCGGAAGCTGATACGCGCGGGGAAGTTCGCCTTGATGAGCCCGGTGATGACGTCGACGCTGGGCCGCTGGGTGGCGAGCACGAGGTGCATGCCGACGGCGCGCGCCATCTGGGCGAGACGGGTGACGCTCTCTTCGACGTTCTTGCCTTCGAGCATCATCAGGTCGGCCAACTCGTCGATCAGGATGAGGATGTAGGGCAGGGGGCGCAGGTCGTCCTGCGTGTCCTCGTCGGCGAAGAGGTCGCGCGGCTCTTCGCGAAGTTTGCGGATTTTCTTGTTGAACTGGTCGATGTTGCGCACGCCGTGCTCGGCGAGCAGGCGGAGGCGGCGCTCCATTTCGAGGACCGCGTTGCGCAGGGCGTTGGTAGCCTTCTTGGGGTCGGTGATCACCGGGGTGAGCAGGTGCGGGATGCCTTCGTACATGCCGAGCTCGACGCGCTTGGGATCCACCATGATCAGGCGGACCTCGTCGGGCGTGGCCTTGAACATGATGGACATGATCATGGAGTTGATCATGACGCTCTTGCCGCTGCCGGTGGAGCCGGCGATGAGGAGGTGCGGCATGGTTTCGAGGGCGGCGACGCGGATGCGTCCGTTGATGTCCTTGCCGAGGGGGATGGCCAGGCGCGAGGCGCTCGAGTGGAAGTCGTCGCTTTCGAGCATCTGGCGCAGCGCGATGACTTCGCGGCGGCTGTTGGGCACCTCGATGCCGATCGTGGGCTTGCCGGGGATGCGTTCGATGAGGATGGACTCGGCTTGCAGCCCGAGACAAAGATCCTCGTTGAGGTTGATGATGCGGCTGTACTTGATTCCGGCTTCGGGCTTGTACTCGAAGGTGGTGACGACAGGTCCGGGATTGATCTGGACCACGTTGCCGAGCACGTTGAACTCTTCGAACTTGGCCTTGATACGGGCGGCGGTCTCCTTGAGCTCCTGTTCGTCGTAGGGATTCCGCGCGGCGGGTTCGTTGAGCAGGCTGGTGGAGGGCAGGCGGAAGACGGGGGCGAGCCGTGTGTGGGTGCGGTCCGCCGCGGCGGCGGGCGCGGGCGCCGGGGGCGCGGTGGGGAAGGGGTCGGACGCGGGAGCGAGCTGTTCGACGGGAACGATCGGGATGTCCTGAATGGTGGCGTAGCCGGTGGGCTGCGGAGCTGGGTCCTCGATGGTGGCGTACTCGCGTTCGCCGGTGGCGCCAGATTCCTGAGTCTCCCACGGCGGCGTGCCGTGGACTTCATCGGGCGTGGGGACCAGCGGCGCGGCTGCGGCGGCGTGATCGCGGGTCGCGGTCCGGATGGCCTGTTTTTCTTTTTTGCGCGCCATCCGCTCCTGTTCCTTCTCGTAGCGGAGCGCGGCTCTTGCTTTAGCCTTGGCTACGGCGCGGTCGCGCATCGCTTCGCGCCACGAGTGCCAGGCGTCGATGCGCCCGTGGTACCACTCGATGGGTCCGCGGAACCACTCGCCGAGCTTGGCGAGGGTGAAGGTGGAGACCAGGTAAAGGCTGACGACGATCGAGGTGGCGGTGAGCAGGAGCGTGCCGGTGAGGTTGAGGGAATCGACCAGGCAGCGCGCCAGGGCCAGACCGAAGGTGCCGCCGAGCGCGATGTTCCCGGCGAAGAGGTGGAGCGGTAGGAACGAGGCGCCGGCGCTGAGCGAAACCGTGAGCAGCAGGCTGCCGAAGATCTTGACGCCGCCCGCGGCGATTTCGTCGGAGCGGATCCACTTCCAGGAGAGCGCGAAGACGAGCAGCGGGAAGAGGAAAGCAGTGGCGCCGAAGGACTGCAGAAACAGGTCGCTGATCCACGCCCCGGGATAACCCATCAGGTTGAGCGGATGCACGGAGGAAGCCGTGTTCCACGAGGGGTCCTGGGTATGGTACGACACCAGGCTGAGCAACATCAGCAGGCCGCTGGAAAGCATCAGCAGCCCGACGAGTTCATTCAGCCTCTTGTGCTGAGTCGGAGATAAAAGCTTCATCACGCTGGCCGGCGGATGAATGCCAGAGCGATTACTATTATGCCAAAAACGATGCGGTAGTAAACGAAGGGAGTCAAACCGGCGCGACGCAAATAACGCAGAAACCAGGCGATGACGGCGCAGCCGCTGGCGGCGCTCAGGGCCACCCCGAGGAGGAAATCGAGGGCCATGATCTGGTGCAGATGGTGGGCCTTGTGCATGTCGTGGAGGGCTTTGGCCGCGGCGGCGGCGATGGCGGGCGTGGAGAGCAGGAAGGAATATCGCGCGGCGGATTCGGCGGTGAGATTACGGAAGAGTCCGGCGGAGATGGTGACGCCGCTGCGCGAGGTGCCGGGGACGATGGCGAGCGCCTGAGCGGCGCCGATGGCGGCGGCATCGGCGAGGGTGACGCTGGCGAGGTCCCGCTGGCGGCGCGCGGCGCGTTCCGCGGCCCACATCATGACGCCGACCAGGATCAGCATCGCGCCCATCACGAAGGGATTCCGCCAGGTGGATTCGGCCTCCTTATTAAAGAGGAGTCCGAAGACGCCGACCGGGATGCTGCCGATGGCGAGCAGCCAGAGCAGCATGTGGTTCTGCTTGAGCTCTTCATCGGAGCCGGCGCGGATACCGAAGCCCTGGGCGGCAATCTGGACCCAATCGCGGAAGAAGTAGATGAGGACGGCGAGGAGGGTGCCGATGTGGAGGGCGATATCGAAACTGAGGCCTTCGACCTGCCAACCGAGCAGCCAGGAGGTCAGGTAGAGGTGCGCCGTGCTCGAAATCGGCAGAAACTCGGTAAGGCCCTGGACCATGGCCAGGACAACGACTTGAATGATAGGCATTAGAACCAGAGTGAGGGTGGCGGCGGCGGCGTGTCAAGTTACACCGCGATGAACGCAATTGGTCTACATTGAAGGCATGGCGGCGCCCGCGCTGATCGTGATCGATATGCAAAGGGCGGTGGAACATCCTTCGTGGGGCGAGCGGAACAACCCGGGGGCGGAAGCCAACGTGGCGCGGTTGCTGGCGGAATGGCGGGCGCGCGGATGGCCGGTGTTTCACGTGCGGCACGATTCGACGGAGCCAGGGTCAACGTACCGCCCGGGACAGGCGGGGCACGAGTTCAAGCCCGAGGCGGCGCCGATCGAGGGCGAGCCGGTGATCGCCAAGCGGACCAACTCCGCGTTCATCGGGACGGACCTGGAAGCGCGCTTGAGGCGCAGCGGATACACGCGGCTGGTGGTAGCCGGGGTGAGCACGAGCAATTCGGTGGAGACGACGGTGCGGATGGCGGGGAACCTGGGGTTCGACGTGATGCTGGTGGAGGACGCCGCGTTCACATTCGCGCGGCGCGACTGGCAGGGGCGGGCGCGGACGGCGGAGGAGGTTCATGCGATGTCGCTCGGGAATCTGCATGGCGAGTACTGCCGGGTGGTCACCACCGAGGAAGCGCTACGCGAGGAAGGGGCGTGATGCGGATCGCGGGGTTTCTGTTGTTCGTGGGTTGCGCAAGCGCGCAAGTCGTAGGCTTGCCGATTCCGCGCGACGCGCTGGCGCCGGCCGTGACCAAGCCGTTGAACCTGGATTTTGAAAGCGGCGGGACGGGGCAGGTCCCGCCCGACTGGTCGGTGGAACAGACTTCGCGGCTGGCCGGCTACGCGGTGGCGCTGAGCCGGACGGGGTGTCACGGAGGGACCGGCTGCGCGGTCCTGGCGGCGGGACCTAAGGTACGGCGGAGCGCCACCGGGATGCTGATCCAGGCGTTTTCGGCGGAGCCGTACCGGGGCAAGCGGATGCGGCTGCGCGCGTGGGTGAAACTGGATGCCACGGACAAGCAATCCCGCATCCGGCTGCTGTTTGTGACCGACGGTGTCCATGCGGACGCGGGGTTCCTGGACCGGCGGGGCGCGAACGCGGCGGAGTGGAGCACGGTGGAGATCACCGGGACGGTGCCGTTTCGCGCCGACATGATCCACATCGCGATCGCGCTGATGGGCAAGGGGCGGGCGTGGATCGACGATGTGAGTTTCGAGGAGGCGGGGGAAGCGTCCTGCCGGTGAACGGCGCCGGCTCGACCGCGGATTCCGGTTGGATTCCAACGCCGGCCCGAGGCACGCAGTACGGGCATCTATAATTGGTAAGTATCCGACAGCCGAGGAAAACGATGCCGCGAGAACTGATTGTGCAGTGTCCCGACGGACAGGTGAAGACCGTGCCGCTGGATAGCGCGCGGATGGCGGTGGGCCGGTCGAGCGGCGTGGAACTGAGTTTCCCCGAGGATGCCGGACTTTCGCGCCAGCATTTTGCGTTCGAAGCCGACGGCGACGACTGGACGATTCAGGATCTGGGGAGCAAGAACGGCACTTACGTCAACAACATCGCGCTGAAGGCGCGGCTGATCCTCAAGCCGGGGGACCGGATCACGGCGGGGCATCTGGCGATCGTGTACTCGCCGCCGGGGGACGATCCGAATGCCGGAGTGGTGGTGTTCGAGGGGGCCGAGGGGGCTTCGCCGACCACCTCGACGGTGGTCACGAGCCTGGAAGGCGCGGTCACGAATCAGACGCTGGCGACCGGGCGGGGCGGGGCGCAGGCGGCAGCGCCGCTACAGGCGCTGCTCAGGTTCGGCGAGCAGCTTTCCCAATATCCGTCGTTAGGGGACATGCTGCCGGCGACGCTGGAACTGGCGATTCAGGCGGTGAACGCGCAGCGCGGAGTGCTGATGCTGCTCGAGGGCGAAGTGCTGGTGGCCAAGGCGCACAAAGGCGACGGGTTCCGCATTTCGACCGCGGTGCGGGACAAAGTGGTGAACCTGAAGGAATCCATCCTGGTGCGCGACGCGCAACTTGACGAGGCGTTCCGCGGGCGGATGAGCATCGTGGAGCAGAAGGTGCACACGATGATGGCGGTGCCGCTCCAGACCAAGGAGCGGATCATCGGGCTGGTCTACGTGGACTCGCCGTTCATCCTGCGGGAGTTCACCAAGGACGATTTGAGCCTGTTGACCCTGATGGCGAACGTGGCGGCGTTCCGGATCGAGAATGCGCGGCTGGTGGAGATCGAACAGGCCGAGCGGATCATGCAGCGCGATCTGTCGCAGGCGGCGGAGATTCAGACCGGAATGCTGCCGAAGCAGGCGCCGGCGATTCCGGGGCTGGACCTGGCGGGGTACAACGCGGCGTGCCGGACGGTGGGCGGCGACTATTACGATTTTTTCCCGTACGCGGGAGGCAGCGTCGGGCTGGCGTTGGGCGATGTGTCGGGGAAGGGCATGCCGGCATCGCTCATGATGATGGGGCTGCAGGCGCGGGTACACGTGCTGGCGGAGGAGCCGGGGAACCTGGGAGCGTTCCTGGCGCGAATCAATAAAGCCACCTGCGCGCAATGTCCGAGCAACCGCTTCATCACGTTTTTCTTCGCGCTGCTGGATGCGGAGACGGGCGAGATGGCGTTCGCCAACGCGGGGCACAATCCGCCGATCGTGGTACGCGCCGGCGGGAGCGCCGAGATGCTGGAGGGGGGCGGTCCGGTGCTGGGGATTCTGCCGGTCGCGCCGTACGGGGAAATGAAGGGGCGGCTGGAGAAGGGCGACATGATCGTGCTGTACAGCGACGGGGTCACTGAGGCGACCAACGTCGCGTACGAGGAATTCGGCGAGGAACGATTCATCGAGGTGCTGAAGCGGCATCGGGGGGAACCGGCGGATGCGATCGTGCGGGAAGTGACGCAGGCGCTGGCGGAGTTCACGGCGGAGGCGCCGCAGGCCGACGACATCACACTGGTGGTGGCGCGGAGGCTGGGTTGATCACGGACCTGGTGCAGATCCGGCTGCTGGGTGAGAAGAAGCGGGAAGAGAACCTGCGGTTCCGCCGGCACATGAAATCGTATGACCACTCCGACCGGATTCTGCGGCGCATCGCGGAGGGAATCGAGGAGCAGATCGATTGCACGGAGTGCGCGAACTGCTGCCGGGTGGCGACGGTGCAGGTGAGCGAGCGCGACGTGGAGCGGTTGGCGAAGTTCCTGCGGCTGAAGCGCGATCGGGTCGTCGAAGACTTCGTCGTCGAGAGCGAGGAGGAGGGGTTCATCCTGCGGCGCGATGAGAAGTCCGGGTGCGTGTTCCTGAACGGGAAGGATTGCACGGTCTACGAGGCGCGTCCGGACATCTGCCAGCGGTTTCCGCACCTGGTGCGGGGCAACGGGTCGATCGCCAGCCGGATGTGGGAGATGGTGGACCGGGCGTGCTACTGCCCGATCGTGTACAACTCGCTCGAAGCCTTCAAGCAAGAGTTGAGTTTCAAGCGGTAAGTGATTGTGGCTTAACTACTTGGGATCGATAGGCAGGCCCTTGTCGATCCAATCGGCTTTGAACCCGGTGGCGAGATACAGCGCTTTCACCCTGGTGAACCCGAGACCCTGGAGGGCTTCCGCGGCGGGCTTGATATTGGGGCAGTGGTCCCAGGGGCAGCAGCCGCAATAGATGAGGATTTCGCGGTCGCGGGGGAGCTTGGCGACGGCGGTTTTGAGCATGTCGATCCCGGCGCCGGAGAATCCCGGACCGGCGTAGATGGAGCCGGGGATGTGGTGGCTGCGGTAGAGGACGTTGGGACCGACGTGGATGATGACGGGGGCATGGGCGGGCAACTGCTGCGCCAGGTCCTTGGGCTGCACGAGGGTGAGTTCGGCGGCGAGGGCGGTGAGTGCGAAAGCGAACAGGATCGCGGGTTTCATCGCTCCATAGTGTATCGCGTCAGGGCTGGCGGGGCACGCCTGTGACTCGATGGCCCACTTCAAAGCAATGGCGTCGCGTGGTTTAATAGATATTTCTATGTTCCGTTCGTCTTGCTTGGCGTGGGTAGTGTGTGCCGCGGCGGTATACGCCGCGCCCCCTGACGCGGACCTTTCCCGGGCCCGAACCACCATGATGCGTCTGCCGCTGCGGTTTGAGGAAAACCGCGGTCAGGCGCCGGGGGAGGCGCGCTTCCTGGCGCGATCTCCGGAGGGCGTCTTCGTCATGACGGAGACCGGTCCGGTGTGGACGGCGGATGGCAAGCGGGTGGGGCTGCGGCTGCGCGGGTCGGCTGCGCCCCAGGCGATTGAAGGCGAGCAGCGGATGGCTGCGCCGACCAGCTACTTTCTGGGATCGCGGAAGGATTGGCGCGCCGGCATCGCCAATTATGGACGGGTGCGGTATCGCGGGGTGTATCCGGGAATCGACGCGGTTTACTACGGCAACCAGAGCCAGTTGGAATACGATTTCGTGGTGGCGCCGGGGGCGGATGCGCGGGCCATCCGGATGCAATTCGCCGGCGCGGACCGGGTGCGAGTGACGCCGGGGGGCGATCTTGCGGTGGAAGCCGGTGGCGCGCCGATGGTGCAGAAGAAGCCGCGGGCGTACCAGGACGGGCGGGAGGTCGCGGCGCGGTACCGGGTAAATGCGCGCGGTGAAGTGGCCATCGAACTGGGGCGGTACGATCACCGGCGCGAACTGGTGATCGATCCGATTCTGGTGTACTGCACGTATTTCGGCAGCAGCGGGTACGATCAGGTGACGTCGGTGAAGATGGGGCCGAAGGGCATGCTCTACGTCGCGGGATCGACGAACACGAGCGAGCTTCCGTACATCGACGGGGCGTACAACAACAACAACACCGGCATGACCGATATTTTCCTGACGATTCTGGATACGAACAACCCCGCCTATACGCCGGTGTATTTCAGCTATTTCGGCGGGAGCAACGTGGATATCCCGCTGGCGATGGCGGTGGATGAGCAGGGCGTGGCATACCTGACGGGATCGACCCGTTCCACGGATTTCCCGCTGGCGGGCATCAACGTGAATTCGACCGGGGCGGCGAGCACGCTGGACGCGTTCGTGGTGAAGTTCGACCCGAGCCAGTGGGGCACGTCCGCGCTGTTGTACTCGACGTATCTGGGCGGGGCTACGGGCGACAACGTGGGAAACGCGATCGCGATCGATAAGAGCCACAACATTTATGTCGTGGGTACGACGAAGTCGACGGATTTCCCGGTGACGAGCAGCGCCTACGCGGCGGTGTTGTACGGTCCGCAGGACGCGTTCATTTCGCAGATCAATCCGGATTCGGCGACGCCGCTGGTGTACTCGACGTACATGGGCGGGGAACTGGCCGACGACGGGCGCGCGGTGGCGGTGGGGTCGAACGGGCTGGTGTACTTCGCGTGCAGCACGATTTCGACGCTGTTTCCGATGGAAGGTCCGGGGTACCGGCAGACGCTGCAGGGCGGGATCGATGTGGCGATGGGAGTGATCGATCCGACGCAATCGGGCGAAGCGTCGATGAAGTACTCGACGTACCTCGGCGGATCGAGCGTGGAAGAAGTCCGGGCGATGACGCTGGACGCGAAGGGTAATGTGGTGCTGACGGGCTACACGCTGTCGAGCGATTATCCGACGACGGGGGACGCGCTTTCGCAGCAGTTGCTGGGCAACGCGGACGTGTTCGTCACCGTGCTGAATCCTTCGGACCCGCGCAACGTCATGGTGTACTCGACGTACTTCGGCGGCAGCGACGGGGACGTGGCGTACGACGTGATGGCGCGTCCGGATGGGAGCCTGTACCTGACGGGCTACACGCTATCCCCGGATTTCTACACGGTGAACGCGCCGCAGCCGGGATGGGGCGGGGGCGTGGACATCTTCATCGCGCAGATCAAGCCGGGTACGGCCGGACGCGGGGGCGTGCTCTTCAGCACGTACTTCGGACAGTCGGGGCAGTACGTGGGCAAGTCGGTGGCGATGGGCGCGGATGGACGGCTCTATACCGGCGGCGTGGCCACGGGCGGGCTGCCGAGCAGCTTTAACGGCAGCGGCTTCGGCGGCGAATACGACGGCTTCCTGCTTGTGCTGCAGTAAGCCGCGCGGCATTCAAGCGAAGGATCGTTCATCAAGCGCGCCGATCCCGCGACTAATCCTCAAGGTGGTTGCCGCGTTGACGCGATGCAGAGCCACAATCGCACTCGGCTCGCGCAGATCCCATGACACTCCCGACCCCTTAGATCGCGAACTGATCAGGGCCTTGCAACTGGCTTTACTGCCGCGCTGCGGAGCCGCGCTGCGAAGTCTGGGGTAGCGCGTGGTGGGCCGTGTTATCATCAGAACCGCCAGGGCGACAGGCGTTTCGTTTAGAATTGCAAGCGTACGTTGAACTGGTGTCGCTACAGGCACTCCTGCAGCAGATCAAGTTCCAGGTTTAACCGGGGGCGGTGAAGATGAGGCTCAACTCCGTGGTTCCACTATTGTTGGTGATGTGGTCAACAATTGGCGGTGCGATGGCAGGAGACAAGTCCGATGCGCGCCTGAATGACGTTTCAACGCTTTTCGTCGGCGGCAACAGCCCGGCCGCAGAGAGGATCCGCTCACTATTGCGGGAGGGCAAGAGGACTTGCTTCTTATTGGCGACGAAACCAGCGGACGCAGATGCCACCTTGGATGTCGTTGCCAACT
>JBBIQR010000136.1:1149-12106 GCA_037442245.1 Candidatus Solibacter sp. | reverse complement strand
GCCAGCGGCCCCATCGTGATTCCCAAAGTCGTCAACGGCAAGAACAAGCTCTTCTGGTTCTTCAGCTACGAGGGCATACACGATGCGTTCCCCGAACCTCTCACCAACACCGTCCCCACCGCCGCCGAGCGTGCCGGCGATTTCTCCCAGTTGCTCAGCGCGGGCCCCAACTACGCCATCTACGATCCCCTCTCCGGCGTGCAGAACGGCAGCCGCGTCGCCCGCACTCCCTTCCAGGGCAATGTGGTCCCCTCCAACCGGCTTAACCCCATTGCCAAGAACCTCCTCAGCAACTTCATCCCGCTACCCAATCAGCCCGGTACCATCGACGGGAAAAACAATTACCTCGCCGATAGCGTCCGCCGCGACGTCTTCGATGGCGAACTCGGCCGTCTCGATTACAACATCAGCGACAAACACAAGCTGTTTTATAACTTCCGGCATAACTACCGCGTCGAAGACCGCGGCAACGCCTATCACAACATCGCCACCGGCAACCTGCTCAACCGCATCAATTGGGGCACCATGCTCGACGATGTCTACACCTTCTCGCCCACCGTGGTGCTCAATACCCGCCTCAATTGGACCCGCTTCACCGAAGGCAGCGACAAACCCAGCGCCGGCTACGACTTCACCAAGCTCGGCTTCCCCTCCTACCTGGCCGCCGCTTCCCAGCGCCTCGTCCTTCCCGCGATCGGCTTCAACCAGTTCAGCGGCTTCGGCACCGACGGCGGCGACCGCACGCCCTACGACATCTTCCAGATCTTTACCAGCGTGACCAAGATCCAGGGCCGCCACTCCCTGAAGACGGGTTTCGATCTCCGCGAGTCGCGCGAAAGCTCCGCCAGCTACGGCAATTCCTCCGGCTCCTACTCGTTCCGCGAGGACTATACGCGCGGCCCCCTGGACAACTCCCCCACCTCCCCGCTCGGCCAGGACCTTGCCAGTTACATGCTCGGTTATCCCACCGGCGGCAACTTCGCCCTCAACGCCTTCCGCACCAACCAGGCCAAGTATTGGGCCGTCTTCCTGCAGGACGACTACCGCCCCCGCGGTAACCTTACCCTCAACCTCGGTCTCCGATACGAAGGCGACCTAGGCACCACCGAACGCTTCGACCGCAGCGTCGCCGGGTTCAACCCCGCCGCCGCACTCGCCGTCACCGCCGCCGCGCAGGCTGCCTACGCCGCCAATCCGGTCGCCGGCGGTCCCGCGGTCAATGCCTTCAACCCTACGGGCGGCCTGCTCTTTGAAGGCCAAAACGGCAACGGCGTCTACAGCCCAAAAACCGGCTACTTCAGCCCCCGCTTCGGCTTCGCCTGGACCCCCGGCGGCAAGGGCTTCGTGATTCGCGGCGGCGTCGGCGTCTTCGTTTCCTCGATCGGCACTCAGGGCATCAACCAGCCCGGCTTCAGCGCCAGCAGCACCGTGCTCGGCGCCTCTACCACCGCCAACCTGCGGCCCGCCGTCACGCTCGACAACCCCTTCCCTTCCGGAATCCAGCAGCCTACCGGAGCCGCCCTGGGGGTCAATACCTTCCTGGGCCAGGGAATCACGTTCTTCAACCCCAACCCGCTCAACCCCTATTCCGTCCGCTGGGACATCGATCTTCAGCACGCCATCGGCAACGGAGCCGTTTTCGAAATCGGCTACACCGGCAACCACTCCGTGCACCTGCCCATGAATCAGTCGCTCGACTACACTCCCGCGCAGTATCTCAGTTCCGAACCGATTCGCGACACCGCCATGCAGGCGGTCATCGACCGTAACTCCTCCCCGGTTGCCAATCCCTTCGCCGGCCTCATGCCCGGCACCAACCTCAACGGCAAAACCGTCAGCTTCTCGCAACTCGTGCAGCAGTTCCCGCAGTTCACCGGCGTTACGCTGAGCAACACCAACGGGGCGAGCAGCTATTTCCACGCGCTCCAGGTCCGCTTCGAGAAACGCTTCTCCCACGGCTTCCAGATGCTCAGCAATTACCAGTTCTCCCGCACCATCGCCCGCGACAATTACCTGAATTCCTTCGGGCCCCTGGAAAAACGCCCCGCCGATATCGACCGTCCCCACCGTTTCGTCACCGCCATCAGCTACGAGCTCCCCTTCGGCCGCGGCAAGGCCATCCTGGGTTCGCCCAGCGGCATAGCGGGGGCGGTCATCGACCGCATCGTCGGGGGCTGGAACCTCAACGCCATCTACTCTTATGAAAGCGGCGGTCCGGCAGGCAGTTGGGGCGACGTCATCTATGTCGGCGGCCCGCTGAATTGGGACCCCAGCAACGTGGATCACACCTTCGACACCACCCGCTTCATCCGCGACAGCAAACTCCAGGTCTCCAACCACATTCGCAACTTCCCCACCCGGTTCGCGGATCTACGGCTGCCGCCCACCAACAACGTCGACTCCTCCATCATCAAGAACACGCGGATCAAGGAGAGGGTCAACCTGCAATACCGCTGCGAGTTCTTCAATACCTTCAATCACCCGGTATTCAGCGGCCCCAACCTGAGCCCGACGTCTTCGGCCTTCGGAACCATCAGCGGCGTCTACAACCTCGAGCGCCACATCCAGATGGCGCTCCGCATGACCTGGTAGCCGTATCCGGCGAGGAGGGGCGGAGCCGGACCGCGGAGACGCAGGAGACGCGGAAGAAACGCCGCTCCGCGTCTCCTGCGTCTCTGCGGTTAGCCCCTATCGCCCACGGACCCGCTAGAACCTCACCCGGATCATGGTCATCAGAATTCGCGGATCGCGAGCCCCGCTCACGCTCCCGAATCCATTCTTGTTATTGATGCTGCCATCGGCGTTCATCGCCAGGTTGGAGAATGCCGAGGTCAGTGTGCTCGCCGTCAGGGACGCGTTCACTCCGTTGAACTGCGTGTGGTTCCACACGTTGAACGCGTCCACCCGGAATTCGAAGTGGAGCCTCTCCTTGATCGAAAACTCCTTCATCAGCGAGAGGTCCCAGTTGTTGATCCCCGGACCGGTCAGGTAGTTGACCCCCGATTCCAGCCCGATGCTGCCCACCTGCGGCAAGGCGAACGCCGAGGCCGTCAGCCGCTGGTACGGGTTCGTGCTCCCGGTCATCGGATTCGCCAGCAGGCGCAGCCGCGCGCCTTCCGTATACGATCCGGTGATGTTCTGGTTGCCGCCGCCCGACGAGACGCTGAATCCCGGCCCGTACGGCCCGCCGCTGATGAACGAGGTGACGCCCGACACCTGCCACCCGCCCAGCACCGCTCGCGACAGCACGTTGTGAATCGCCGGCGTCGGCAGGTTGTACACGTAATTCAACACGAACATCTGGCGCCGGTCGTTGCCCGAAGGCCCGTAGTACGCCTGCCGGGTGTATTGATCCGCGCGCACGTAGTTGGTGTCGCCGGTGGCCGTCGTCAGGTTCTTGCTCCACGTGTACGACAACCCGAGGAACAGCCGCCCCACGCGCCGGTTCGCCGTCACCTGCAGCGCGTTGTAGTTGCCGGTCGCCGCGCCCTCGTACAGCGCGATATCGCCAATCCCGCGGTACGGCCGGAGGAACTGGCTCAACAGCGCGGTCGCTCCCGGGGTCGAACTCGGGTTCAAGGTCGGGTCCTGGTTCTGCGCCTGGAAGGTCGCCCCGTACGGCACATAGTTCAGGTTCCGGTTGTCCTGCAGATGCCGCGTCAGGTTCCCGACATACGCGACGTCCAGCGAGATCTCTCCCGGCAGGGAACGCTGCACCCCGAGGGTGAAGTTATACGACGTCGGAATCTTTCCCGTCGGATCCGCGGCGTAGAAGGACGGCGGCGAGAGCAGCGCGCTCGTCGGGTTGATGTCCTTCATGAAGCCGTAGGTCAGCGTCGGCTGGATCCCGAGCGGCGGGTTCCGCACCAGGTCGAACACGCGGTTCCCCTGGAAGCGGTCGTAGTAGATGCCGAAGCCCGATCGGATCGCCGTCTTGTGGTCGCCGAAC
The DNA here is from genome assembly GCA_037442245.1 of Candidatus Solibacter sp. GTDB lineage: Bacteria > Acidobacteriota > Terriglobia > Bryobacterales > Bryobacteraceae > Solibacter. Next base: position 8,157 of record JBBIQR010000136.1, on the reverse strand, counting down.
GGGTCCCAGGCGATGCCCAACCGCGGTCCGAACACCAGACCCGGGGAATTCTGCAGGTAACGGCTGAATCCGTTCACCCCGCCCTGCGCGATGCCGTTGGCTACAATCCCGGTGCCGGACACCAGGTAGCCGATGTTTGCCGTGGGCACCTTCTGCCCAGAAACCGGATCCACGCCCATCCGCACCCCGCTCACCATCTGCGGATAGTAGAGCCGCGGCGCCTGCGCCTGCGTCCACTGATTCGGCACGAAGGTCGCCGCCTGCAGGGAGGCGTCGTATTGCGGCTGCACCCATGCCACCCGCATCCCGTAGTCCAGCGTCAGGCGCGGCGTGATCTTCCACGTGTCCTGCCCGTAGAACTCGATGTTCCAGTAGCGGTATTGGCCGTTGATCATGTTCGCCGCCTGCGAGAACGTGTTGTACACTCCCATCGCCGCGTTCGAGAACCCGAACCCGGTATCGAACGGGTTGTTGCTGTTATCGCCGAAGTTGTAGTTGCCGTCGAACGCCCCGAACGAGGTCTGGTCCTTGATGCTCTTCTGCATGTACAGCCCGAACTTGAACGTGTGCTGGTTCCATACCTTGGCCAGCGCGTCGGTCACGTCGTACGTCGTGTTGAAGTTGATGAACGGTCCCGCCCCCACATTGCCGCTGTTGAAATTCGGCGAGTTTCCGATCCGGCTTCCCCCGAACGTCACGTAAGGCAGGTAGTCCCGCTGCACCGCGCTCGGATACAGCACCGGCAGATTCACGCCGCTCTTGGCGCGCGAGAAATCATCCGTGCTGTAGGCGATCAGGATGCTGTTGTTGCTCGATCCCACGTTCAATTCGTTGGTCATCGTCGGGCTGATGACGTACGTGCTGCCCACCGCCCAACTGTGTCCCGGGTTGGCGTAGGTAATCGGCGCGATCGGCAGGTTGGTTCCCAGAATCCAGCTCCCGTACACCACATCGAACGTATTGAAGTTGTTGATGTAGTGCCCGAACAGCCGGAGCTTCGATGTCAGGTTGTAATCCATCCGCACCAGGTCCTCGCGCCGCGGATACGGGTTCGAGACCTGGCTGGTGAAGTTGTAGCCCTTCGTGCATCCCGCTACCGCCGGCAGCGTGCACGCGTTCGCCACGTTCGGCTTCGGCAGGAAGCTCAGCAGCTTCATTCCCTGAGCGTATTGCAGATTCGCCGGGATCACGTTGCCCGGTAGCGGCGTCTGTGTGTTCGGGTCGCGGATCGTCACCGCGTTGCCGTTCTGGTCCACGCTCTTCGAAAAGTCGCCTGCGCGCTCCAGGTCGGTCGGCACCGTCACGTAGCGCGCCGATTGCGGCTGCAACTGCCGCTGGAATTCCTCGCTCCAGAAGAAGAACAGCTTGTCACGCCGCGGCAGCACCTTCGGAATATAGACCGGCCCGCCCACCGTCCATCCCTGGTCGTTGAACCGGAACAGGTTGCGCGGCAGGCCGTCGCGGTTGTTCTTCCAGTTGTTGGAATTCATGCCTTCGTTGCGGTGGAACCAGTATCCGCTGCCGTGCAGATCGCTGGTGCCGCTCTTGGTCACCACCGAGATCTGCGCCCCCATCGCGCGTCCGTACTCGGCCTGGTAGACGCCCGTCAGAATCTTGAACTCCTGCACCGAATCCAGGCTCAGCGTGACGTTCTGGCTGCCGTTCGACCCCGTATCCGTGTCGCTGATCCCGTTGATCATGAGTTGATTTGAGTTGGTGCGCGTGCCGTTGGCCGCGATGCTGCTCAACCCGCCCATGCCCGCCGTCTGCAGGTTGATCGTGCTCACCACGCCCGGCACCAGTTTCACCAGGTCCAGATAGCTGCGGCTGTTCACCGCGATGTTCTCCATCTGCTTGGAGACCAGCGCCGCCGAACGCTCCGCGCTCTCCGTCTGCAGCATCACCGCCGATGCCGAGACTTCGATCGATTCCGTAGTCTGGCCCACCTCCAACCGGAAATCTCCGATCGCCAGTTTATCGTTGGCGTTCAAAACGATTCCCGTCCGCTCCATGGACTTGAATCCCGCCGACTCCACCTTGACCGAGTAGTTTCCCGGAGGCACCTGCGTAAACACGAAGCGCCCCACTTCGTCGGTCTTGGTGGTGAAGGCAAATTTCTGCAGCGTCTCCAGAGCCGACACCTGGGCTCCCGGAACCACGGCGCTCTGTGCGTCCAGCACAGTGCCCGAGATCGAACCGCTGGTCGTCTGCGACCACGCGGCTCCACACCAAAGCAGAGGAATCAGTAGCAATGTTCGTTTAGACATCTGGAATACCCCGTGACCGTTCGTGAAAACGAACGTCCCCTAAACCCGCTTGCAGGGCGCGGCTTGGCGCAACTGTGGCGCCGGGCAAGCGGCCCGTGGCCGGTAGCGTTGGGTAACCTGCCGGCACTCGCTGGCAGACCCCTGCGCCGCCGCCCGATGCGGTTGACCCCTGCGGGCAACTCCCCAGCCCGCTTCACTCGGGGCAAAACAAGAGAATCGGCTATGAATATCCGTGAATAATTCTATGCCCGAACAAAACGGTTCTCAAGGACTTTTTTCCCGCCCCTCCGTGGCATTTCTCCATAGGCCGGCCTCGCCGCCCGCGCCCGGCTCGAACCGCCCCTCGAGCCGCACGCCGCCGGGCAAGCCCCGCGCCCATGTAAGCGCACTCAACCGTGAGCCGGTGATACCATGGCGATGTCATGCTGACTCGCCGCGCACTCCTCGCCGCGTCCGCCGCCGCCGCGACACAGGGCCTCCGCTTACACGCCCAGGACTCCGCCCCCCGCTCCGTCGAACGCTGGGGCATCTTCGATGTCACCCTCCAAGGTCCCACCGCCGGCAACCCCTTCCTCGATGTCCGCCTCTCCGCCGAGTTCCGCCACGAGCACCGCACCGTCTCCGTCGACGGCTTCTATGACGGCGACGGCGCTTACAAAATCCGCTTCTCTCCCGACATGGAAGGCGAGTGGACCTACACCACCCGCGCCAACCGGCCCGAACTCGCCGGCCGCACCGGTTCCTTCACCTGCGCTCCCGCCGCCTCCCGCAATCGCGGACCCGTCTCCGTACGCGACACCTTCCACTTCGGTTACGCCGACGGAACCCCCTACCTCCCCTTCGGCACTACCTGCTACGCCTGGACCCACCAGCCTCCCGAATTGCAGGACCAGACCCTGCATACTCTTGCCACCGCGCCCTTCAACAAAATGCGCATGTGCGTCTTCCCCAAGTGGTACGAGTACAACCGCGGCGAACCGCGCCTGCACCCCATCCTCGACCGCCCCGGCTTCACCCGCTTCAACCCCGAGTACTGGCGCAACCTCGAAGCCCGCGTGGGCCAGTTACAGACGCTCGGCATCGAGGCCGACCTCATTCTTTTCCACCCCTACGATCACTGGGGCTACGCTCTGATGGGCGCCGAAGCCGATGAACGCTACCTCCGCTACACCGTGGCCCGCATGGCCGCGTACCGCAACGCGTGGTGGAGTGTCGCCAACGAATGGGACCTCGTCAAGGGCAAGACCAAAGCCGAGTGGGATCGCTACTTCGAGATCCTCCAGGAAGCCGATCCCTACAGTCGCCTGCGCAGCATCCATCACAGCCGCGTGATGTACGATCACGGCCGGTCGTGGGTCACGCACGCCAGCATTCAGGGCGATCAGTTCGAACTCACTCCGGAATGGCGCAACACCTGGCGCAAACCAGTGGTCTTCGACGAGTGCAAGTACGAAGGCAACATCCCCAAGCGCTGGGGCGACATTTCCGCGCAGGAGTTGACCCGCCGCTTCTGGATCGGCACCGCCTACGGGGCGTACGTCGGCCACGGCGAGACCTACCTCGACCCCAACGAGGTTCTCTGGTGGAGCAAGGGCGGCGTGCTCAAGGGACAAAGCCCGGCGCGGATCGCCTTCCTGCGCAAAATCATGGAGACCGCGCCGCTGGCGCTCACGCCACTGCCGAACCCCTACTACCCCGCCGTCGCCCGTCCCGGCGAGTACTACCTTTACTACACGGACTATCATCAGCCCGCGGAATTCTCTCTCGATCTGCCCGCGGGTACGCAGTTCCATGCTGACGTTATTGATCCCTGGGAGATGACGATAACTCCCGCCGGCACTTACTCGGGTAAGTTCACCATGAAGCTGCCCGGCAGACCCTACACCGCCATCCGCTTGCGGAAGGCCGCATGAGACGCGCGTTTGCCTCGCTCGCCCTCGCGCTCGCCTGCCGCGCGCAGGTGCTCGACCCGGACGCCTTCCAGCACTATGCCGCCGAGTTCTATGCCGGCGACCCCACCCACACCGCCGGCGCCATCCCGGACCGCGACGCGTGGCCCTGGATGCGCGCCAATATCCCTCTGCTCTCCGTGCCCGATAAAGAGTTCGAGCGCATCTATTACTACCGCTGGTGGGCCTACCGCAAGCACATCGAATCCACTCCCGCCGGCTGGGTGATCACCGAGTTCCTGCTTCCCGTCAAGCACTCCACAGACTACAACGCCATCAGTTGCGCCCTCGGCCTGCACATCGCCGAGGGGCGCTGGCTGCGCGACCCCCGCTATCTGGACGACTATGCCGCCTTCTGGCTGCACGGCGGCGAAAACGGCGGACTCCAGCGCCACTATCACCAGTTCAGCAATTGGACCGCCTCCGCCCTCTACGACCGCTGGCTCGCCCGCGGCGATACCCCGCGCCTTACCGCCCAACTCGACGCCCTCATCGCCGACTACCGCGCCTGGGATGCCGAACGCCTCACCCCCTCCGGTCTCTATTGGCAGCGCGACGTGAGCGACGGCATGGAGAGTTCCATCTCCGGCGGACGCCGCGTGAAGAACCTCCGCCCCACCATCAACTCCTATCAGTACGCCAACGCCCGCGCCATCGCCGCCATCGCGGCGCTCGCCGGACGCCCGGATGTGCAGGCCGAATACCAGCACAAGGCCGACACCCTGCGCCGCCTCACGCAGGAGAAACTCTGGAACCCCGGCGCCGCCTTCTTCGAAACCGTCCTCGAAAACGGCGCTTTTGCCCAGGTCCGCGAACTCATCGGCTACACTCCCTGGGCCTTTGACCTCCCCGAAGCCGGACGCGGCTACGAGGTCTCCTGGAAACAACTCACCGACCCCAAGGGCTTCTCCGCGCCGTACGGGATGACCACCGCCGAGCAGCGCCACCCGCAGTTCGCGATCGACCGCAAAGGCGACGATTGCCAGTGGAACGGCCCGGCGTGGCCTTTCGCCACCAGTGTCACCTTAACCGCCATGGCCAACCTGCTCGACCACTACCGGCAGGACGCGGTCACCCCGCGCGACTACTTCGATGCCCTCCAAACCTACGTGAAAAGCCAGCATCTTAAGTTATCCGATGGCCGGGTAATTCCCTGGGTGGACGAAGACCTCGACCCCTTCACCGGTAACTGGCTCGCCCGCGACCTCAAAATCGAAAAGCACAGTTTCTACGGCCGCGGCGATCATTACAACCATTCGTCGTTCGCCGATCCGGTAATTACCGGACTCATCGGACTGCGGCCGCGTCCCGACGACACGGTCGAGGTCCGCCCTTTACTCCCCCCGGGCACCTGGGACTGGTTCTGCCTCGATGCCGTCCCCTATCACGGCCGCCTGCTGACCATCCTTTGGGACCGCACCGGCGAGCATTTCCATAAAGGCGCCGGTCTGCGCCTGTTCGCCGATGGGAGGCAGATTGCCGCTAGTCCCACGCTAAGTACCGTGACGGGGCGGTACTGACGAACGTTATGATGATGCAGTTACCCTGTGTCCAGTTGTTCGTGTAAATAGAGAAGGAAGACAATACTCGCTTGGACGACAAGGCACATCTCGAAGCCGAGGTAGTGGCGTTGTACCAGGAGCACGCCTCCGAGCTGACCCGTTATGCCGTTGGCCTGGCGCACAGCGATGACCTGGCCGCCGACGCCGTACAGGAAACCTTCCTCCGCTACTTCGTCGAACGCAGTTATGGGCGGGTGATCGAAAACCCCCGCGCCTGGCTGTATCAGGTGCTGCGGCACTACCTCTTCGAGCGCATGAACTCGCCCTCGTCCACCCGCGAAGTCGGCCGTGACGACCTGTCCGATATGTCCGACCCCGGTCATGGCCCCGAGGACCTCGTGCGCCGCTCGGAGATTGCGCGCGAAATCGCCGCGTCGTTGAGCAACCGCGAGCGCGAGTGCCTGGAACTGCGCTCCGAGGGCTTCTCCTACGGAGAAATCGCGGACATCCTCGGCATCCGCATCGGCACCGTGGGCGCCCTGCTGGCCCGCGCCCATCAAAAGGTCCGCAGCGCCGCCATCCGAACCGACGCCCGCGACGACCTGATCGCCGTCGCCGTGCGACACCTGTTCCATCCGGGAGAACCATGTCGGTCAGAATGATCCTCGACCGCGTCCACAAATGGGATGCCCGCCGCGCCATGGACGGCTCGGTGGATGAGGAGGTGCGGCGCCACATCGCCCTCGCCCTCGAACCCGTCCTCGGTCCAGGCGCGGTCGGGCGCATCCTGCCGCCCCCCGGTGAGGCATCGTCTCTGCTGTCCAACGCAGAACGGGCGCTCACTCTGTTTCTGGGCGCGAAGGCGGCCGCCGCTCTGGTCAGCCGCGCGATGGATCAGGCGACTGTGCGAATCTGAAAGTGTGCCAATCCGCACCCCGGCATACTCGATCGCTCTTTGGGCGGTCACGGCGGCATACCTCGTTCTCGGGCTGGGCGCCTTCGCCGTCTGGTTCGCCACCCGGGACGACTCCTGGGTCCTCGGTTTCTTTCAAGGGCCCGGCGCCCTCGTTTCCTGTTGGCTCTCCGCCAGCAGCCTCGTGTTGGCTTGGCGCGCCACAGGGCATTTTGCCGCCCACGAGCCCATGCACTCCGCCTGGAACCTCTTCCGCCTCTCCGCGATTTGTGACCTTACCGGCCTCCTCACCAGCCAGATTCTCGCCTCCGAAGGACCCCTGAACCCGCTGCGCGGCTTCGCCTTCTGGTCGGAGGACGTCGCCACGCGGCTGCGCG
>JBBIQR010000136.1:0-1139 GCA_037442245.1 Candidatus Solibacter sp. | reverse complement strand
TCGTCGGGGGCACGTTCCGTTATGCCCTGCTCGCGTGGGCGCTGTGGTACGCCATCCAGGCCTACCGCCGGGCGGGTCTGCTGGCCCGCTTCCGCGCCGCCGATCACGCCGCCCTCTGGGTCATGGGCGCGTACGTCGCCTGGGAGGTTTTCGCAACCATCACCGCCCTCCGCGTGCGCAACACCAGCGTTTTCGAAGCCGCGAGTTGGCCGGTGGACCCGCTGCTGTGGTTCCTGCTGGCCGAAGCCCTGCTCCTGCGCCGCTCCGCCGGCGAAATGGGCGGCGGCTCGGTCGCCCGCTGCTGGAAGTCCCTCGCCGCCGGTGTGATGCTGGTCGCGCTCGGCGATATCCTCCTCCTGGCCTGGCGCATGGGCTACGTTCCCTGGCCATATTCCGCCATCGAATGGTACGTCTGGCTGCCCGCCGGAGCCGCTTTCGCTCTTGCCCCGGCTTATCAGCTCGAATCCATCGCCCACGCCGCCGCCTCTCCCGCCTCGCCCGCGCCCCTGGAATAGACGCCGCCGCGCCGCTATAATCCGCTCATGATGCGCAGTAGTGCCGCCCTCTTCCTGGCCGCCGCCCTTCATGCCGCCGGCGTCCCCACCATCGATGAGTCCCTCTCCATGAAGTCCGTTTCCTCGCCGCGGATTTCCCCCGACGGCCGTTACGTCGCCTACCACGTCACTGCCGCCAACTGGGAAGAGAACGAATTCGTCACGCAGATCTGGCTCGCATCCCTCGTCACCGGCGAACGCTACCAGTTGACGAGCGGCAAGAAGTCCGCCACCGGACCCGAATGGTCCCCCGGCTCCAAACAGATCGCCTTCGTCAGCGACCGCGACGGCAAGCGCCAGATCTACCTCATCTCGCCCGCCGGCGGAGAAGCCGCGCAGTTGACCGCGGAAGAGAATGGCGTCGGCGAAATCGCCTGGGCGCCCGGCGGCGGCGCCATCGCCTTCACCTCCACCGGTCCGGATTCCGACGCCATGAAGGCACGCAAGGAGAAGTACGGCGAATACCAGGTCGCCGGCGGCGATTACACCATGACTCACCTCTGGCTCGTGCAGGTCCCCGCTGAAATCCCCGCCGACCCCAAGAAGCAACCCAAACCCGAGCGCCTCACCAGCGGGTCCCGGTTC
>JBBIQR010000135.1:10420-12120 GCA_037442245.1 Candidatus Solibacter sp. | reverse complement strand
CGGCGTTCGGCGGGGGCGGACGCGGGATGCGGGTGGTGGACAGGGCGGAGGATTTCGCGGGGAAACTGGAGGAGGCGCAACGCGAGTCGGCGGCGGCGTTCGGCAACGGGGCGGTGTTCCTCGAGCGGTTCATCCGGCGGGCGAAGCATATCGAAGTGCAGATCCTGGGGGACCGGCACGGCAACATTCTGCACCTGTACGAGCGCGACTGCTCGGTGCAGCGGCGGCACCAGAAAGTGGTGGAGGTGGCGCCGGCGGTGGCGCTGGATCCGGAGATCCGCGGGGCGCTGGCGGACGCCGCGGTGAAACTGGCGCGGGCGGCGGGGTATTACAACGCCGGGACGGTGGAGTTCCTGGTGGACGCCGATTCCGGGGAGTGGTTCTTCATCGAGGTGAATCCGCGGATTCAGGTGGAGCACACCGTGACCGAGATGGTGACGGGGATCGACCTGGTGCGGGCGCAGATTCAGGTGGCGCAGGGGCTGAACCTGCACGGCAGGGAGATGAACCTGCCGGAGCAGAACCGGGTGCCGCTGTACGGATACGCGCTGCAATGCCGCATCACGACGGAGGATGCGGGGAACGGGTTCGTGCCGGACTACGGGCGGATTCACACGTACCGGTCGCCGGCGGGATTCGGCATCCGGCTGGACGGCGGGAGCGCGTACGGCGGGGCGGTGATCACGCCGTTCTACGATTCGCTGCTGGTGAAGACCACGGCGTGGGGGCGGGATTTCAGCGGCGCGTGCCAGCGGATGGACCGGGCGCTGCGGGAGTTTCGCGTGCGCGGGGTGAAGACCAACATCCCGTTCCTGGAGAACGTGGTGAACCACGCGGATTTCCAGGCGGGGACGGTGAGCACGCGGTGGCTGGAGGAGACGCCGGGGCTATTCAAGTTCGCGCCGCGGCGGGACCGCGCGACCAAGCTGCTGAGCTACCTGGCGGACGTGATCGTGAACGGCAATCCGAGTGTGGCGGGGAAGCCGAAGCCGGGGCGGGTGCGTCCGGCTCCGGTTCCGGCGCACGATGCCAGCGCGCCGCAAGAGGGAACGCGGCAGTTGCTGATGAAGCTGGGGGCGCAGGGGTTCGCCGAGTGGACGGGGCAGCAGAAGCGGCTGCTGATCACCGACACGACGTTCCGCGACGCGCACCAATCGCTGCTGGCGACGCGGGTGCGGACGCACGATCTGTTGCGGATCGCCAACTGGGTGGCGCACCGGCTGCACAATCTCTACAGCCTGGAGATGTGGGGCGGGGCGACGTTCGACGTGACGATGCGGTTCCTGCACGAGGACCCGTTCGCGCGGCTGAGGAAGCTGCGGGAGGCGGTGCCGAACATCTGTTTCCAGATGCTGCTGCGGGCGTCGAACGCGGTCGGGTACACGGCCTATCCGGACAACGTGGTGGCCGAGTTCATCTACGAAGCGGCGGGGCAGGGAATCGACATTTTCCGGATTTTCGATTCGCTGAACTGGCTGCCGAACATGAAGGCTTCGATGCAGGCGGTGCGCAAGACGCACGCGGTGTGCGAGGCGGCGATCTGCTACACGGGCGACATCCTGGATCCGCGGCGCGATAAGTATCCGCTGGAGTATTACACGCGGATGGCGAAGGAACTGGAGCGCATGGGCGCGCACGTGCTGGCGATCAAGGATATGGCGGGGCTGTGCAAGCCATACGCGGCGGAGAAGCTGGTGAAG
>JBBIQR010000135.1:110-10410 GCA_037442245.1 Candidatus Solibacter sp. | reverse complement strand
CGGCGGGCCGGGGGTGAAGGCGCTGCGGCAGGAGGTGGGGATTCCGGTCCACTTCCATACGCACGATACGAGCGGGCTGAACGCGGCGTCGATCCTGAAGGCGGCGGAGGCGGGGGTGCATATCGCCGACGCGGCGATCGCCTCGATGAGCGGGCAGACGAGCCAGCCGAATCTGAACTCGATCGTGGCGGCGCTGGCGAACACGAAGCGCGATACCGGGCTGGACCTGGAGGCGCTGAACACGTGCGCGGATTACTGGGAGGTGGTGCGGGAATACTACGCGCCGTTCGATACGGGTCCGAAATCGGGGACGGCGGAGGTGTACCTGCACGAGATGCCGGGCGGGCAGTACACGAACCTGAAGGAGCAGGCCGAGGCGATGGGGCTGGGCGCGCGGTGGCGGGAGATCGCGCACGCGTACCGCGACGTGAACATGGCGTTCGGCGACATCGTGAAGGTGACGCCGTCGAGCAAGGTAGTGGGCGACATGGCGATCTTCCTGGTGAGCCACGGAATGACGATGGCGCAGTTCGGGCGGCTGACGGCGGAGCACAGTTTGACGCTGCCGGCGAGCGTGATCGATATGTTCATGGGGTCGCTGGGCGAGCCGGACGGCGGTTGGCCGAAGCAGTTGCAGAAGATTATTCTGCGGGGGGCGAAGGCGGGCCGGGGGCGTCCGGGGGCAAAGCTGGCGCCGGTGGATCTGGAGGAGACGGGGCAGGCGCTGGAGAAGAAGATCGGGCGCAAGCCGGCGCGCGACGAGGTATTGAGCTACCTGATGTATCCGGACGTGTTCGTGAAGTTCGCGCGGGCGGAGCAGAGTTTTGGCGAGGTGGCGGCGTTGCCGACGCCGCAGTTCTACTATCCGATGGAGAAGGGGTCGGACATCACGGTGGAACTGGAGCCGGGCAAAGCGCTGGCGGTGAAATTCCTGACCGTGGGAGAGCCGCATCCGGACGGGACGCGCACCGTGTTCTTCGAACTGAACGGGCAGCCGCGCGAAGTGAGCGTGCGGGACCGGTCGCTGCAAGTGACGGAGGCGGCGAAGCCGAAGGCGGACCCGGCGCTGCCGGGACAGATCGGGGCGCCGATTCCGGGGGTGGTATCGACGGTCGCGGTGGAACTGAATCAGCAGGTGCGGAAGGGCGACAAGCTGCTGGTGATGGAAGCGATGAAGATGCAGAGCACGGTGTACGCGCCGGTTGGCGGCACGGTGAAGGTGGTGTACGTGCATCCGGGGCAGCAGGTGGAGTCGAAGGACCTGTTACTTATAATCGAGTAGTGGCATCGACTCGAGAGCGTCGCCGGAATCAGAACGATTTTTCCGAGGAATTGCGCCGCAAAGGCTGGTATCACAGCTTCGACGGCATCGAGGGTACGATGCCGCTCGAATGGTTGCGGGAGCGTTGGAAGCGGCTCCCCATACCTTCCGCCCTGCAGGGCAAGCGCGTCCTGGACATCGGGCCCTGGGACGGCTGGTTCAGTTTCGAGGCGGAACGGCGCGGCGCGGATGTCGTCTCGGTAGATCGCGCGGACGTATCGAACTATCGCGAGATGCACCGGCGGCTACGAGGCACCCGCTCCTCGCGCTGGAGATTCTTTGCGCGCTGGCTACGGACGTGGCAATCGTCGAAACCTTCGTGATTGAGGGCGATCCCGAAATCCCCGTTATGGAGTTTTACGAGACGGGTGAGTTGAACGGACAGTTCGATAACTGGATCGGGCCTACGGCGAATTGCGTTCTCGCGATGTGCCGCGCCGCCGGGTTCGCGCGGGTAGAGTTGCTGGCGCGCGACCGGACGAACCTCTTGACCGCGTGTTTTCGAAGGTGGGAGGCAGAACCGGAGGCGCCCGGACAGGAACCTCCAAAGCTCGAGTCCGCTACGAATGCGCAGGACCACGGGATCAACTTCCTGAGCACCCGCGACAACTACCTGACTTGCTGGTTCCGCACTTCAGCCCCGCGGTTGTCCACGGACGACCTGCGCTGCGAAATCGGCGGATTCGGCGCTCCCGCGGTGCTCCTTCGCGACTGCGAGGGGGGACTGTGGCAAGCCAATTTTCGTGTTCCGCCGGGCACGCCGGGCGGCTGGAACGACGTGCGGCTCCGCCTCAAAACGAGCCGTTTCGGGTCTGCGCTGCGGATTGCGGTGGATCTGCCTCCCGCGACGGACCGGCTGCTGCTGCGGGGCGTGTGCGATGCCGAAACTTCCCGTCCCAATCAGGGGGGGGGTATCTGAGTTGCTGGGTTGAAGGGCTGCCCGAGAATGCGGACCTCGCCAACGTACGGCTGGCGATTGGAGAGTGCCGCCTGCGGGTGGAATGGATTGCAGAGGCCGACGCCTCAGGTGTACGGCAGGTCAATGCGGCGATCCCGGCGGGGTGCACATCGGGCGAGTTTCACGTCGAGTGCGGAGGAGTGCGCTCGGGAAGCGTGTGGGTGGAGCGCGTCGTCTCCTCCGCTACCGCTTGAGGAACTCCCCCAGCAGTGCGGCGGCGTCTTCGACGGCGGCTTGGGCGGTGGGAGTGAGTTCCGTGCCGTCGAAATCGGCGACCGGGAGGCGGCAGAGGTAGGCGCGTCCGGCGAAGCCGTAGAGCTTGCGGGCGAGCAGGAGGACGTCGCCGGCCGCGAGAGAGTGGATAAGCGGGGCGCCCCGGCTGGGGGTGGGTTCGAGGGGATCGAGCGAGGCGGCGCGGGCGTCGATGTCGGCGTCGATGAAGACGACGGTATCGAAGGCAGCGAGATCGGGGGCGAGTTCGGGGGTGAGTTGGTGGACGCTCCGGATGGTGACGCCGGGGGGCGGGAGGAGGCGGCCGGCGACGTGGTGAGCTACGGCGTCGTCGCCGCGCAGGGGGTTGCCGATCGAGATGAGGAGCGTGCCCATGGCGGTTCGGTCCACTGGATAAAGCGAGATTGTAGCTTGCTTAGAAATGTGGCAGGCCGGGAGGCCTGCGCTACCCGGTAATAGATTCGTGTTATCGACAGTTGAATAGGGAGCAGCATAGTATCTAACAATGTTTCGTCTGGGTATGCTGCTGGGAATGGGTGTTGTGTGTCTGTGCGCACAGAGTAATCTGGGCTCGATCGAAGGAGGGGTCATCGACAGTTCGCAACGGCCGGTGGCGAGTGTGCGGGTGCAGGTCCGGGCGACCGGCACGGGAGCCTTGCGGAGCACGCTCACCAATGAATCGGGGTTGTACGAGGTGCCGAGCCTGATGCCGGCCGCGTATGCGGTGGAAGCCACGTCGCCGGGCTTCGCGGTGGCGGCGCGGGAGGTCACGCTGGAAGTCGGGCAGCACCTGACGCTCGATTTTACGCTGACGGTGACGGAGCGGCGTGAAACGGTGGCGGTGGTGGCCGCGCCGGAGACGCTGAAGACGCAGGACGCGAGCCTGGGAGAGGTGGTGGAATCGCGGTCGGTGAGCGAACTGCCGCTGAACGGGCGGATGTTGATCGACCTGGCGCTGACGGTGCCGGGGGCGCACATCGGGCACGGTGCGCAGACGGGCGATATGAACCCGCTGTACTGGCGTCCGGGGCAGCGGTCGGCGATCACCATCGGGGGCAGCCGGCCGAACGGGAATTACTTCCTGCTGGACGGGGCGAGCAACACGGACCCGACATTCAACACGATGAACTTCAGTCCCTCGCCGGACGCGGTGCAGGAGTTTCAGGTGCAGACCGGCAGTTACTCGGCGGAGATGGGGGGCGCGGGCGGCGGGCAGGTCAACATCATCACGCGGCAGGGGACGAGCGAACTGCACGGGACGGCATACGAGTATCTGCGCAACGACGCGCTGGACGCGCGCACGTGGAACGAGATGCCGGGAACCAGCCGGCTGCGGCAGAACAATTTCGGCGGATCGCTGGGCGGACCGCTGCCGGGGAAGGGGATGTTCTTCTTCGCAAACTTCGAGGGATACCGGCAGACGATGGCGCAAACGATGACCGATACGGTTCCGACGGCGGCTGAGGCGGGGGGCGATTTCAGCGACAGCGGGGTGAGCGTGTTCGACCCGTCGAGCTCGCACGCGAACCCGAACTTCGACCGGACCCGTCCCGTGAGCGCGGCGAATCCGCAGGTGCTGCGCGATCCGTTTCCGGGCAACGTGATTCCGGTGCAGCGGCTCAATGGGGCGGCGGCGCGGATGGTGCAGACCTATGTCCCGCAGCCGAACACGATGGGCGGAATGAGCGCCGGGATGACGATGATGGGCGCGCCCACGGTATTCGGCAGCAACCAGGACTCGAACAATTACCTGGATGTCGAGAACATGCGGCACGCGAACAATCAGGGGACGGCGCGGGTGGACCGCGTGTTCGACGAGAAAAATACGGTGAACCTGCGGTACTCGGTGAGCAAGGAGGACGGGTTCATGCCGCAGAACCTGCCGGGGTTCGGATTGAACCACGACAACGCGGCGCAACACGCTTCGGGCATCTATACACGGGTGCTTTCGCCGCGGCTGGTGAATACGGTGTCGCTGGCGCTGTCGCGGCTGGCGATGTCGCACTTCGCGCAGGACAGTTACACAAACGATATCGTGAGCCAGTTGGGGATCACGGGAGTGGGTTTCGGAGGCAGGGCGGGATGGGGCGCGCCATATTTCAACGTGCAGTCCTACTCGCCCTTTGGCGATGCGTGGCAGGCGACGCCGATGCAGTCGTGGGATAGCGTGGTGGAAGCGCGCGACAGCCTGAGCTGGCAGAAGGGGCGGCACGCGCTCAAGTTCGGCGGCGGCGCGCGGCGGTTCATCTGGCCGATGTGGGCGCTGGTGCAGAGCCGCGGGTATTACGCGTTCACCCCGGGGTTCACGACGCAGACCGCGACCAACGACGGGACGGGGTCGGCGCTGGCGAGTTATCTGCTGGGGCTGCCGGCGGCGCGGCAATTGCAGAACGGCACGCCGAGCATGAACCTGAGGCAGTGGTACGGGGATGCGTACGTGCAGGATACGTGGCGCATCACGCCGCACACGACCATCGACGCCGGGGTGCGGTACGAGTATATGTCCGCGCTGGTGGACATATCGCGGAACTGGAGCAACCTGTTGCAGCGCGACGGCAAGCTGTACGCGTTCCTCGGAGGGCAGAGCGGGATGCCGCGCGGGTTGATGGTTCCGAACAAGCTGAATTTCGCGCCGCGGCTGGGGATCGCGCACCACTTCGAGAAATCCGGGCTGGTGGTGCGGGGTGCGTACGGGATCTTCTATACGCCGGTGGACATGAACACGTGGTGCAACCAGTTGCACAACGCGCCGGTCGTATTTCCGTTCACGCAGCAGAGCGACAACTTCACGCCGGGACTCAACGGGTTCAACTTTCCGCAGCCGGTGCTGGGGCAGACGGTGACCGCGTTTTCGGCGTTCGATCCGTATCCGCCGGCGCAGTACATCCAGCAGTGGAGCGCGTCGGTGGAGAAGAGCCTGGGCGCGGACACGACGCTGGAGATCGGGTATCACGGAGAGCACGGGCTGCACCTGCAGCGGGCGCACCTGATCAACAACGCGGTACCGGCGCCGGGTGCGCTGCAGCCGCGGCGTCCCTTCCAGGTGGCGACGTTTCTGCCGGGGACGGTGTTTCCGGCGGGGGTCACGGTGACGAGCACGTCGATGCCGGTGAGCACGGTGAACCTGCTGGAGAATACGGCGCAAAGCTGGTACGACGCGGGGTACATCAACATCCGGCGGCGCTACGCGAGCGGGCTCAGCCTGCTGGCGAACTACACGTTTGCGAAGAATCTGAGTGACGCGCCGGACTTCCGCTCGCCGATGTTCGAAGCGGCGATCCCGCAGGACAACGCGAACCTGGCGGCGGAGAAGGGGCCGGCGTGCGACGTGCGGCACAGGCTGGCGGTGAGCGCGGTGTACGACATCCGGGAGGTAAAGGCGAACGCGTGGACGCGGGCGCTGACGCGGAACTGGCGGGTGTCCGGACTGTATCAGGTGCAGAGCGGCTTCCCGTTCACGATTTCGGTATTCGGCGACACGGCGAACGCGGGCACGGTGCTGGGGGAGAATCCGATCCGCGCGAACGTGACGGGGGCGGCGGTGTTCGGTCCGGGGACGCGCAACACGGCGGAGTGGTTCAACCCGGCGGCGTTCGCTTCGCCGGCGGCGTACACGTTCGGCAACGCGGGGCGGAACAGCGTATACGGTCCCGGCATCCAGACGCTGGACGTGGCGCTGGAGCGTTCCTTCGCGATTCACGAGCGGGCGCGGTTCGAGGTGCGGGGCGAGGCGTTCAACGCCATGAATCACGCGAATCTGGGGACGCCGAACCGGTTCGTGAACACGCCGCAGTTCGGGACGATCACGGAGGCATCGACGCCGGGGCGGGAGTTGCAACTCAGCGCGCGGCTTTCCTTCTGATAACGGGGCGGGCGGGTGAAACGCGGTCCCGCCGTACGCTACCATGAAGCCGACCATGTCTACCGCGATCGATCATCTGGAACCACGCGCCGTGTGGAAACACTTTGCCGCTCTATCCGCGATTCCGCGCGGATCGGAGAACGAGGCAGCCGCGCGCGAGCACGTTCTGGCGCTGGCGCGGCGCCAGGGACTGGAGGCCATACAGGACGAGGCGGGCAACGTGGTGGTGCGCAAGCCGGCGCGTCCGGGGCGGGAGAACGCCGCGACGGTGGCGATTCAGGGCCACCTGGATATGGTCTGCGAGAAGAACGAGGGCACGGCGCACAATTTCGAGACCGACCCGATTCAATTGATCGTGGAGGGCGACTGGCTGAAGGCCGGCGGGACGACGCTGGGCGCGGATAACGGCGTGGGCGTGTCCGCGGCTCTGGCGGTGATGGAGAGCGAGACCATCGCGCACGGTCCGCTGGAATTTGTGTTCACGATCGACGAAGAGAACGGGCTGACCGGCGCCACGAAGTTTCCGCAAGGGGCGCTGCGCGCGAAATACTTTTTGAACCTGGACAACGAAGAGGAGTTCACGCTGTGCATCGGATGCGCGGGCGGGGTGAATTCGATCGCGCGGCGGAAGATCGCGCGGCGCGGCGTGCCGGCGGGCGAGGCGTTCCGGATCAAGATTTCGGGTCTGGCGGGCGGGCACTCCGGGGTGGACATCCATCGGGGGCGCGGCAACGCGCTGCGCGTGCTCGGGCGGACGCTGGCGGCCGCGATGGAGCGAGCGGGCGCGGCGGTGAGCGAGATCCAGGGCGGGAGCAAGCGCAACGCCATCCCGCGCGAGGCGCACGCGGTTGTGATCGTGGGGGCGGGACGCGCGGAGGAGTTGGCCGCGATCGCGGCGGCTTGTGAAGTGGAGGCGCGGAGCGAACTCGGATCGTTCGACCCGGGGGTGCGGATCGCGGTGGAAGCGGCGGCGCGTCCGGAGACGGCGATCGTGGACGGCGACGCGGCGGCGATCGTGGGGCTATTGGTGGGACAGCATCACGGCGTGCTGGCGATGAGTCCGGATATCGCGGGGCTGGTGCAGACATCGACCAACCTGGCGACGGTGGCGACCGCGGCGGACGAGGTGGAGATCGCGACCAGCCAGCGGAGTTCGATCGAGAGCAGCAAGCGCGACGCGGCGCGGATGGTGGCGAGCGTGTTCCGCTTCGCGGGGTTCGATGTGGCGCAGTCGGCCGATTACCCTGGGTGGAAGCCGGAGCCGCACAGCGGCATCGTCGCGGCGAGCCAGGCGGTGCACGAGCAGGTTTTCGGGACGCAGGCGGAACTGATCGCGATGCACGCGGGGCTGGAGTGCGGGGTGATCGGGGAGAAGCATCCGGGGATGGAGATGATTTCGTTCGGGCCGCACATCATCGACGTACACAGCCCGAGCGAGCGGATCAAGATCTCGTCGGTGGGGCCGTTCTACCGCCTGTTGACCGGGGTGCTGGAGCGGCTGTAACGGTTACGCGCCGCCGGCGATGGCGCCGATGATGAGCAGGGGTTCGGCGCCGGAGACGACGGCGGGGGGCAGGGGCGCGGCGGGGGATTCGTGGGAGATGTCCTCGGAGCAGGCGAAGAAGCGCAGGAAGGGGCGGCGCTGCTGCGTGGCGTGGTCGCGGATGGTGCCGGCGAGCATGGGATAGCGGGCTTCGAGCGCGTCCAGCACCGCGTGGAGAGTGACCGGCGGCGGGACTTCGAGATGCACCTCCGCGTCCGATTTCGAGAGGATGCGGAGGTGCGCCGGGAGCACGACCCGGATCATGGCAGGGTCTGCACCTCGACCGAGAGGACGGCGGGGAGGTGGCTGACGATGGGGGTCCAGGTGTCGCCGGAATCGGGCGAGCAGAAGACCTGGCCGCCGGTGGTGCCGAAGTAGACGCCGCAGGAATCGAGCGAGTCGACCGCCATGGCGTCGCGCAGCACATTGACGTAGCAATCGCGGTCGGGGAGGCCGGCGGCGAGTTCCTGCCACTCGTTGCCGCCGGTGCGGCTGCGCCAGACGCGCAGTTTGCCATCGGGCGGGTAGTGCTCGGAATCGCTCTTGATGGGAACCACGTAGATGGTGTCGGGCTGGTGGGCGTGAATGTCGATGACGAAGCCGAAGTCGGTGGGCAGGTTGCCGCTGACTTCCTCCCAGGAATCGCCGGCGTTGTCGCTGCGCATGATGTCCCAGTGCTTCTGCATGAAGAGGACGTTGGGGCGCGCGGGGTTCATGGCGACGTGGTGGACGCAGTGGCCGACCTCGGCGGTGGGGTCGGGCATGAACTGCGAATGGAGACCCTGGTTGATGGGCCTCCAGGTCTGCCCGCCGTCGTCGGTGCGGAAGGCGCCGGCGGCGGAGATGGCGATATAGATGCGCGCGGGGTTGGTGGGATCGAGGATGACGGTGTGGAGGCACATGCCGCCGGCGCCGGGTTGCCAGTGGGGACCGGAGCCGTGTCCGCGGAGACCGGCGAGTTCGTGCCAGGAAGCGCCGGCATCGGTGGAGCGGAACAGGGCGGCGTCCTCGATGCCGGCGTAGACGGTATCGGGGTCGGTGAGGGAAGGCTCGAAGTGCCAGACGCGTTTGAACTCCCAGGGATGGGGCGTGCCGTCGTACCACTGGTGGGTGCCGGGGACGCCATCGTAGGCGAACTTGTTGCCGACGGGCTCCCAGGTTTTGCCGCCGTCATTGGAGCGCTGCACGGTCTGGCCGAACCAGCCGGAGGACTGCGAAGCGTAGATGCGGTTGGGGTCCGCGGGGGAGCCTTTGAGGTGATACATTTCCCAGCCGCCGAAGTGCGGCCCGTCGATGCGCCAGTCGCTGCGATTGCCATCCGAAGTGAGGATGAACGCGCCTTTGCGCGTCCCCACCAATACCCTTACACTGCTCATCCCTTTCTCTCCTTTCTGAGTGGCCGCGGATTCCGGTTCCGGTTCGAGGGCGGGGGAATCAGCGGCGTGGTGTCTCCGGTGCGCCATCGGCGGCGCACTTCGGCGATCAGTTCGCGGGGATGCCGCCGCATGGCGCGGACGACCGCGCAGGGCGCCCCGGTGTTTTCGTGACGCGCCGCCCAAAGATACAGTTCCAGCAGGACGGGCGCGAGACCTATGCCTTTTTCCGTGAGCCGGTAGTTGAGCCGGCGCGCGTCGCTCACCTCGGGCGCGGCGGTGATCAAGCCTTCAGCCTGGAGTTTGCGGAGGCGACCGGCGAGGACATTGCTGGCGATTCCCTCGCCGGAAAGCTGGAAGTCTTTGAAGGTCCGGTAGCCGCGCACCATGAGGTCGCGGACGATGAGGAGAGACCAGCGGTCGCCGAGCGTTTCGAGCGCGATGCTGACGGGACACCCGGAACGTCGGGTGGCGGAGGCGCTTCCGGACACTGGAACAGCCTAGCAGGATCACTTGCGGGGTGCAAGTGAAATGAGGGGAGCCGCCGGCAGGGAGGATTGCCGGCGGCACAGGGGCGGAGCAGCCGGATCAGCCGGCCTGGGCGGTGATCTTGGCCTCGGTCATGACGGGCTTGGAGTTGACTTTGGGGTCGGGACGTACAATATCGATGCTGCCCTTGAAGTAAGCGCCATCGTCGATGCTGATTCCGGCGCTTTTGATGTTGCCGATGAGGCTGCCCTGTTCGCGGATGGCGATCTTTTCGGCGACTTCGACATCGCCGCGCACGCTGCCGTAGATGACGACCTCGCGGGCCTTGATGTTGGCGCGGACCTTGCCGTTGGGGCCGACACGGATGAGGCTGGCGGATTCGAGGAGGCCCTCCACCTCGCCATCCACGAGCAGTTCTTCGCGGGAGCGAATCTCGCCCTTGATGCTCATGGAGGGACCGATGGCGGCGGTCGATCCGGAGGCTGCTCTCGGCGCGCTGGGGGTCACGATGGCGCCTGCGGAT
>JBBIQR010000135.1:0-100 GCA_037442245.1 Candidatus Solibacter sp. | reverse complement strand
GGGGGCACGGGCTGCGGGGCGGGGGAGCGGATGGGCTCGGGTTGAGGCCGTGCCATGGGTTCGTCTTTTTGTTTATTCCACACGTGGGTTCTCCTGTGAA
>JBBIQR010000134.1:0-12142 GCA_037442245.1 Candidatus Solibacter sp. | reverse complement strand
TGGCACACCGCACCGAACCTGCCGGTCCAGGCACTAGTGGTGCACCCCAAAATCCGTGTGCATCCGCGTCCATCCGCGGCTAAATACTGGAGCGGGCCGCGGATGGACGCGGATGCACACGGATTCGAGCAGTCGGATCCGGATTCTCTGGCCCGCGCGCCGGCCTCCCCTCCGCGGGTTATGCTGGTAGCCGATATGCGTAAGACCACCGCGATAGTGATCCTGCTCGCCGCCGTGGCGTTCCTCGCCGCGCAGCAGCACCAGCAGCCCAACCCCGATCTCGGCTTCACCGACACCCCTATCCTCCCCGGTCTGCCGTGGCACGTGCACGACCCCGCCCGCCCGCACCCGCCCGTCGTCACACCGGGCGCGGCGCCCGGCGCCGCCCCCTCCGACGCCATCGTCCTCTTCGACGGCAGGGACCTCTCGCAGTGGGCGCATTGCGCCAGCCCCGATTGCGGCAAGATCAGCGAAGCCACGTGGCCCGTCAAGAGCGGTTATTTCGAAGTAGGCAAGAGCGACCTCATCACCCGCGAGAAGTTCGGCGATGTGCAACTGCACGTCGAATTCAGCGAGCCCCCCGGCATCGCCGGCGCCAGCCAGGCGCGCGGCAACAGCGGCGTCATGCTGATGCACCGCTACGAAATTCAGGTGCTCGACGGCTACCGCAATCCGACCTACGCCGATGGACAGGTCGGAGCCATCTACGGGCAGTGGCCGCCGCTCGCCAATCCCAGCCGCCCGCCCGGAGAGTGGAACGTCTACGACATCGTCTTCGAAGCGCCCAGGTTCGACGGCGAAAAGCTCGTCAAGCCGGCTTTCTTCACCGTCTTCCTCAACGGCGTCCTCATGCACAACCGCAAGGAATCCATGGGCCCCATGGTCTACCGCCACGTCGCCCACTACGTCCCTCAGCCGGCCGAGGATTCTCTCGCGCTCCAGGACCATCACAACCCGGTGCGCTACCGCAATATCTGGATCCGCCGCCTGCGCCAGTACGATGAGCCGGAAAAGTAAGGGAGCGCTGGCCGCCCTCCTGCTCGCCGCGGCCGCTTCCGCTCAAACCCACAGTATGCAATCGCGACTCATTATCGTGGACCCGGGACACTTCCACGCCACCCTCCTGCAAAAGGAAATGTATCCCTGGCTGGACCGCCGTGTCAGCGTCTACGCCCCGCTGGGGCCGGAACTTCTCGACTACCTCGCCCGCATCGCCGCCTTCAACCTCCGCCCGGACCACCCCACCGCCTGGCAACTCGACGTCCACACCTCCGCCGATCCCATGGCGGAGATGCTGCGCGACCGCCCCGGCAACATCGTCGTGTTCACCGGCAAGAACCGCCTCAAGATCGACCGCATCCTCGCCGCCCTCCACGCCGGGCTCAACGTGCTCGCCGATAAGCCCTGGATCATCCGCTCCGCCGACCTCCCCAAGCTGGAAGAAGCCCTCAAGCTCGCCCGCGAAAAACATCTCGCCGCATACGACATCATGACCGAGCGCTATGAGGTCACCAGCGAATTGCAGCGCGAGTTCGTCCTCGACCCGGACGTATTCGGCGGCCCCGTGCGGGTCCATGCGCGCAGCATCCACAACGTCATGAAACAGGTGGCCGGCACCCCGCTCAAGCGCCCCGCCTGGTTCTTCGATATCGCCGAATACGGCGAAGGTCTCGCCGATGTCGGCACCCACGTCGTCGATCTCGTCCAGTGGAGCCTCTTCCCAGGACAGCCCATCGACTGGCGCAAGGACATCCGCATCACCGGCGGGCGCCGCTGGCCCCTCGTCCTCACCGCGGAACAGTACCGGCAGGTGACCGGCGTGTCGCGCCAGGGACCCCTCGACTACTACTGCAACAACACCGTCGAATACACCCTGCGCGGCGTGCCGGTTTCGCTCGAAATCGCCTGGGAATGGGAAGCCCCGGGCTCGGGCGATGTCTACGAGGCGGCCTTCACCGGCACCAGGGCGCGCGTCGAAATCCGCCAGGGCGCGCCGCAGAAATACGTCCCGGAGCTCTACATCGTCCCGGCGGACCCGGACTCGGCCGCCGCCGCCGGACGCCGCGTCGCCGCCCTGCAATCGCGCTGGCCCGGCGTCGCCGCCGAACCGTCCGGCGCGGACCTGCACATCATCGTTCCCCAAAAGTACCGGGTCGGCCACGAGGCCCACTTCGCGCAGGTCACCAACCGCTTCGTCGACTTCGTCCACGCGCCGGACTCCATGCCGGCGTGGGAGGACGCCTTCATGCTGGCCAAGTATTACGTTTCCACCAAGGGTACGGAGGTAGGGCAATGAAGCTCGCACTGTTCCTCGCGTTCGCCGCGGCGCTCGCCGCCCAGGAGTCGCGCCACGAGACCGTCAACCGCTCGCCGCGCGCCGCAGACGACGCCAAACCCAATAGCGATAAGGTCGCCCAGGTCTACGCCATCCCCACCCAGTTCGACCGCGTGGTCATCCTGCGCTTCAAATTCCAGGCCGACCTGCTCGCCGGCCTCGAGCAGATGGTCAAGCAGCAGAACATCCGCAACGCCGTCATCCTCTCCGGCTTCGGCAGCGTGCGCGGCTACCAGGTTCACCAGGTGAGCAACCGCGATTTTCCTTCGAAGAATATGTTCGTCAAGGATCCCACCGCGCCCGCCGATATCGTCGGCATGAGCGGCTACATCGAAAACGGGCGCGTGCATCCGCACATCATGCTCGCCAATCCGGACAAGGCTTTCGGCGGCCATCTGGAACCCGGCACCACGGTCTTCACCTTCGCCGTGGTCACCATCGGGGTCGTCCGGGACGGCACCGACCTCAGCCATCTCGACGACAAGGCCTACCGGTGAGGATTCTGGCGCCGGCGCTCTGCGCCCTTCTCGCCTTCGCCGCCGGCGGCGAGACCTGGCGCTTCGACTCGCTCTCCGCCATCGGCGGACACCCGGTGAAAGTCGAGGGCGCGCCCCGCGTCGCCGATGGCGCCGTAGTCTTCGACGGCGCGCACGACGCCCTCTTCTTCGACGTCCACCCGCTGGCCGGCGCCGCCGCCTGGACCTGGGAAGTTCTCTTCCGCCCCGACCCCGGCGGAGCCCCCGCGCAGCGCTTTTTCCATCTTCAGGAACAAGGCTCCGCCACCCGCCTGCTGTTTGAAATCCGCACCGCGGACGGCCAGTGGTGGCTCGATAGCTACGCACAGTCGGCCACCGGCGGCAAGGCTCTCATCGATCCCGCCAAACGCCACCCGCTGGGCCGCTGGTACGCGGTCGAGGCCGTCTACGACGGCTCCATTTACCGCAACTACGTGGACGGCGTCCTGCAGAACCAGGCCGCGATCGCCCTCGCTCCGCAAGGCGCCGGTACCGCCAGCGTGGGCGTCCGCATCAACCGCGTGGATTATTTCAAAGGCGCGGTCCGCGAGGCGCGCTTCACCCGCGCCGCCCTGCGCCCCGAAGAGTTTCTCCCCGCCCCGAGGTAGATCATGCGTAAGTCCGGATGGTTTCTCCTGCTCCTGGCGGCGCTGGTTCCCCTGCTGAGCCAGACGCGCCGCGACCCGCTGGAAGCGGGCTTCGCCGACCCGCCCAAAGAAGCGCGCCTGCGCTGCTACTGGTGGTGGCTCAACGGCAATACCGATGAAGCCGCCATCACCCGCGACCTCGAGGCCATGAAGGATAAAGGTTACGCCGGCGCCATCCTGGTGGATGCCAACGGCAGCGAACAGAACGGCAACCGGATGGTCCCCGCCGGCCCCCTGTTCGGCACGCCGCGCTGGCGGGAACTCTACCGCCACGCCCTCCAGGAAGCCGCCCGCCTCGATCTCGAACTCAGCCTGAACATCGAGAGCGGTTGGAACCTCGGCGGACCCACCGTGCAGCCCGAGCACTCTACCAAGCTCCTCACCTGGTCCCGCGCCCACGTCGAAGGTCCGCGCGAAGTCCACCTCCAACTCGAGCCGCCGCCCGCCAAGTCCGGCTTCTACCGCGATATCGCGGTGCTCGCCTATCCCCTGCGCCACGGCGCTCCGCTGCCCCCGCGCCCCATCCGCGATCTCGCCGTCAAAAGCGCCGCGCGCGAAATGGGCATGTCCGCTCCCATGACCCTGCCGCTGCTCGAAGACATCCCCGCCGAACCCGGCGAGGAAGATTCCCGCGCCGCGGACGTCCGCGATCTCACCGCTGAGATGCAACCCGGCGGCGCGTTCACCTGGACCGCCCCCGCCGGCGATTGGGAAATCCTGCGCATCGGCTACATGGCCAGCGGCGCGCGCGTTTCCACCTCGAGCGGCCAATGGCAGGGCCTCGTCATCGACTACCTCGACCCATCCGAATTCGCCCGCTACTGGAAGGAGCACCTCGACCCCCTCATGGAGGACGCCCGGCCCTACCTCGGCAAGAGCCTCCGCTACCTCGTCACCGATAGCTGGGAACTCGGCGGCATCAACTGGACTCCGCGCTTCCGCGAGGAGTTCCGCGCCCGCCGCGGCTACGACGTCCTGCCCTGGCTGCCCGTCGTGGCCGGCCGCATCCTGGACAGCCGCGAGACCAGCAATCGTTTCCTCAACGATTTCCGCCGCACCGTGGGCGACCTGGTCATCGCCGGACACTACCGGCCCTTCGCAGAAGCCGCCGCGCGCTACGGTCTCGGCATCCACCCCGAATCGGGCGGGCCCCACGGCGCCCCCATCGACGCCCTCGAAACCCTCGGCGTCAGCACCTTCCCGCAGATGGAGTTCTGGGCGCGCTCCCG
This sequence comes from Candidatus Solibacter sp., assembly GCA_037442245.1. Lineage (GTDB taxonomy): Bacteria > Acidobacteriota > Terriglobia > Bryobacterales > Bryobacteraceae > Solibacter. The sequence goes on along the minus strand of JBBIQR010000134.1, from coordinate 7,416 downwards.
CACCCATCGGGTCCGCGACGAGGAGCGCTTCTTCGTCAAGCAGGGCTCCAGCGCCGCCCACACCTACGGCAAGACCCTGGTCGCCGCGGAAGGCTTCACCTCCATCGGCCCGCAGTGGGAGGAGTCCGTGTGGGACAACCTCAAGCCTTCGTTCGACCAGGCCATTTGCGCCGGCCTCAACCGCCTCTTCTGGCACACGTTCACTTCATCGCCCAGGGAAGCCGGCCTGCCCGGACAGGAATACTTCGCCGGCACCCACATGAATCCCAACGTCACGTGGTGGAGCAAGGTGGGCGCATTCACCAGCTACATCAACCGCGTGCAGTTCCTGATGCAGCAGGGCGTTCCGGTAAGCGACGTCCTGGTCTACTACGGCGATCAGGTGCCGAACTTCGTGCAGTGGAAGGGCTCCGATCCCGCCGGAGTGCTGCCCGGCTACGACTACGACGTGATCGATGAGCGCGCCCTCACCCAACGTGTCCATGCGCGCGGCGGCCGCATCGAGCTCCCCGAAGGCACCAGCTATGCCGTGCTGGTCCTGCCCCCGCGCGACAGCATCTCGCCGGCGGCGCTCGCCAAGGTTCGCGAACTCGTGCTCGCCGGAGCCGCGGTGGCCGGGCCCAAGCCGGTACGCACCACCGGAATCGGCGACGATGCCGCCGTGCGCCGCGTCGCCGGCGAAATCTGGGGCCGCTGCGGCGCCGCCGCCCGCGACATGCTCCGCGCCCGCGGCATCCCGCCCGATTTCGAAGCGCCCCCGGATACCGATTACGTGCACCGCCGCGCCGGCGCCACCGACATTTACTTCGTCCGCAACGCCCGCGCCGAAGCCCGCCGCATCGACGCCACCTTCCGGGTCAGGGACCGCGCGCCCGAGTTGTGGCACGCCGAAACCGGCCGTATCGAAGCCGCCGGCATCTATCAGGCCACGCCCGATGGACGCACCACCCTGCCCCTCTGGCTGGAACCCAACGGCAGCGTAGCGGTCGTCTTCCGCGGCGCGCCCGTACCGCACGCCGTCTCGGTCGCCCCCGAAACCGCGGAGGTGAAGATCGCCGGCGCGCGCCAGCTCTGGACCATGCAGTCCGGCCGCTACACCGTGCGTCTCTCCACGGGACGCACCGTCTCCGCCGAAGCCGCCCTGCCCGCGCCCCTCCCGATCGAAGGCCCCTGGACCGTCGCCTTCGCCGATCGCACCGTGCCGTTCGATGCGCTGCGCTCCTGGACCGAAAACTCCGATCCCGAGATCCACTACTACTCCGGCGCCGCGCGCTACCGCAAGGAAATCGTGATCCCGCCGGCCCTGCTCGCCGCCGGCATGGAACCCTGGCTCGATCTGGGCGAAGTGCGCGAAATCGCCGAGGTCCGCCTCAACGGCAAGTCCCTCGGGGTCCTCTGGCGCAAACCCTTCGCCGTAGCGCTTGGTGACGCCGCCCGGCCCGGCGCCAACCTGCTCGAAATCGAAGTCGTCAACCTCTGGCCCAACCGCCTGATCGGCGATGCGTCGCTGCCCGTCGCGCTCCGCCGCACCCACACCAACATCGCCAAGTTCACCGCGAATTCACCCCTGATGCCCTCCGGCCTGCTCGGCCCCGTCGTCCTCAAGGCAGCGTCGCGAGTACCGCTGAAGTAAACAGGCGAATGCCCGAACCTCTCCGGTGCGGCGCTTGAGTATCATAACTGATGATGCGTGCCCGACTCCTCGCCCTGACCCTGCTCCTTTCCGCGCCCGTTGCCGCCGCGGACTGGTTCCCCGCCAAGGACATGACCACCATCGGGGTCTACTACTACCCCGAAGCGTGGCCCGAATCCCAGTGGGCGCGCGACATGGCCAATATTAAGAAGATGGGCATGGAGTTCGTCCACATGGGCGAATTCGCCTGGACCTACATGGAGCCCGAAGAGGGGCGCTTCCGGCTGGACTGGCTCGACCGCGCCGTGGAACTCGCCTCCCAGAACGGCCTCAAGGTAATTCTCTGCACCCCCAGCGCGACCCCGCCGGTGTGGCTCTCCCGCAAGCATCCCGACATCCTCATCGTCGACGCCCTGGGTCGCCGCATGAATCACGGCGGCCGCCAGCAGGGCGACTGGAGTTCCCCGGTCTACCGCGATTACGTCAAGCGTATCGACACCCAGCTTGCCATGAAGTTCTCTAGCGACCCGCGCGTCTGGGGCTGGCAGATCGATAACGAGCTTTCCCACTACGACAAGCAATACTCCTACTCGCCCGCCGCCACCGACTCCTTCCGCGCCTGGCTGCGCGCCAAGTACCGCAACATCGGCCGGCTCAACGAAGACTGGGGCACCAGCTTCTGGAGCATGCGCTACTCCAGCTTCGACGAGATCGATATCCCCAATCAGAACGATCACCCGGGGCTGTCGAATCCCCACGCGCAGCTCGATTTCGCCCGCTTCTTCGCCGACGAAGGCGCCGGCTTCATCCGCATGCAGGCCGCCATCCTGCGCCAGTTCGGCGGACAGCAGTGGATCACCACCAACTTCATGGCCATGCACGAGGACATCGACCCCTCGCGCTCGGCCAAGGACCTCGACGCCTTCACCTGGACCCACTACCCGGTTCACGGCGACGTCTTCAGCGAATCCGGCCCGCTCGGTTTCCGTCTCGGCAGCGCCAGCCTCATGAGCTTCATGCACGATTTCATGCGGCCCATCAACGGCATCTCCGGCCTGATGGAGTTGCAGCCCGGGCAGGTCAACTGGGGCGCCGTGAATCCCTGGCCGCAGCCCGGCGCCATCCACATGTGGATCCTGCGCGCGTTCGGCGCCGGCGCGCGCCTGGTCTGCACCTATCGCTACCGCCAGCCGCTGGTCGGCAATGAGCAGTATCACAAGGGCCTCGTCGAAACCGACGGCGTCACACCCTCGCCCGGCGGCCTCGAGTACGAGCAGGCGATGAAGGACATCCTCGCCCTGCGCCCGCACTATCAGCCGGACGCCAAACAGCCCGCGTCGTACGCCAAACGCCGCACCGCTTTCCTGATCGATTTCGACAACCGCTGGATCATCGACATCCACAAGCAGACTACCCGCTGGGACACCGTCAATCACTGGATGAAGTATTACCGCGCGCTCAAGAGCATGATGGCGCCGGTCGACGTGCTCACTCCGGACCGCGACTGGAGCGCCTACCCCTTCGTGGTCGCTCCCGCGTATCAACTCGCCTCCGACGATACCGTCGCCAAATGGAAAGCCTACGCCGAAGGCGGCGGGCACCTCGTCCTCACCGCGCGCACCGCCCAGATGGACACCCGCGGCCACTTCCCCGAAACCCTGTGGGCCGAGCGCATCTGGGACCTCATCGGCGCGAAACTGCCTCAGTACGACCTGCTCCCCGGCGATGTGAAGGGCCGCGTCACCGCCGGCGGCGCCGGCTACCAGTGGGGATCGTGGGCCGACATTCTGGAACCGCGGACCGGCACCACCGTCCTGGCCACCTACGCCGACCAGTTTTACGCCGGTAAGGCCGCGGCCGTCACCCACCAAGTGGGCAAGGGCACCGTGACCTACATCGGAGTGGATTCGCTCAACGGCGATCTCGAAGCCGCGCTGCTGCGGCGTCTCTACACCGAAGCCGGCGCCGCCCCGGCGTCCCTCAAGCCCGACTTCGTCATCGACTGGCGCGACGGCTTCTGGGTCGCCACCAACTTCACTTCCACGCCCCAGACCATCCCGGCGCAACCCGGAGCGCATCTCCTGGTAGGCACCCGGACGCTCCCCCCCGGCGGCGCCGCCGTCTGGATGGAGTAGGGGTTCGCGACATAACAATCAGAGCCGCGACCGTCAGGGAGCGTTAGGATCACTTTTGCCTGCTATGGTTGCCACTTGCACGGCGACGGCTCCGGTTCGGTCGATCCCACACATAATGTGCCCGGAACCCCGGTTTTGGAAGAAGATTCGGCGCGTGCCGCCCGCGAGGAGCAACGCATGGATCAGCCTGCCTATCACATGGACCAGATGCGTCGCGACGCGGTATTAGAAGCCATTCAGGAGGTGTGCGGCCATCAAGAATCTGGATCACCCGAACCGGAAGCGATGGGCACGGCACGGGAGCACCCGATGGCTCTGGAAACCGCAACATGTCTCGGCGGCCATCCAGTACGTGGTCGCCGAGCAGGAAATGCCACGCCAATCGTGAAAATCCTGGCGTAGTAGTACGTCAGGCAGAGCCGCGACCGTAAGGGAGCGTTGGCGTCCACTCTGAATCAGAGTTCTTGAGACTCGAACGCGCTCGTGGCATCACCCATGGAGTAGGCTGATCCATCCCCCCGGACCCCGCGTGCCCTATACTGAAGGAATTTCAGAGGCACGCGGGTATGGAGCGGGCGAAGGGAGTCACGGAGTTACTGATCCGGTGGGGAGAGGGCGACCAATCCGCGCTGGATGCGCTGGCCCCGCTGGTGCAAAGCGAGCTCCGCAAAATCGCGCAGGGGTACCTCGGCCGCGAGCGCCACGGCCACACCCTGCAACCCACCGCCCTGGTCAACGAAGCCTGGCTGCGCCTCGTCCGCCAGGACAGGCCGAGCCTCGAAAATCGCCGCCGCTTCTATGCGCTGGCCGCGCAGGTCATGCGCAATGTGCTGGTGGACTACGCCCGCCGCGCCGGCGCGGGCAAGCGGAACGCGGTCCTCGTCCCCCTGGAAAGCACCATCGCCGGGGACGGCGCGGACCTCGAGCGCCTGCTGGCCCTCGATGAGGCACTCCGCCAACTCGCCCAAGTCAGCCCGCGCCAGGCGCGCATCGTCGAGTTGCGCTACTTCGGCGGATTGGATCTCGATGAGATCGCGCAGCTACTCGATGTCTCTCCGTCCACCATCACCAGGGAGCGGCAGGCGGCCGAAGCCTGGCTGAGCCGCGCCGTGGCAAGGCCGTGAGCCCCCTCACCGGCGACCGCTGGCGGCGCTTGGAAGCGTTGTTCCACCAAGCCGTGGATCTGCACGGCGCCGAGTTGGAAGCGTGGCTCGCGCGCGAGACCCAAGGCGACGCCTCCCTCCGGCAGGAACTCGAGCAGATGCTCTCCGGCGCCAGGAGCGCCCCGGAATGGATCGCCTCCACGGTGCGCGGCGCCGCCCGCGCCGCGACCTCCGGCGGACTTGCCGGGCAGCGCATGGGGCCCTACCGCCTGATCCGCGAAATCGGCCGCGGCGGCATGGGAATCGTCTACGAAGCCTGCCGCGACGACGATGAATACCGCAAGACCGTCGCCCTCAAAGTGGCGCCCGATTGGCGCGACCCGGGCGGCTTCGGCTCGCGCCTCCGCGGCGAGCGCCAGATTCTGGCCGCGCTCGAGCACCCCAACATCGCCCGCTTCCTCGATGGCGGCACGGAAAACGGAGTGCCCTACTTCGCCATGGAGTTCGTAGAGGGCAGCCCGATCACCGAATATTGCGCGCAGCGGAAACTGGACGTGCCATCCCGCATCGCACTCTTCCGCGAGGTCTGCGCCGCCGTATCGTGCGCCCACGAAAACCTCGTGGTGCATCGCGATCTCAAGCCGGCCAACATCCTGGTGGATCGCTCCGGAGCGCCCAAACTCCTCGACTTCGGCATCGCCCGGCTGCTCGGCTCCCTTCCCGATGCCGCGCCCACCGCCGGCCGCTTTCTCTGGACGCCGGACTACGGCAGCCCGGAGCAGGTCCGCGGCGCCGCAATCACGATACGCACCGATGTGTACTCGCTGGGCCTCGTCCTCTATGAGATGCTGTGCGGCGCGCGGGCGCAACAGGCCGACACTTCCTCGCCGCTCGCGCTCGACCGCTCCATCTGCGAGGCCGAGGCGGCGCCGGCAAGCGCGCGCGCGGCGGCCAGCGGCGAGCGGGCGCTGAGCCGCCAACTGAAGGGCGACCTCGACACCATCCTGGCCAAGGCCATGGCCAAGGAACCCGAGCGCCGCTACGGCTCGGCCGCCGAGTTGAGCGCCGATCTCGAACGGTATCTCGACGGCCGGCCGGTAAAAGCGCGCCCTGGCACGTTCTTCTACCGCGCCGGGAAAGTGGCCAAGCGCCATCGCGCGGCGGTGGCCGCTACCGTGCTGGTGGCGGTCAGCCTCGGCGCTAGAGTCGCCGCCACCCTCGCCCAGGCGCGCCGCACGGAGCAACGCTACCGGCAGGTGCGCCGCCTCGCCAACTCGATGCTGTTCGGGGTTCACGACCGCATCCAGCACCTGGCCGGCGCCACCGAAGCCCGCGAATGGGCGGTGAAAACGGCGCTCGAATACCTCGACAGTTTGTCGCAGGACGCGCGGCAGGACCCCTCCCTCGCCTACGAAATGGCCAGCGCCTACGTCAAGGCGGGAGACGTCCAGGGCTATCCCGTGCGCGCCAACCTGGGCCATCCCGCGGCCGCCGCCGAAAGCTATGGAAAGGCTCTCGGGATCGCCGAAGCATTGGCCGCGCACAACCCGAGTCCGGCGGTGCAACGCCTGCTCGCCCTGACCCACCAGCGCCGCGGCGCGATGCTGCGCGTCTCCCGTCAGGCCCTGCCGGCGATCACCGAATTCACCCGTGCGCTCTCCATCGAGGAGCCGGTCTATGCGGCCCACGCCGGCGAACCGGAGGATTCCGAATTGATCGCGGTGATCCTGGTGTCGCGCGGGCAGAGCGAGGTCGGCGTGGGCCGCATCGCCGATGCCAACCGCGATTGGATGCGCGCGCTGGAGGTCGCCCGCCTCTGGGACCGGGTTCGCCCCGGCGACGACGCCCGCGCCCGCCTGGCCAGCGGCAACTGCATGGTCAGCCGCGGATTGCAGTACGCCGGCGACCTCGATGGCGCCGAACAACACGCGCGCGAGTGCGCCGCCATCCGCCGCGAAATGGCGGACGCCCACCCGGAACATGCCGAATTCCGGCGCGAGTCCATGAACGCCTGCCAGCAGATGGCCTACGTCTACTGGCACGACAACTTCCTCAGTTTCGGAGACCGCGCGGCGGCGGCGCCCTTGTTGCAGCAGGCCGTGGCCATAGCCCGCGACCTGGCGGCCGCCGACTCGAGCAACGCCACCGCGCAGTTCGACCTCGCGATCGCGGAAAGCGATCTCTGCACAACCTTGAGCGAACCCGCGCCGGACGCCGCGCTCCCCCACTGCCGCGCCGCCCTGGACATCGCGGCGCGCTATCCGGCCCGCATGAATATGTCGGCCACCTCCGCCGGAATGGCCGGCGCGCTCGAGCGCATGGGCCGCCACCCGGAGGCCCTCCGCGCCATGCGCGACGCGCTCGCCGCGGCACGGTCGGCGGCAGGCGCCGATCCCGCGCGCGTCGATTTCCGGCGTCAGGTCACGCGCCTGCAGGGCAGGCTCGCCCGCCTGCTCTTGAGCGGCGGCGGCCTGTCCCATGCGGCGCAAGAGCAGCACCGCCCCCACGCCGCAACGCCTGAAGCGCCGGTCTACACAGAAATCGG
>JBBIQR010000133.1:0-12217 GCA_037442245.1 Candidatus Solibacter sp. | reverse complement strand
TACAGCGACTACTTCTGCGACCTGACGCCGGCGCTGCAGAACGAGATCATCGCGCGCACGGAACAGAGCGCCTGGTAGCGGCTACGCGGTCCACACGCCGTTGCCGCGCATGGCGAGGTTGGCGACGTGGCCGGCGCGGGCGGCCGCGACTCCGACTTCGACCGGGGCGTTGGGCGTTTTGCGCGAGCGCACGCAATCGAGGAAGTTCTGCATGTGGTCGACGGCGCCGTCGCGCACCGACTTTTCTTCCATGACGACCGGCGGCATGGAGAAGCCCTCGGAGTAATTGGGAATCTCGTTGTACACCTGAAAGCCGCTGCGGTGGAGCCGCATGGCGGCCTTGGTGCCGCGGATCATGAGGCCGCCGCCTTCGATGTAGCCGAGCAGGGAGCTATCGAACTCGACGATGGTCTTGCCGTACAGGAGCGCCGCGGACATGGTATCCGGCGTCTGGCGCTGTTGCAGCAGCGCCTTGACGCCGCTGGCGGTGGCGCGCAGGGGTTGATCGTCGTTCATGTACCACTGCGCGACATCGACCCAGTGAATGAAGAGATCGGTCATGGCGCCGCCGCCGAAATCCCAGTACCAGCGCCAGTGGGCGTATTGATCGGCGTCGAAGGGGCGCGCGGTGGCGCTGCCGAGGAAGCGTTTCCAATCGAGCTTGCTCACGTCGACGCGGACCGCGTCCTGATTGGCGATGTGGTTCTGATACCAGTAGGTGCGGACGAAGGTGACCTGGCCGAGCGCGCCGCCGGCGATGGCTTCCTTGGCGTGGATGAAGTGGGGCCAACTGCGCTGCTGCGTGCCGGTCTGCACGATGCGCCCCGATTGTTTCACGGCGGCGATGAGCGGCGCGCCCTCGGCCAGCGTATGGGTGACGGGCTTTTCGCAGTACACGTCCTTGCCGGCGCGCACCGCGTCGATCACGATGGGGACGTGCCAGTGGTCGGGGGTGGCGACGACGACGGCGTCGACGTCCTTGCGGTCGAGCACCTCGCGGTAATCGATGTAGTCCGGGGCGGCGGGGGCGAGGCGCGATTTGACGCGCAGGCGGTTCGGCTCGTAGACGTCGCAGAAGCCCACCATTTCGGTGCCCTCGGCCTTCGCGGCAGTGGCGAGGATGTATTCGCCGCGTCCGCCGGTGCCGATGCCGGCGATACGGACGCGTCCGTTGGCGCCGAAGATGCGGCCGTAGGAAGCGGCGGTGGCGGCCGCGGCGCCGAGGAAGCGGCGGCGGTTGGTGGGAGGGTTGGACGCGGGGGGAAGCGGCATGGGTTCTCCTTGAGCGATCGAGGCGGCTTGCCGATAGTGTACTACTCGCGGCGGCGGAGTTGGGCGAGTCCGGCGCTGCCGATGGCTACCAGCATGACGGCGCTGCCGTAGTACAGCGCACGCAATCCGGCGCGTTCGGCCACGGGACCGGCGAAGAACATGGCGAGCACCTGCGACACGGCCATCAGGCTCATCATGGCGCTGGAGACGCGGCCCAACAGTTCCTGCGGGGTCTCGTGCTGCATGAGGGTCTGGGCGGTGATCATGATGAACGCGGCGCAGTAGCCGAGGCCGAGCATTCCGGCGGCGGTCGCGAGGACGTTGCCGAAGAGCGCGGTGACCGCGACCGCCGCGCCCATGCCGGCGAGTCCGAGGCTGACGAGGCGTTCGGGCGCGACGCGCACCGCAAGTTTGCGCACCATCTGGCTGCCGGCGATCATGCCGATGCCGATCAGCGTATTCAGCACGCCGAAGAGCCGCGCGCCGGAGACGAGCACGTCGCGAACCCACACCGAGAGGAGCGCGCCGAAACAGCGGACGGCGAACATACCGCAGGCCATGGAGATCAACACGAAGGAGATGGCGCGGTGGGTGAAGATGAAGCGCAGCCCCTGGGTCAGCGAAGTCCACACACCGGCGGCGGAAGCGTGCGCCGGCGGCGGGTCGCGGCGAATCGTGAGGGTGGCGACGAGGCCGGCGGAGACGAGGAAGCTGAGGGCGTCAAGGAAGAAGCAGGTATTGGCGCCGGCGAGGTCGACGAGCAGGCCGCTCACCGACGGGCTGATGATCTGGGCGCCCTGTACCGCCTGGGTCATCAGCGCGTTGACCGCGAGCAATCCGCCGGGCGGCGCCAGGGTGCGGACCGCGACCGATTGCGCCGGGACGAAGAACGCGCTGATCGTGCTCATGGCGAACAGAGTGGCGTAAATCAGGTTGAGGTCGCGCGCGAAGAGCAGCACCAGCACCATCGCGGCGCGAATCAGATCGCTAGAGATCATGGTGGCCTTGAGATTCCACTGGTCCACGTAGACGCCGGCGATGGGGCTGACCAGCGCCAGCGGGGTGAGGAACGCGACCAGGATCAATCCCACCTGCGTGGGGGTGCCGTGAAGCTGGAAGGTGACCACGCTGAAGATGGCGAAGACCGCGAGGAAATCGCCGAAGATGCTGACGACCTGGGCAAGCCACAGGCGCTTTACGGCGGTATCCCGCAAGACGTCGCGGAAACCGAGTGTAGACACTTGGGTGGCCATCGGGGGACCTCGGAAGGGGGATTTCGCAAGGATAGCACGGGCGCTGGAACGCGCGGAAACAAATTTCGGATCGCGGCGTCCAATCTGGCATGGAAGGCAGCCGCGCACCGCGGGGCCTGGATGTCTTCGCGGTGCTGGTGCGCCACTTTTTCGGGCGCTTCTTCGATAAAGAGCCGCTCTCGCCGCAGGGCGAGCCGGAGGCCGGGGTGATCCAGACGCTGGGGATCCTGGCCGTGCCGGGCGCGTTTTTCGTGCTGTTGTTTCGTCCCCTGACGCTGGCCGGCTGGAGCCTCGTCGCGGTGCGCTACATCTTCGTGTCGTATTCGATGATCGTGATGGGGTTTGTGATGGTCTTCGAATGGGACGCGCTGTTCCCGGACCGCCGCGATTACCAGATCCTGACTCCGCTGCCACTGCGCTTGTGGCACATGTTCGCGGCCAAGGCGGTGGCGCTGGGAGCGTTTCTGGGGATTTTTTTGCTGGACATCAACTTCCTGGCATTCCTCTTCTGGCCCGGTGTGGATGGCGGCGGGAACGTGGCCGGGATTCTGTGGGCGCACGTAACCGCGGTGCTGGCGGCGGGGCTCTTTTCGGCTCTGGCGATCGCGGCGCTGCAAGGTGTGCTGGTGACCTTCCTGCGGGGCGCGGCGTACCGGCGGGTTTCGGTGGCGGTGCAGACGCTGCTGATGGCGGCGCTGGTGATGCTGCTGTTGTTGACCCCGATGCTCGGCTTCCGCATACAGGGGCTGGCCGCGTCGCACAGCGCGTGGCTCGGGCGGTTTCCGCCGTTCTGGTTCATCGGCTTCTATGAGTGGCTGCGTCCGGCGACCCGCAGTGTTGAACTCCGCGGGTTGGGCGGCGTGGCGGCGCACGCGATGTGGATCGCGGCGGCGGTGTTCGCCCTCACCTTCCTGCCCGGCTACCGCGGGCACGCGCGGCGGGTGCTGGAAGCGGCCGCGGGCACGACAGGTGCGGTACGCTGGCGCGCGGCCGCGGGCGCGCTGCCCGGGCGAGTGTTGCTGCGCGATCCGGTGGAGCGCGCCGTCTTCGGATTCATCTCGATCACGATCGCGCGCAGCCTGAAGCACCGCCTGTTCCTGGCAACTTACGGCGGATTCGGCGCGGCGATGGCAGTGATCGAACTCGGTCCGGGACCCGGCGCCAAGGGCAGCCTGGCGCTTCCCCTGATGCTCTCCTTCATCCTGGTATCCGGCCTGCGCGCGGCCTTCAACTTCCCGAGCGAACTGCGCGCGAACTGGAGCTTCCAACTCGCGGAGACCGCCGGGCTCGGGCCTTACCTGGCGGCGACGCGCAAGTGGATCCTGGCCTGCGCCATCGTGCCTCTCTTCGCCGTGATGTTCGCGGTGGATCTGGCGTGGAACGCGCCGCTCTCCGCCCTGTACCACGCGGCTTATGGCCTCTCGCTTTCGCTGCTGCTGGTGGAGATCCTCTTCTTCGGCTTCCGCAAGGCGCCGTTCACGTGCGCCCACACTCCGGGCAAGGTCAACCTGACGGGGCTGGCCGTGGTGTACGTATTCGGTTTCACCTGGTACAGCGGCACGATGGCGGCGCTGGAGTCGCGGCTGGAAGGCTATCCCCTGGCGGCGGGGACTTTTCCGCTGCTGGTGAGCGCGGCGGCGCTGGCTATCGGACGGCTGGACCGGCGGCGGCGGAGCGCGGGCGCCTCGCTGGATTACGAAGACGCCGCGGATCCGCAGGTCCGCACCCTGGGCATTACGGCACGGTAAAGGAGTCCCTGCGATGCTGGAGATCGAGCATCTGACGAAGCGCTATCGCAATCTCGCGGTCGTGGACGACGTGAGCTTCGCGATCCGGCCCGGCGAGGTCACCGGATACCTCGGGCCGAACGGCTCCGGCAAATCGACCACGGTGAAGATCATCACGGCGCTGATCGAGCCCACCGCCGGGAGGGTGCTGCTGGACGGAGTTGACATCCGCCGGGACCTGACCGGGTTCCGGCGGCGGCTGGGCTACGTGCCGGAGGAGGCAATCCTCTATTCGTACATGACGGGCCTCGAGTACCTGGAGCTGATTGGAGGGCTGCGCGCGATGCCGCGCGACACGGTGGAGCGGAGGGCCAACGACCTGCTGGAGTTGTTCGGCCTGCATCCCTACCGTCACGCGGCGATTTCGGCGTACTCGAAGGGGATGAAGCAGCGGATTCTGATCTCGGCCGCGCTTCTGCACGATCCCGGCCTGCTGATTCTGGACGAGCCGCTCTCCGGCATCGACGTGACCAGCGCGATGCTGTTCAAACACCTGCTGCACGAACTGGCGCGGCGCGGGAAGATGATCCTGTACATTTCGCACGTGCTGGAAGTGGTGGAGAAGGTGTGCGCGCAGGTCGTGATTCTCTATCAGGGGCGGGTACGCGCGGCGGGATCGGTGGAGCAGTTGCGCGGCATGATGAACCTGCCTTCGCTGGAGGAGATCTTCTCGCAACTGGTGGAGCATCGCGACCTGGAAGGGGTGGCGCGGGACATCGCCGGCGCGATTGCGCGGTAGCGGTCAGCGGCCCATCCAGCCGCCGTCGATGGTGAGGATGGTGCCGTTGACGTAATCGGAGGCGGGCGAGGCGAGGTAGACCGCGGCGCCGGCGAGATCCTCGGGGCGGCCCCACCGGCCGGCGGGGATGCGCGCGAGAATGGCGGTGTTGCGCCCCGCGTCGGCGCGCAGCGCTTCGGTGTTGTCGGTCTCGATGTAGCCGGGAGCGATGGCGTTGACCTGCACGTTGCCGGCGGCCCATTCATTGGCCAGGGCCTTGGCGAGTTGGGCGACGCCTCCCTTGGCGGCGGCATATCCGGGAACCGTGATGCCGCCCTGGAAACTCAACAGCGAGGCGGTGAAGACGATCTTGCCGGCGCCGCGCGCGAGCATGTCGCGGCCGAATTCGCGGGCCAGGATCCACTGCGCGTTGAGATCGATTTCGATGACGCGGTCCCAGTATTCGTCGGGATGATCGGCGGCGGGCTTACGCAGGATCGCGCCGGCATTGTTGATGAGGATATCGACCGGTGGACACTCGCGCTTGACGCGGGCGACGAACTCGTAAAGAGCGTCGCGCCGTGCGAGATCGACGGTGTGGAACCAGCCGCGGCGTCCGCGCCGGGCGAGTTCTTCGGCGAGCGCGCCGCCGCCGGGTTCCATATGGGCGCTGGCCGCCACGATATCGGCGCCGGCATCGGCGAGTGCCAGCGTCATGGCGCGTCCGATGCCGCGCCGCGCGCCGGTGACGAGGGCGGTTTTGCCGTCGAGGCGGAACTGGGCCAGCACGCTCATTGCGCGAAATGCGTGCTCAACACCAGGTAGATCACGGTTCCGAGAGCGATGACCACGCCGTGCGGCATGCGCAAGGCCTTGTTGCTCTTGACGTCGAGTTCTTCGTTCTTCAGATAGGCGGGGCGCAGATTTTTCATCTCGCTGAAAATGAAGCCGACGTTGAAAAGCGTTTTGCCGAGGCGGCGCTTCAGGATGGAGACGATGATTGCCAGCGCGCCGCCCAGTATGGCGGTGATGAGGAAGATGCCGAACCAGTCGGCCGCGCCGGTGATGCTGCCGACCGCGGCCATCAGTTTCACATCGCCGGCGCCCATGGCGCGGAGCAGGTGCAGCACCAGGTACACGCCGAAGCCGAGCAGCAGTCCCTTGAGCGAAAACCACAGGCCGGGCAAGACGGGATTGAGGAATCCGTTGAGCGCGAGGCCGGCCACGGCGCCGCTCATGGTGAGCCAGTTGGGAATGCGGCGGTAGCGCCAGTCCCAGACCGCGGCGCAAAACACCAGGATCAGCAACAGCAGGGCGGCGCCGCGGGGAATGATCGGGATCATCGCCTGATTTTACCGTGTTACTCTCCGCCGCCGGTGATGCGCAGGGCGTGGCGCGGCTGGAGTTGGATGCCGTCCCCATATTTGGCTTCGCCGGGGATGGTGACGGGCAGGCGGCCGTGAATCGGGATCTCGCCGAAGAGGGCGCGGACGGCGGAAATCTCGCTCGGCGGCACGGTGCTGAAGGTGGCCAGGTAGGCGGTCACCGCCGGGAAATTGCGCAGCACGTAGGGATTGCCCAGGGCCACCAGGATCACCGGCTTGGCGGTGGCGATGAGGGCCTCGAGGGCATGCGGCAGTTCTCCGCCCAACATGCCCACCGTGCCGCGGTACGCTCCGACACTGGCGTATGCCGCTACGGCGTAGGTTTCGCAGCCGGTGAGGCGGGCGGCGGACGGATCGAGGTCGCCGCGCGACATCGAGGGGTCCCACGTGACGATGGAGGCGCGCGGCACGCGGCGGCGCACTTCCTGCGCGAACACCTGGCCTTCGGCGGCGGAGCGGTTCTCGCTCATCACCACGAAGCAGGTCCGCTCCGGGGCCGCGAGAGGCACCACGCCGCCCTGGTTGCGTACCAGGGTGACGGCGTGGTCGGCGATCTCCTGCGCTTTCTCGTTGGCTTCGGGAGCGTCGACGATGTCGCCGATGGCTTCGAGGTCGACGAAGCGCTTGCGGTCGAGCCCAACCTTTTCCTTGGCGGCGAGGATGCGGGCCACGCTCTCGCGGATGCGCTCGCGGGTGAGGCGTCCGGCGGCGACGGCTTCGCTCACGGCCTTGATGACGGCGTCGGGATCGGTGGGCATGAGCAGCACGTCGGCGCCGGCTTCGAGCGCGCGCACGCCCGCCTCGCCGGTGGTGAAGTTCTTGACGATGCCGCCCATCTCGAGAGCGTCGGTGACGACGAGTCCGCGGAAACCCAGATCGCTCTTGAGCAGGTCCGTGAGGATGGCCTTCGATAGCGTGGCGGGGACTCCGGCGGGGGCGAGCGCGGGGACGGCGAGGTGCGCGGTCATCACCGCATCCACGCCGGCGGCGATACCGGCGCGGAAGGGCACCAGTTCGACGCGGTTGAGGCGGTCGCGGTCCCCGGTGATGGTGGCCATGTTCATGTGGGTATCGGTGGCGGTGTCGCCGTGGCCGGGAAAATGTTTGACGGTGGTGAGCGCGTAGTTCTTCTTGTCCGCGTGCGCGCCCTGGATGAAGGCCGCGACCTGTCCGGCGACGGCTTCGGGATTCTCGCCGAAGCTGCGGATGTTGATGATGGGGTTATCCGGGTTGTTGTTGACGTCGGCGACCGGGTAGAAGATCCACTGCACGCCGAGGGCGCGCGATTCGCGGGCGGTGACCTCGCCTTCATAGCGTGAGTACTCGGGGTCGCCGGTAGCGCCGAAGGCCATGGCGTGAGGGAAGACGGTAGTGCCTTCGACCCGCATGGAGACGCCGCGTTCGAAATCGCCGCTGACCAGCAGAGGCACCCTGGCAATGCGCTGCATGCGGTTGAGAAAGGCGCCGACGGCGTAGGGTTCGGCCTTCTGGATGACGCGGCCGTTGGACCAGTTCACCAGGATGAGACCGCCCACGTGGTTGCCCTGAATCTGGTGGAGGAAGTTGCGGTACTCGCGGGAACGCGCGTTGGGCGCGGCGCCGTGGAAGGAGATGAAGATGAGCTGCGCGATTTCGTCGCGCAGCGTCATGGATTTCATCCAGCGGCGCACCACGGCGCTGGTTTTCAGCGTGGAGGAAGTGCGTTTGGCCGCGGGTTTGCTGGCGGGCGCCGGCGCGGCTGACAGAGCCAGGGCAAGGAACGCCGCCAGGAGACGGGGAAGGGGAGACACCACGCTTTCAGTGTGCCAGATCTAGCGGCCGGCCGCGGTAGAGTTGACGCGCCTTGCGCCGGCGCGGTGCGACGACGGAGGCTTGCGTACGGCTTGGGTGAGCAGGCGCTTCACGGCGCGGACCAGATGTGCCGCTTCGCGCGAAGATTTGGCGATGACGGCATCGGCGCCGGTGTTTTGCTCGGTGAGTCCGAGAGGTTCGACGAAGCCGGAGAGCAGAATGATCCGGGCGCTGGCGTCGATGGCGCGAATGCGCCGGATGACTTCCATGCCGTCGATGCCGCCCGGCATGCGGAAGTCGGTGACGGTGAGATCGAAACCGGTGTTCCCGAAGAGGTCCAAGCCCTCTTCGCCGCTGTGCGCGACTGCGACGGTGCAGCCCGCCTCTTCGAGCAGCGCGCGGCGGACCAGCAGTCCGTCGCGGTTGTCATCGATGAGCAGGAGATGCGGAATTGAGGAGGGAGACATCTTCATTGGGAACGGAAGCGAGAGTAACAAAGCCGTAACCGGCGTGTCAACGAATTTGCATCGCTTTGGAAAGCCGTAAGATTTAGTTCTTGACACCGCTGCCACAACGTGATGACGCAATCGCGTTGTGGGAGCGTGGGCGCGGCGCGCTATTCGACCGAGCGCGGCGCCTTGTAGCCGGCTTTGGCGATGATCTGATACTTCACCGGCTTGCCCTTCTGATCGCGCATGGGCAGCGGCTCGTTGGTGGCCGGGTTCACCAGTTCCACCTTGATTTTGCGGAACGTACCATCATGTTTGGTATTGCTGGGCTGATAGGTGATGACGTACTGGCTGCGCAGCGCCTGGCGCACCTGCGCGAAGATCTGGCCGTACTCGCCCTCGAAGCGCGGGAAGAACGCGGCGCCGCCGGTTTCCTTGGCGAACGTGCGGAGCTCGTTGTCGGCCTGCAGGTAGGTCATGCGCTCGGCGCCGCCGATGTAGGGATCGTACAGCGTGCGCTCCATCTGCATGAGTCCGATGGCGTAAACAGGCACGCCGGCTTCCTGGAGCCGCTTACGGGTTTGATCGTAAGTGAGTTTACTGAAGGTATCGACCCCACTGGTAAGTACCAGGATCGCTTTGCGGCCCTCGATATCGCTCATCCGTTCGGAGGTATCGACCAGGGCGTCGAAGAGGTTGGCTTCACTGAACGCAGCGATCTGGAGGCGGCCGAGGCCCTCCTGAATCTTGGCTTTATCGGTGGTGAAGTCGGTCAGGATCTCGGGCCGGATGTCGTAGGCGACGACGGCGCAGTAGTCTTCCGCTTTCAGGGTCTGGGCGAATCCCCAGGCGAGTTCCAGGGTCTGGTACCAGACGCTGGACCAGTAGCGCTGGAACAGGTTGCTGAACTCGATCACCATGGCGATGGTGAGCGGGGCTTCGCCCAGCTCCACCTTCTTGATCTGCTGCGGGACGGTGTCCTCGAGGATGCGGAAGTTTCCGCCGGGAATCCCCGGGATGAAATTGCCCCTGTTGTCGACCACCGCGACGTCGAGCGTAACGAGATCGACCGAACTGGAGAAGCGGGCGACATCGCCGGGCGCTTTCTCTTTCTTGTACTGGGAGGGGATCTTGGGGAGACTCTCCTCGGTAGCCGGGGCGGAGCCGGAGCCCTTGCGCGGCCGCGCAACGGTGTTGTCGGGGGTCGTCAGCGGCCCCTGCGTCTGCCCGATCATCCATCCGGCCATGAACAGCATGGCCAACCACGGCACCACGAGTTTGAGGGTTCGCATAGGCCTGTTTCTAGCGTAACTATATCAGAGACGGCTGTGGGGGGCGGCGCGTTTCGGCGCGGGGCGGTTCAGTTGACCCACGGTCCGCCGCCGGGACCGCCGTGTTTCTTCATGTAAACCTGGAACTTCTTCTTGGCGCGCTGCAATTTCCACTGGCGGAAGGCGCCGCGCCAATCGGGCAGGGTGAGCGCGCGCCGCCGTGTCGAGCGGCTCTTGAGGTAGACGAAACCGACCGCCATGCCGCCCAGGTGCGCGATGTTGCTGACTCCGGTGTTGACGCTGAGCGACATCCAGAGTTCGATCGCGGCGTAGATCATGACCATGTACTTGGCGCGGATGGGGAAGAGGAAGCCCATGAGCACGGTCTGGTCGGGATAGCAGACGCCGAAGGCGAGCAGGAGTCCGTAGATGGCGCCGGATGCGCCGATGGTGGCGGTGCCCCAGTTGCCGATGGCTGCGTTCAGCCCGACATCGAAGACGCCGGCGCCGATGCCGCAGATGAAATAGTACTTGAGGAACTGGCGCGTGCCCCAATCCTGTTCGAGCGGGGTGCCGAACATCCACAGCGTGAGCATGTTGAAGACCAGGTGCCAGATGCCGCCGTGCAGAAACAGGTAGGTGACCAGTTGCCAGAGAGCGAAGTGATACACCACGGCGACCGGCGCGAGTTCCAGGATGCGGATGTCGGGGGCAAACCGGGGGCCGAGCAAACCCGTGAGCACGAACACCGCGGTATTGACGATCAGCAGCCACTTCACCCCGGCGGGGAAGTAACTTCTGAAGAAATAGCCGCGGCCGGCGAAGCGGGTGAGTGCCATCGAGGTCTCTAGAAGTTAGATTAGCAGAACGCTCCGCGGTGTCACGACGCGGCGCGGTCCTCGCTCTTTCCGTAGCGATTGAGTGCGTAGGCGCACAGTTCGAGGAGCGCAGCGGCGCCGATCCAGACCTGCCAATGGCTGAAGAGACCGTTGGTGATCGCAAAGCCGCCGGCAAGGTTCATGTCCGCGGCGATCCGCCAGGCGGCGAGCATCCCCGCGGTCAGGGCGAGCGCGGGCAACAGGGCGGCGACCGCGAGCGCCAGCCGTTTGTTCCGCCGCCGCTTTCTGCCGATCTTGCGTCCCCGCCTGAACTTGATCCGGATGACCATGGAAGGACTTTCTACCAATTTAGCAACCGGTGGCGGCGGACGGCGCGGACACGTGGCGCGCTGCGCTCCTTTGCGGTAGATTAATTCTTCACCGCTAATAAGGAGCTGTTCATGCAGAAGATCAAAACCGCGTTGTTCGGCACCGGCTTCGTCGGCCGCGTTCACCTGGAAGGGATCCGCAGGGTGGGATTCGCGGACCTGTGCGCGATCGGAGAGCCGCAGATCGAGAAGGCCAGGGCGCTGGCCGATGAGTTCGGGGTGCCCAGGGCCGAGGCCGATTACCGGCGCGTGCTGGAGGACAAGGAGATTCAGGCGGTGCACGTCTGCACGCCCAATTTCCTGCACTTTCCGATCGCCAAGGAGGCCCTGCAGGCGGGCAAGCACGTGATCTGCGAAAAGCCGCTGGCCACTTCCGTCGCCGAGGCGCGCGAACTGGTGGAACTGGCCAAGTCGCTCAACCGGCGCAACTGTACCTTCCACAACCTGCGCTACTACCCGATGGTGCAGAACATGCGGCGCATGCGCGAGGCGGGCGAATTGGGCGACATCCTGGTCGTGCAGGGCACGTACTCGCAGGACTGGCTGCTCTACGACACCGACTACAACTGGCGCATCGAATCCAAGCAGAACGGACGTTCTCGCTGCCTGGCCGATATCGGCTCGCACTGGTGCGACATGGCCGAACACGTAACCGGACAGCGCATCACCAGCCTGTGCGCCGACATCCAGACGTTTCATAAAACACGCAAGAAGCCGAAGGGACCGATCGAGACGTTCGCCGGCAAGACGCTGCGTCCGGAGGATTACGAAGAGATCCCGATCGATACCGAGGACTTCGGCGGAGTGGTGTTCCGCATGGGAGAGCGCACGCGCGGCGTCTTCACCGCCAGCCAGGTGTCGGCCGGACGCAAGAACGGGCTGAGCATCGAGATCTTCGGCACCAGGTGCGGCGTGGCATGGAACCAGGAGCGGCCCGATGAACTGTGGATCGGGCACCGCAACTCGCCCAACCAGCTCATCATCAAGGACCCGTCCCTGATGCCGCCCGCGGCGCGCAGCTACGCCGACCTCCCCGGCGGCCACAGCGAAGGCTACGACGACACCTTCAAGCAAGTCTTCCGCC
>JBBIQR010000132.1:0-12259 GCA_037442245.1 Candidatus Solibacter sp. | reverse complement strand
AAGTTCAGGTAGCGCCCCTTGCCGCCGAAGAACGCCGAGGTCGTGCAGAAGTTGCACCCCAACGGACACCCCACCGACGGGATAATCGTCGCCGCCGTGCTCCCCTTCGCCTGCGGCAGCTTCATCCCCAGCGTCCGCCCATCGTACCCGGACACGATCTCCGGATGCCGCACCGGAGCGTTCTCGTCCTGCCCCAGAAACCGCCGCATCCACGCAATGCCGTCCCCGCGGACGATGTGGTCGGCCTCGATCATGCCTTCGATCCCGGGAATCGCCGCCACGTGCCCGCCCACGACGATCACCGCCTTGGGCGCGATCTCCCGCACCATGCGGCACATTTCGCGCACCTTGCCGACGTTCACGATGATCGAGGAGATTCCGACAATGTCGTAATCGTTGGCGCGCAACTCCTGTGCGAACGCCTCTCGTGTTGGGAAGTCCAGGACCGTGGTTGGGGCACTGATGTTCTGCTGGATCATGAGGATTCCCCACGACCGGTGGAACATGCGCAGGGAGAACGGTCCCTGTTCACGGGTCACCTGATTGTGGTAGAGCTCCATGGGATTGATGCGCCGGCTGCCGAATTCATCGTCCTGGGCATACGGACCGAATACGCTGCTCAGCAGGATGCGCGCGCGGGTACCTTTAGGATGAGGGGTCATGATTTCAGAAAAAGAGTACTGAAACTATTGGTATCAGAGTTCAGGCCGGGGCGAATGTAATAGTTAGGTAATGTGGCGGGGCGGGAGGGGCGGCGGGCCAACTTTCCGCTTGACTCGTAAGTAAGCACTCACTTACACTTGAAAACGTGCATCAGCAACAAGCCCATCGGCTACCCGCCGAAGATCGCCGCCGCCAGCTTCTCGATACGGCCCTTAACCTGTTCTCCCATAAGGGTTTCGAAGGCACGACCACGAAAGAAATCGCGGCCGCCGCGGGGGTCACGGAGGCGCTGATTTTCCGGCATTTTCCCTCCAAGCAGGCCCTTTATACGGCGGTCCTCGATTGCGAGCACGAGTCCGGGGAACACGAGACGGTTTTCGCCCGTTGGAAATCATTGATGGACTCGAACGACGATATCGGCCTGTTCCGGGCGCTCTTAGAAAAGGTGATTGCCAGCTACCGCAACGACTCGCGTATTCACCGCATTTTGTTTTTCGCGGCGCTGGAAGGGCATCAGGCGGGGCTCGAGCTGCACCGGGAGCGCTCGCTGCCGATTTTCGAGCTCCTCTGCCAGTACGTGGCCCGGCGCCAGAAGGAAGGCGCCATCCGCGCGGGCATTCCGCCGCAGGCCATCGTCGGGGCGCTGGCCGGCACGGCGGCGCACTTCGGCATGATGACCCAGTTTTTCGGTTTTCCGCACGACAGCCCGGACGCGGGCGTCGTCGATGCATTCCTCGATATCTTTCTGCGCGGCGTTCTGCCGTCGCCCTCTCTGGAAAAGGCAACCGTATGAATCGCTATCTTGTCGCCTCCATCGCCCTCATCGCTTCCATCCTCGCCGGCTGCTCCCGGTCCAACGGAGCCGCCGCAGCGTCGCCTTCCGGCGCCTCCTCCCGCATCGCCGTCGCGGCGGCCCGCGCCTCCACCCGCGAAGTCCCCGCCACCATCGCGGTGACGGGCACGTTCGTCGCGGATGAGACGAGCGATATCGCGCCGCTGGTTGCGGGGCGGGTGATCGCCACGCCGGTCGACATCGGCGCCTTCGTGAAGCAGGGGCAGGTGATCTGCGAGCTCGACCATCGCGACGCGCAACTGCGGCTGGATCAGGCGAAGGCTCAACTCGACCAGGCGACCGCCGCCTTGCGCCAAAGCCAGTCGCGTATCGGCTTCAACGGGCAGGGCCAGTTCGATGCCGCCGGCGTGCCGGAGGTCGCCGCGGCCCGCGCGGCCTGGGAATCCGCCCAGTCGCAGGCGCGGCTCGCCGCGGCCGACGCCAAGCGCTACGAGAACCTGGTGGCGACCGGCGACGTCTCGCGCAGCGCCTACGAAAAGGCCCGCACCGCGCAGGAAACCGCGGACGCTTCGGCCAACGCCGCGCGGCAACAGTACGACGCGGCGCTCAACGCGGCCCGCCAGGGATGGGGCGCGGTGGAGAACTCGCAGGCCTCGCTGGAAGCCTTCCGGGCGGCCCTCGCGCAGGCGGAAAAGGGTCTGGCCGATACCACGATCCGCGCTCCCTTCGACGGCTTTCTCACGGACCGCCCGGCGGCCGCCGGCGAATACGTCGCCCTCTCGAACAAGATCGCGACGATGGTGCGGATCGCCATCATGAAGCTGCACCTCAATACTCCGGAGCAGCAGGCTGCCCAGGTGCGGACGGGAATGAACGTCACGGCGCGGGTGGCCGCGTATCCGGGGCGCGACTTCAGCGGACGCATCACGGCGGTGAACCCGTCGGTCGATCCCAATTCGCGGGTGTTCATCATCGAGGCGCGCTTCCTCAACTTCCAGGGCGAACTCCGTCCCGGGATGTTCGCCTCCGCCCACATCCTTCTCCCCGGAGGCGAGAACGCGGTCTTCGTCCCGCAATCGGCGGTGCTGCGCGATAAGACCACGGATTCGTACCAGGTGTTCGCGATCGACAACAACACCGCGCGGCTGCGCGTGGTGGTGGCCGGCGAACCGGATGGCGACCACATCCGGGTCACCGGTCTTTCCGGCACCGAAACGGTAGCCACTTCCAACCTTGCCGCGCTTTATGACGGCGCCCCGGTCCGGGTTCAGTAACGAAAGGCACGCCGCTCTATGCACGCACTCGCCCAACTCTGCGTCCGACGTCCCGTCTTCGCCACCATGCTGGTGCTCTCGCTGGTGGTGGTGGGCGTTTTCTGCTACTTCTCGCTCGGCGTCGACCTGTTCCCCAAGGTCGATATCCCGACCGTCGCGGTCGTAATCGCGAATCCCGGCGCGTCCCCCGAGGAGATCGAAACCGAGATTACCCGCAAGGTCGAGGACGCGGTCAATACGATCAGTCAAATCGATGAAATCCGCTCCACATCGAGCGAAGGGCAGTCTCTGGTGCTGATCCAGTTCGAGCTTTCGAAGAACGGCGATGTGGCCGCCCAGGAGGTGCAGAACAAGATCAACGTGATCATTCCCAACCTTCCCGAGACCGCCAAGCAGCCGGTGGTGCAGAAGTTCGATCCCGACGCCGCGCCCATCATGCAAATCGCGGTGAGCGCGCCCCGCTCCCTGCGCGACGTCACGCTGATTGCCGACAAGCTGATCAAGCAGAAGCTCGAAAACGCGCGCGGGGTGGGCCAGGTCACGATCGTCGGCGGCGCGAACCGCGAGATCCACGTCATGGTCGATCCGGACCGGCTGCGCGCCTACCGGCTGACGGTCACCGACGTGTTCAACGCCCTGCGCGCGCAGAACCTGGAACTACCGGGCGGCAACCTCAACGAAGGCGCCCGCGAACTCACGGTGCGCACGACCGGACGCGTGATCGATTCCGCCCAGTTCAACCAGATCACGGTCGCCAACCGCAACGGCTACATCGTCAAGGTCGCCGATATCGGCTACGCCGAGGACAGCTACGAGGAACCGCGCTCCTCGGCCCGCCTCGACGGCAGACCCGCGGTCACGCTGGTGGTCGCCAAGCAGAGCGGCGTCAATACGGTCGATACGTCCGACGAAGTGCGCGCGCGCCTCAAGGACATTTCCTCCACGCTGCCGAAGGACGTGCACGCGGAGATCGTCTCCGATCAGAGCGTCTTCATCAAAGCCGCGGTCGAAAACATCCGCCGGCACCTGATCGAAGGCTCGATCTTCGCCGCGATCATCATTTTCCTCTTCCTGGCCAATATCCGCACCACGTTGATCGCCGCGGTCGCCATCCCGACCTCGATCATTTCCACTTTCGCGCTGATGGCCGCGATGGGGTTCACGCTGAACCAGATCACGATGCTGGCGCTGACCCTGATGGTGGGGATCGTGATCGACGACGCCATCATCGTTCTGGAAAACGTGTTCCGGTTCGTGGAGGAGAAGAATATGCCGCCTTTCGAGGCGGCGATTCACGGGACGAAGGAAATCGGCCTGGCGGTGATGGCGACGACTCTTTCGCTGCTGGCGGTGTTCCTCCCGGTCGGCTTCATGGGCGGCATCGTGGGCCGGTTCATGAGTTCCTTCGGGTTCACCAGCGCGTTCGCGATCGCGGTCTCGCTGCTGGTGTCGTTCACGCTGACGCCGATGCTCTGCTCGCGGTTCATCAAGCGTCCCGAGACCGCCGGTGCGGGACACCACTCCTCGAAGGAATCGTTCGTCTTCAAGCATATCGACGCCTTCTATACGCGGCTCCTGGTGTGGAGCATGCACCACCGCAAAGCGGTCGTCGCCGGCTGCGTGGGGGTGGTGCTGGCGATCGTCCCGCTCTTCATGTTTGTGGGCAAGAACTTCCTCCCCAAGGACGACCAGGCGCAGTACAACGTCATCCTGCGCACGCCGGAGGGCACGTCGCTCGCCGCCACGACCCAGATCGGGGAGCAGGTCGCCGCGGAAATCCGGCGCATGCCCGGCGTCGCCCATACCCTTCTCAACATCGGCAACAGCGCCGACCGGAGCGTCAATAACGGCAGCATCTTCGTGAAACTCACCGACATCGATCAGCGCGACATCTCGCAGAGCGACCTGATGGACCGCACGCGCCTGCTCATGAAGAAGTTCCCGTCCGACATCCACACCTCGGTCGAGCTCGTCAGTTCGGTGGGCGGCAACCAGAGCAACGCGGACATCCAGTACTACATCCAGGGGCCGGACCTGCAGAAGCTCGCCGAATACTCCGATAAGCTGACGGCGAAGATGCGCACCATGCCCGGCCTGGTGGATCTCGACAGCACGCTGCGCTCCGGCAAGCCCGAAGTCCGCCTCGAAATCGACCGCGCCCACGCCGCCGATCTCGGCGTCAGCGTGCTGGATATCGAGCAGGCTCTCAACACCCTGGTGGCAGGGCAGACGGCCTCGACGTTCAACGCGGGGGACGATCAGTACGACGTCGTGGTGCGCGCGCAGGAGAAATTCCGCGGCGGCGTGGAGGGCCTGTCGAAGCTCACGGTCCCCTCAACCAGGGTCGGATTCGTCGGGCTCGACGAAGTAGTCCACATCCGACCCGGCACCGGACCGTCGGCGATCAACCGCATCAACCGGCAGCGCCAGGTCACTCTTACCGGCAACCTGCTGCCCGGCGGGTCGCAAGCCGAAATTCTCAAGCTGATGGGCGAGGCCTCGGCCGATCTCCACATGGGCCCCGATTATCAGGCGGGGCTTACCGGCACGTCCAAGGAACTGGGGCGCACGGGCTACTACTTCGCGCTGGCCTTCGCCCTCACCTTCATCTTTATGTATATTGTGCTGGCGGCGCAGTTCGAGAGCTTCATCCACCCGGTCACGATCCTGCTGACGCTGCCGCTCGCCATCCCGTTCGGCATCCTCTCGCTGTTGCTCACCGGACAGACGGTAAACATCTTCTCCGGCCTCGGCCTGCTACTCTTATTCGGAATTGTGAAGAAAAACGCCATCCTCCAAATCGACCACACGAACGGACTGCGCGCTTCCGGCATGGCCCGTTACGACGCCATCATTCAGGCCAACCGCGACCGGCTGCGTCCGATCCTGATGACGACCATCGCGCTCGTCGCCGGCATGGCGCCGCTGGTCATCTCGCGCGGGGTGGGCAGCGCGACCAACCGCTCCATCGGCGTCCTCGTCGTTGGCGGGCAGACGCTCTGCCTGCTCCTCACCCTGCTGGCCGTCCCGGTCTTCTACTCGCTGTGGGAAGATATGGGCGATTTCTTCGTCCGTGTGCGCTCGCGGGTCTTCAAGGCCGCCGCGGTCACGACCGCGTGCCTCGGCTCCCTGTTCGCGCAGCCGTCGATACCTCCGGTGCAGAAGGTGGCGGCGCCCGCCCGTCCCGGCATCCTCACGCAGGCGCCGCTCCAACTCGGCGAAGTGATCGAGCGGGTCCTCAAGAACGACCCCGATCTCGCGGTCGCGCGGATCAGCGTGGAAGAGTCCGCGTACTCGATCACCGGCGCGCTGGGCGCGTGGGATCCGCTGTTCGCCATCCGCGGCTACCGCACGCGTTCGGTGACGCCGATCGCTTCCTTAATCGGCGACACGGCCAACGGCAAGCTCACCAACAAGGAACTCAACTTCACCCCTACCGTCAGCGGCAACACCCCATGGGGCGGCACCTACAATCTCAGCTTTTCCAACTCGCGCGACCAGACCGATAGCACGTTCGTTACGCTCAACCCGCAATATCCCACGACGCTCTCGCTGGCTCTGGTCCAGCCCTTGTGGCGCGGTCTGCGCTACGACGAGAACCGCCACCGCATCGAGGTTGCGCGCAAGAACCAGCGGCTGACCGCCGCACAGTTCCGGCAGCGCGTCACCGACGTGGTCACCGCGGCGATCCAGGCGTATTGGGAGCTCGACTACGCGTATCACAACGTCAGCGTGCAGACCGAAGCCGTCGATCTGGCCGAGCGCCAGTACGACAGCAACCGCCGGCAGGCCGGACAGGGCGTTCTCGCCCCGGTGGACGTGGTCGCGGCGCAGACCCAGGTCTCCACCTTCCAGCAGACGCTGCTCGCGGCGCAGCAGTCCCTCACGCTGGCGGAGAACAACCTCAAGATGCTCATGCTCCCCGACCGCGGCGACCTGATGTGGAGCGCGGCGCTCATCCCCGAGACGCAGCTCGAGACCAATCTCTCGCTGCCGGTGTACGACGATGCGGTCAAGCAGGCGCTCGCCACCCGGCCCGAAATCGAGGAAGCCGCGCTCGCGCAGGACATCAACCGCGCCGATCAGCGTCTGGCGCGCGAAGACGCCCGGCCCCGCGTGGATGCCTTCGCCAACTTCGCCAGCGCGGGTCTCGCGGGAGTCGTGATCCCGTTCAACAGCCCCTTCCTCTCGTTCCTGCCCGGAGGAGTCGGAACCATCAATCCCATACTGAGCGGCGGCTACGGACAGAGCCTGAGCAACGTCTTCAACACCAACTTCCCCGCCGCGCAGGCCGGGGTCACCATTTCGCTGCCGCTGCGCAACCGCACGGCCGAGGCCGAGGCCGCGATCGCCTCCGCCGAAGGCCGCCGTCTGCGTTTCGCGCGCAATCAGGTGGAAATGGCGGTCGAAGCCGATGTGCGGAATTCGCTCGAAGCGGCACTTTCCAGCCGCGCGCGTCTGGACGCGGCGGCCATCGCCCGGCGCTCGGCGGAGGAGCAATACTCGAGCGAGCAGCGCCAGTTTCAGGCCGGGACCAGCAGTGTGTTTCTGGTGTTACAGCGGCAGACCGATTTCATCAGCGCCCGCAACCGGGAGGTCCGCGCGCGCGCCGATCTCGCCGAAGCACTGGCGGCGCTCGACCGCGCGACCGCCCGCACCATCTCCGCGCGCGGCATCACGGTACGGTAGCCAGTAGCGCAGGCCTCCCGGCCTGTGGCCGGCTACGGCACCATCACAATCGGCGCGCGCCAGAATGCGAACTTGCGGGCGCCGGGGTCCAGCACGCTCACCTGGCAGGTGTACCGTCCCGGCTGCAACTTCCCGAGCGGGACGCTGAAGCGGATGGGCAGCGCCTTCGACTTCGCGTCCAAGCCTTCGCTGACGGCGAGCGGCGCGGTCTCGAACGTCTTCACCCGCCCGCGGTAGAAGCTCACGGTGGCGACCAGCGGCTGCGTGCTCTGCGCATCGGGCTCGTACGCCTGCAGGTACACGTACATGTCCTGCTGCTGGCGGAAGACGCGGGTCACGCTGGGCACGAGCTTCGCGCTCTGCTCGACCAGGGGATTCTGCGCCAGGATCTTCTTATCGCGCTCCGCCGTCGCCAGCGATTCGCTCAGCGGCTGCCGCTGATTGCTCAGCACGACGCTCGAAATCGGCACGTACTTCAACTGGGTCGTGAGGTCGGGGATGGTGAATTTGGTTTCGAACGTCCCCATCTTCCCGGTGGCGTTTTCGCGGGTGAGGAACTTCAGGGTGTACGCCCCCGGCGCCAGCGTGAAGCCGGTATCGTAGGCCAGCGTCCGCTTGGCAAGCTGCGCCGCGGTCTCGCCCTTGAGCTTGATTTCCTGGTAGTCGCGCACGTTGGCTTGGGTCTGGCCCTTGGCGTCCTTCACTTCTCCGATGAAGTCGAGCTTGGTCGATTCCGCTCCGCCGTGCTTGGCGAGTTCCAGTTCGCTGCCCGGGATTTTCACGGTTACCGGGACGAAGTAGCGGTCCCGCGCCATGCGGAAATAATCGACCTCCAGGGCGATCGAAAGGTCGGTCACCGGATCGCCGAGCATGAGCGCTTCCTGCAACTGCCGCTCTTTGTCCGAATCGGTGAACTGCTTGAACTCCTTGCCGGCGAAATAGCCCTGCCGGTAGTCCATCTTCCCGACCTTGGCCTGTAAGTCAGTGTTCAGCGTCAGCTTGATCCGGCGGTAATGCCCGTCCAGTTTTTCGTTATTGGTGTAATACCCCAGGATGTAGTAACTCGCGATCGCCTTCTGCGCCTCCTGGATGCCCACCGCCAGATCGTTGTTATCCAGGAGCGCCTTCCCGCCGGTATCGGCAGCCAGGGTGAACATCGTCTCCTGCTGCCCCTGGAACTGCGCCTGCTGGCTGCGCGCCGAACTGCCCGAGTACATCCCCGCGCCGCCGGGTGAACCCTTGGTCGCATCGCCCAGCGGAGCCGCCGCCACCAGCCCGCGGGCGTCGATCGGGAAGAACGCCACGTTATTGCGGATCGCGGCGTTCACCGTGGCGCGCAACTGCGCCTCGTTGTCCACCCCGGTCTTGTTCACTCCGCTGGCGAAGTACACCAGCGCCTTTTTCTCCGGCAGCGAACCTAACATACGCGCCGCGTTCTCCAGCGCCGCCAGCTTCTGATCGGTATTAAATATGTTGAACTCGGTATCGTCCGCGGTGTACGCCGCGCCGGTATCCTCTTCGTTGTCCTGGCCGGTCGCGCCCAGCGCCGCCAGATCGCTTCCCTCCCCCACGATGAGCGAATTCACGGTCTTCAAGAGGGCGTCTTTATCGTCGGTGAAGTCCTCGAGCACCTTCAGATCCGTGCTGTAGGTCATGACCGCCATCAGGTCGGACCGCTGCATCTGGGACTGGATGAACTTCTTCGCCGCGGTCTGCGCGCGCACCTGATCCTGAATCGGCATGCTGGTCTGGTCGAAGAACATGACCAGCAGGCGGCGGTCGCGGTACTTGACCTCGCCGGGCTTCGATGGCGCGATCTGGTTGGACGTGAGCGATTTCACCGCGGGCGCCGCGGCCGGTTCGGGCTTGACGTCCTGCTGGTGAATCGAGGGCACCGGCTTCGGTTCCGCCGCCAGCGTCTCCTCGAGTTCCTGGTATTCGAAGACGCTGATCTGCTGCTTCTTGCCGTCCTCGGTGAGGGCGAAATCGCCCGGCTTCAATCCGCGGATCGCGTTTCCGTCTTTGTCCTTCACGGTGGCGTCGACGATCACAAGCTGCCGCGTGGTGGAGAACTTGACGACGCCCTTGGGCGGCGCGATCTCCGCGGGCGGCGGTGTCGCCTGCTGCGGGAACCCCGGAGCGGAGAGCATCGCGGCTACCAGCGCCGCCGTGACCGATCTCATCGTCTGCATCGCACGTCCTCCCCTTCGCCCCGTTCGTGCCGCCTTCTCGTCCATCTGCGTTGATCCGCGTTCATCTGCGGCCATCCATCTTTTCCCCATCCGCCTAGAAACTGAACCGCACGGTGGCGGTCAGGCTGCGCATCGGGTTCACCGCGGTGAACAGCCCCAGGTTGTTGGAGCCGATCGTCGTATTGAAGCGGCTGTACACCACGTGGTTCAGCGGGTTGGTGGCATCGAACCGGATGTTGAGGTTCTTGCGTTCCCCGATCCGGATCACGCGTCCGAGCGACGCGTTCAGCCCGAACTGGGTGGGTCCGATGATGGTGTCGCGTCCGGCGCTGCCCCACGCTCCGGCAGCGGGGACGGCGAACGCCGCGAAGTTGAACGGCTGGCCCGCGCTCGAAGCGTTCGCGGGCAAGCCCGTCGCCGCCGCCCGCACGTTGCCGGTGATGCCGGTACCGGTGGTGGCCGAGCGCACGCCGCCTACCGACGGGGTCGCCGGCATCCCGCTGCCCAGCGTGATGCCGTTGGTGAACGTCCAGTCGCGGAGCAGTCCGCCCTTCCAGCCGTTGATGGTGCCGAAGCCGGCGCCGCGTCCCGAGCCGCTGCTCCACGTCCAGTTGAAGTTCGCGACGTGGGTCCGGCTGGTGGCGGAAAGCGCCCGCTCCCCGGCCGTGTCCAGGTAGTCCTGCGCCTGCACCGCGTTGTCGATGGCCTTCGAATAGGTGTACAGCGCGTTGAAGGAGACGCCGCTGCGGAACCGGCGCATCAACTGGAACGTCAGGCCGTGATAAATCGAATTACCGTTCGAGGATTCGTAGATGTATCCCGAGGGCAGCCCGTTGGCCTTACCGCCCGATGGCGCGGAGTTGGGCAGCACCGTCTGATCCAGCGCGGTCCCCTTGGTGCCGTTATAGGTGATCGTCCCGACCAGGTTGTGTCCCAGGTCGTTCTGCACCGAGAGCTGCCAGATCTGCGCGTACCCGGTGCGGTAGAACGGATCGATGGCGTAGGTATTGGTGATTCCGCCCAGCACCGCCGGCGGCGTGAAGCCGTTCTGCAAGGACAGCGGACTCGCCAGGCTGGTGGCGATGCTCAGCGTGGTCGCAAACGGGGGCTGCTGCGCCAGGTTGTTGGCGATGGTGTTGTACACCTGGGTGTTGTAATAGATCCCGAAGCCGCCGCGGATCACCAGCGACCCCTTTTGGAGCGGGCGGTAGGCAAACCCCAGACGGGGGGAAACATTGTTTCTATCCGGATGCACCAGCGCCTCGGGCACCCCCGCGGTCCCGGCCAGCGCCTGGGAGATCGCACCGAAGCCCGGCGCCACCGACAGGTTCGCCATCCGGTCGCTGAGTTCGTAAATCGGGGTACCGTAATCCCAGCGCACGCCGTAGTTCAGGGAGAGGCGCTGGCTCAGGCGCCAGTCGTCGGTCAGGTACACGTCGTAGTACGAACTGCGGAAGTAGAGGCTCGCGTTGCCGTAGCGCAGCGAGCTGGTGTTCGGCGCGCCCAGCAGGAAATCGGCGAAGTCGAAGCCGGTCCGCGCCGACGCCACGCCATTCACCGCGTTGGCTGTGGCCAGTCCGGTAAAGGTGAACTGTCCGCGCGCGTTGGGGTCGCTCTGCCGGTTGAACTGCTGGCGCCGGTAGTCGGCGCCGAACGTCATGTTGTGCACCCCGTGAATCCATACCAGGCTGTCGCCGGCGCTCGACGTCTGGTTGCGGGTCAACGCGCTGTTGCCGTCGCTCAACCCCGAGTAATTCGTGAACGAAAGGTTCGGCGGACCCCAGTTGCGCGGCTCCTGCGAGGTGCCGGAGATCCCGAGTTCCGCCGCGACATTCTCGCGGTAGGCAAAGAACGGGTCGGTCTGCGAGCGCAACCGGCTGAACGTGTAGCGCGCATTATTGATGATCCGGCTGGTGAAATTGTGCGCCCAGTTGATGTTGGCATTGATGTTCCGCCCGGTCCCGCTATCCAGGAAACCGAACACGTTCGGGGTGTTGCTGTTGGTCCCCATGTAGGACACGCCGCCGAAGAGCCGGTTCTTGGTGTTGATGGTCTGGTTCAGGCGCGAGTTGAACATGTCGCTGTTCTGCACGTTGGTCAGCGCGGTCTGGTAATTCTGCCGGTATCCGGGCGCGTTGGGCAGCGGATAATACTTGAGCAACCCGGCCGCGGCGGAATTGATGCGGTTGGCCGGGATCACGTTTCCGGGGAACGGGCTGCCGGTTTGCGGATCGAAAATCGTGACCGGTCCCTGGGCGCCGGTCGATTGCGAGAAATCGCCGGACCGCTCGAGGGGGGACGGCATGGTCTGGGTCAGCGTACTGCCGTTCCGCGAGCGGTTCATCGCATAGTTGAAATTGAAGGTGCCGCGGCGCCCGTCCAGCAGTTTCGGAATTTTCAGCGGACCGCCGAGCGTGAGGTTGGCGCGCGCTTTGGCGTAGGCCGGTTTGGGAGTCGCCTGCCCGGTCAGGGAGTAGCTGTTCGCATCCCACGCCGAGTTGTCGAGTTGCGCGGAGACGTTCCCGTTGAGCCGCATGCGCTGGTCGCGGCGCGCGTTGCCGAAGCTCGTCACTCCCCCGCGTCCCATCGGTCCGCCGCGACCGCCCCGGTCGCCGCGTCCGCCCGGACCGCCGCGTCCGCCGCCGAAT
>JBBIQR010000131.1:4230-12293 GCA_037442245.1 Candidatus Solibacter sp. | reverse complement strand
CACAACGCAATGCCGGCCAGCAACTGGTTCGAAATCCCGAACAGCGGCCACAGCGAGTTGATGCCGCCCAGCGGGTCGCGCACGCCCTGGATCAAAAAGTAGCCCCAGCCGCCCACCACCAGCGCGCTGGTCAGCACCACCCCCGGCATCCAGCTCGTCCGCCCCAGCGCCGGCGCCACGTGCCCCAGCAGGTCCTGCAGCATGAACCGCCCCACCCGCGTGCCCGCGTCGATAATCGTCAGGATGAACAGCGCCTCGAACATGATCGCGAAGTGATACCAGAACCCGATCCACGCGCTGCCGCCCCCCGATCCCGCGAAGATGTGCGCCATCCCCAGCGCCAGCGACGGCGCCCCGCCAGTCCGCGAAAATAGCGACGTCTCCCCAACGCTTTTCGCAAGCGCCGCCATGTCCTGCGCGGTCACCGGAAATCCCCACGACGTGATGACGGCTGCCGCGGCGGACGGCGCGGCGCCCACGATCCCCGCCGGCGCATTGACCGCGAAGTACACCCCCGGTTGCAGTACCCCCGCCGCAATCATCGCCATGATCGCCACAAAACTCTCCAGCAGCATCGAGCCGTAGCCCACCGCGCGGGCGTGCGATTCGCGCGCGATCATCTTCGGCGTCGTCCCCGACGAAATCAGCGAATGAAACCCGCTGATCGCCCCGCAGGCGATCGTGATGAAGCAGAACGGAAAAATCTTCCCCGCGAAAATCGGGCCGGTCCCGTCGGTGAACCGCGTGAACGCGGGCAACTGCATTTCCGGCCGCACCACCAGGATCCCCACCGCCAGCATCAGCACCACCCCCAGTTTCACGAAGGTGCTCAGGTAGTCGCGCGGAGCCAGCAGCAGCCATACCGGCAGCGCGCTCGCCAGAAACCCGTAAACGATGATCGCCACCGCGAGCGCCACCGCGCTCAGCGTGAATACCGGCGCCAGCGACGGTGAAGCCGCCACCCAGCGCCCCGCCACGATCCCCGCCATCACCAGAACGAACCCCACCGCCGAGCACTCCAGCACCTTCCCCGGCCGCCAGTAGCGCAGGTACAACCCCATGAACACCGCAATCGGCATCGTCGCCGCGATCGTGAACGCGCCCCACGGACTCCCCTTCAGCGCGTTGACCACCACCAGGGCCACCACCGCCAGCAGGATCAACATGATCAGCAGAACCGTCACCAGCGCGATGATTCCCCCGAGCCTGCCGGCCTCCTCGCGGGCGATCTGCCCCAGGCTCTTGCCGTCGCGCCGCAGCGAGGCGAACAGAATCACGAAGTCCTGCACCGCGCCGCCCAGGCACGCGCCCACGATGATCCACAGCGTGCCCGGCAGATAGCCGAACTGCGCCGCCAGCACCGGACCCACCAGCGGACCCGGTCCCGCGATCGCCGCAAAGTGATGCCCGAAGAGAATCCACCGGTTCGTCGGCTCGAAATCGTGTCCGTTGCGCAGCCGCTCCGCCGGCGTGGCCCGCCGGTCGTCGAGCATCATCACCCGCGCCGCGATGAACTTCGCGTAGAACCGGTACGCCGTCGCGTAACTGCACGCCGCCGCGATCACCAGCCAGATGCTGGAGATGTGCTCGCCTCGGTACAGCGCGATGCCGCCCAGGCAGAAGGCGGCGCCGCACGCCATCATGCCCCAAAACAGGTGCCCCAGGAGTTTCACAAATGGAGTCTACTAAAACCGGCGCAGGTTCCGCAGCAGGCTTTCCGTATCGCCCCCGGCGCGCAGCGGCACCGTGTGCACCGGACGCCAGTTCTTGTCCATCGTCCCCACATACAGCGCGCTGTTGCGGTCGCCGCCCATCAGGATCACGGTGACGCCGCGCGCCGGATACCCCAGGGCTTCGTACTGCATTTCGCCGCTCTCGCTCAGCCAGTGGTCGCTCGCCGGCTCGCCCACCTTGGATACCACCGAGGTGCGGTCGTCGCGCCCGTTCAGCCCCATGTACGTCTGGTCGCGCGGCGTCAGCACGATCCGCTCCCGCGAAAGGTTGATCGCCAGCACATATGCCACGATGGCCAGCATCACCGCGCCCGCGATCAGTTTGAACACGAACCGGTCGGTGGAGGGCGCCGTACGGATGCCGGCGATGGCCCCGCGTTCGATGTGTTCCTCTTCCACCGCGCTCAGCGGCGGCGCGCCTACCGCCGGCGGCATCTCGACGACCCGCCGCTGGAACGGCACCACCATCCCGCCTTTGTACTCCAACTCGCGCACCAGTCCCACAATGAGCACCGGGTCCTCGATGCGCGCGATCTCGCCGAAAAACCGCCGCGAAATCCAGATCTCCTCGCCGCTTTGGCGGTTCGCCACCAGAATCTCGCTCCAGTTCGCGTTGCGGTACAGCCACTCGTTATGTTCGATCCCCACGATCGGCGGATAGAACGAGAACGGCCTCGAAACCAGGTGCTCCAACTGCGGCGGAATGGGCGGCGCTGCCATCTTTCCCCTTCATGCTAGCTCATCTGGCGTACGTATCCCGCCAGCAATTCCTGCAGCAGCCCTCCCGCCGGATACGGATGTCCCGTGTATTGCCGGAAACCCTCCGCGTAGGTCGTGCCGGCCAGCCGTCCCCGCTCGCGCGTCCATTCTTCCATCTGCAAAAGGTAGTCGTCGTTGCCGTGATGCCGCCGCAGCCATTCCCTCTGGCTCGCGTGGCACGCCAGCAGGTCGCGCTTGCGCCCGATCGCGCTCGTCACGTCCACCAGGAACCCGGGCTCCACCAGCCGCCCCTCGCGGTCCTTTCCTTCCACCGGGTCCATGTAGTACAGGTGCGGGATGCCGCCCAGCGGCGGCGCCGGATCGGCCGCGCGCGTGTCGTAGTTCGGGGCCGGCGCGGCGAAGCACGCGTCCCGCACCAGCACGCTCGCCGCCTCGTGATCGCACAGGTAGTCCGAGGGCGCGGACGCCAGGATCACATCCGGACGCGCGCGCCGCAGCGCCTCCACCACGCGCCGCCGCGTCGCGTCGTCGTTGAAGATCGCCAGATCCCGCAGTTCCACGCACACGTATCCCGCCCCCAGCAGCGCCGCGGCGCTCGCCGCCTCTCCCCGGCGCACCGCGGCGATCTCGTCCGGCGGCAACTCGGCGGACCCGCAATCCCCCGGTGTCATCGTCGCGATCGTGATCGCGTGACCGCGGTCCGCCAGCAGCGAGAGCGTGCCGCCGGCCAGTATCTCGGCGTCGTCGGGATGCGCGTGGATCGAGAGAATGCGGGCCATTTCAGACTGAGCTTACCACCACGGGACGCGCGCCCCCCTTTCGCGTATGATTCGGAAGGACACCCTATGAACGCGACACGAAGAACCTTTCTGCAATCCGCCACCGTGGGACTCGGGATGGCTGCTGCGGCCGGCACCGGACGCGCCGCGCCCAGCGACCGCATCCGCGTCGGATTCATCGGACTCGGCGGCCAGGGCACCGGCCGCCTCAACGAGTTCCTGCGCCACCCGGATGTGGACGCGGCCGCCGTCTGCGACCTCGACAAGACCCACCTCGAACGCGCCTCCGCCATCGTCGAAAAGGCCCGCGGCGCACGGCCCGAAGAGTTCCACGACTTCCGCAAACTCCTCGAGCGCAAGGATCTCGACGCCGTCATGATCGCCACCCCGGACCACTGGCACGCCCTCCCCGCCGTCATGGCCTGCCAGGCCGGCAAGGACGTCTTCGTCGAAAAGCCCCTGTCCTACTCCATCGGCGAAGGGCGCGCCATGGTCCGCGCCGCCGAACGCTACCGCCGCGTCACCCAGATGGGCAACCATATCCACAACGACCGCCCCACCTACCGCCGCGTCGTCGAAATCGTGCGCGCCGGCATGCTCGGCGCGATTCACCGCGTCGATTGCTCGCTCGTCAACGGCGCGCGGCCCCTGCCCGAGGGCCACGGCGGCGCCCCGCCCGCCGAACTCGACTACCAGTTCTGGCAGGGTCCCGCTCCCAACAAGCCCTACAACTCGCTCCGCTCCCACTTCACCTACCGCTACTTCTGGGATTACTCGGGCGGCGCCCTCATCGACTTCTGGTGCCACTACACCGACGTCGCCTACTGGGCGCTCGACCTCAAGGCGCCGCTCAGTGTCGCCGCCGCCGGCGGACGCTGGGGCGTCAAGGACTCCGGCGAAACTCCGGACATCCTCCAGGTGGTCTGCGAGTACCCCGAACTCGTCCTCACCTGGACCCTCCATCCCTACGGCCGCCCCGGCTTCGATTCCATGGGCAGCGGCGTCATCTTCCAGGGCTCGGAGGCCACCCTCGTCGTCAACTACGACCGCTACGAGGTCTACGTCAAAGGCAAGCGGCAGGACGACTTCCATCCGCCCGCGCCAACCATCCCCGATTCGCCGGGCCACATCCGCGAATTCCTCAACGCCATCAAGTCGCGCGAGAAAACCACCTGCAACGTGGATTACGGCCACCGCCTCACCAAAGCGGGTCTCATGGCCAACCTCGCCTTCCGCACCGGCGAGCGCCTCCATTGGGACGACCAGCGCGAGCGCTTCACCGGGAACACCAGGGCAAACGCCCTGGTGACGCGCCGCTACCGCAAGCCCTGGAAACTGCCGGTCGTCTGAGCGCGCGGCCTACTTCACATCGCCCGAGGGTTTGACGAACCTTGCGTCGTCGACCGGCACGTTCGCCTTCACCTCGGAAATCTGGATCGTGAACCGCCCGTTGGGCCGCGCCAGCGTCCAGCGGTAGGGAATCTTCACCCCGCCGGCGTCGCGGTAATCGGCGTAGTCGATCTCCACCGGGAGGCGCCCCAGCGGCGTCTCCGTGTACCGCATCATCCGCACCAGCAGCCCCGAACTCCGCTCGAAGTACAGCCGCACCCCCGGCTTGCCCGGACCGCCTCCCATCACCACGTCGCACAGCGCGCCGTTGACTTCCTCGGGACGGACCCGCCGCAACTGCGGGAACATCTCCTTCAACCGCGGAACCAGCGCGAATTCCGCATCCACCGCCGCCGCCGCCGATTCCGTTGCCGCCATCTCGCGCGCCGGATGCCCCGTCGTGCCCAGCCACCCCGCGGCGCCGTCGAAGGCCGTGTAACTCGATCCGCCGCCCATCTGCGCGATGCTGACGCGCTTGTTCGGCGATTTCGCGATCACCTCGATCGAACTCTCCCCGCCGCCGAACTCGATCTTGCCCGTCATCACGCGGCTGCTCGCTTTGCTCAGAGCCTCCGCCCCGCCCACCGCCTGTACGTACTTTTCGATGATCTCGTCCACCGTCGGAGCGCCCGCTGTGCCCGGCGCCGCCGCCGCCGGACGCGCCGCGGCATCCCCCTCCTGCACCGCGGGCACGCCCACCGGATGCCCGCTGCCCCGGTGGCAGGTGTAGCAGGTGATCTCCGTGCGCCCGCGGAACGAGGCTTTGTTGATCTCGTTCTGCATCGCGATCATCTCCCGCGCCGTCCGCTTCGCGCCCTTCTCATCCGCCTCCGGTTTCCCCGCCACGTGGCAGAACTCGCAGTTCACCCCCAGCGAACCGGAGATAAACTGCATCGCCGGCATCAATTCATCCGCTGGAGTACCCTTCAGCGCGGTGATGTTTTTGTAAACCTGTTCGGCCGTCTGAACGGCGGCGGTTTGCGGCTGGGCCCCGGCAATCCCGGCGACCGTGACAACAAGCAGTAGTTTGAGCATCCGTCAACCTCGTGTCCTTGGATTGTACGCCATGCCGGACGGCGGCGCGGTTTCGGTGGATACTATCTGGATGGAGGCCGGACCAATGGACAGGATCACGCCGTTTCTGTGGTTCAACGATAACGCCGAAGAAGCCGCGGAATTTTATCTCTCGGTATTTCCCGAGGCAAAGAAGGTGGGCGAACTACGTTCCAGTGGCGTGGGACCCTGGCCCGCCGGGAAGATCGCGACCATCACCATCGAACTCATGGGCCAGCAGATGACCTTCCTCAACGGCGGACCCGCGCACGCCCTCACCCCGGCTTTCTCCTACGCCGTCGCGTGCCGGGACCAGGCCGCGATCGACCGCTACTGGGACAAACTGGTCGACGGCGGCAAGCCCATGGCCTGCGGCTGGCTGACCGACCGGTTCGGCCTCTGCTGGCAAATCGTGCCGGCGAATATCGGTGAGATCCTGAAGCATCCCAAAGCCATGGCCGCCATGATGACGATGGTCAAATTCGACATCGCCGCCCTGGAAGCCGCAGCCATGGAGTAATGAGTGGCGCAGGCCTCCCGGCCCCGCCAATCACCCCCGGACAGCCCGTTGAACCCTCCTCCGCTGGAAGGCGACCGGCTTGCCGCCGGCTGCTCTTCCGGGTTCAACGGGGTATCCGCCGCCGCAGCCCCGATGCGCCTCCGTGCACACCGGGACCCGGCTTTCGTTAATAGATTAAGGTAGAAACCGCACCAAAATGAAGGTGCGACCAGGCGACAAGGTGCGACATTGCGCATTCCTGCTGAGAAATGCATCTAAAAATGCCAGAGTTTGCGTACTTCCACGCTATTGCCGTCCGGCGCTGCCGCAAACTCAACCAGCTTTCCCAACTCCCCTACCTCCCCGGGACCCAGTGCGTGATCCAGGTGCCCGCCCCGGTGCAGCCGTTCGTGAACCGCCGCGTAGTTGTCCGTCAACCGGTATTCCAGCACCCGCAGTTGCCGGTCCAGGTAATAGACAATTCCCCCGCCTTCCGGTGCCGGTACCTGCACCCGCAGCCTCCCCAGCGTATCCAGCGTCAGGTCCTGCACCATCGGCAACTGCCCTTCCACCCGGCACGTATCCGGCAAAGGAAACAGGACATACGCCGCCTCGCCACCACCCGTCGGAGCAGGAAACCGCGAGTCGCCCTCCGCGCGCTTCGCCCTGGAAAACGGCAACTTCAGCACCCCCACCGCCGCGTGCCCCAATCCCTGTCCCGGATTGTTGATCGCGCTGAACACGAACTCGTCCGCCCCATCGCCATCCGTATCGTGCAGCGCGTAGTGGTAAATCGACCCCGGATGCCAGTACTCCTCGACCGCTTTGCCCGTGCGCGGGTCCAGCAACGCCACCTGCGCCGGATACCACAGGAAATGGTTCGCCACCGTCAGCACGTACCGCTTCCCGCCGGCCCGCAGCGGACGCACGAAACGCCCCCGGTAGTCCGGTTCGAACGTGCGGCCGCCAAACCGCCGCATGCCGCCGTAACGGAACTGCCAGCGTAGCGCTCCGCCGTGTTCGTAACACTGCAGCGAACCGCCTTCCCGCCCCACGTTCGCCGGCAGCAGATTCACCAGCACTTCGCGGTGCCCGTCGCCGTCGATATCGGCGATCGTCACCGGGTCGCGGTTGTATGTCGCCAGGAAATCGGCGCCCGCGAAGCGCTGTTCCCAAAGGACGCGCCCCGCAGCTTCCCGCACGGTCAGGCGGTCCCCCTCGAGACTCCAGCTATGCGGCTCGCCTCCGCGGAAGTGCCACGCCATCCACCCGCCCGCCGCCAGGGCCGCCACCAGCCCCGCCGCGGTCCACCGCGGAATTCGCCGCCCTACCGCCGCCGGAGCCGCCTCCCGGCCGCCTGCGCTCGCCCGCACCCACGCCTCGAGTTCATCCGTGTAAGCGAAAACCCGCGCCTTCGCGCCCTCGCCCTGCCGGTACACCGGCAAGCCGGACGCTTCCCACCGCTGCACGGAACGGACTGTGACTTCCAGGAATCCAGCAATTTCCTTCCAGGATTGCAGCGTCCGGCGAGGCTGCACCCGGTTCGGATCCGGTGTGGGGCTCAGAGCCCTAATTTTACGCGAATTGCCCGGAATTTGTCCGGCGAATTCCCAGAACCGGCGCTGAACCCGGCTGGACATGCGCCGGACATGTTTATATGCTGGGGACATGTCCAGGATGGTTCAGGTGCGGGACGTGCCTGACAAAGTCCACGGCACTCTTAAGGCCCGCGCCGCGCGAGAAGGGATGCGCATCGCCCAACGCCCCGCGCTGAACGAATGGCTCGAACGTACCCGGCAGGCCAGACCCATTCCTTCCAAAAGGAGCGCGGCACAGATCATTCGCGAATTGCGGGACTCCAGATGATCGTTCTGGATGCTTCCGCCGTCG
>JBBIQR010000131.1:0-4130 GCA_037442245.1 Candidatus Solibacter sp. | reverse complement strand
GATCATTCGCGAATTGCGGGACTCCAGATGATCGTTCTGGATGCTTCCGCCGTCGCCGCGCGGCGGGAACGGCTGATTGTGCCTCACTTGCTGGATATCGAGGTCATCAGCGCGATCCGCAACCTGTCGCGCGGCAGCCGCCTGGATTCCTTCCGGACCGCGCAACTGCTGGCGGATTTGGCTGCCCTTCCCGCGGAACGCCGCGGCCATCGCGCGCCGGTAGCCCTCTTCGCCCGCGCCTAAAACTCGACCGCGCGCGCCAGTTTCACCGCCGGATTGTCCCGCAACTGCGCCAGCACTTCCTCCGGCACCAGCCCGTCCGTCGATACCACCGCCACCGCATCGGCAATCTCGCCCGCCGCCGCGTCTTCCCTGCGGCCCAGCGAGAAGTTGGCGATGTTGATCCGGTTCTTCCCCAGCACCGTGCCCACGTGGCCGATCACGCCCGGCACGTCGAGGTTCCGCATGTA
Organism: Candidatus Solibacter sp.; assembly: GCA_037442245.1. Lineage (GTDB taxonomy): Bacteria > Acidobacteriota > Terriglobia > Bryobacterales > Bryobacteraceae > Solibacter. Next base: position 3,660 of record JBBIQR010000131.1, on the reverse strand, counting down.
GATCAGGAAGCCCGAAAGCGATGCCTCACAGTAGATCCCGTCCACCTGCAGCAGCCGCGGCTTGTCCAGCACCACGGCTCCCTCTACGCTGGTAGTCCCCGCATCGGTCTCGATCTCGATCCGGATCGAATCGATGTGCACCGACCGCTTATCGTGCCGCTCCTCGATGTTCCACCCGCGCTCCCGCGCGATACCGAGCGCGTTCACCACGTTGGCCCGCCGGTTCGTCGACCGCGCCAGAATTCCCGCCACCGCCGCGCTGCGCAGCAGGTTCGTATTGCTCTCCGCGATCTTCCCGCAGTACGTCACGCTCACCGTCCGCGGATGCGCCCCGGCCAGGTACGCCGCGAAATTGCCCAGGTGATCCGCCAGCGTCACATACGGACCCAGCACCCGGTACTGCTCCGGCGAGATCGCCGGCATGTTCACCGCGTGGATCGCGACCCCGCTCGCCAGGTACTCCACCACCTGTTCGGCGATCCGCACTCCGACGATCTCCTGCGCCTCCTCCGTCGAGCCGCCGATATGCGGCGTCGCGAAGACGCTCTCGCTCTGGAACAGCGGAAAATCCGCCGGAGGCGGCTCCACCCGGTAGACGTCCAGCGCGGCTTCGGCCACCTTCCCGCTCTTCAGCGCCTCCACCAGCGCGCCCTCGTCGATCAGTTCCCCGCGCGCGCAGTTCACGATCCGCACCCCGGTCTTCATCCGCGCGAACGCTTCGGCGGAAAACATCCCCGTCGTCTCCGGAGTGGCGGCCACGTGCAGCGTGATGTAGTCCGCCGCCGCGTACAGGCTCGGCAGATCGGCCAGCTCCACCCCCAGATCGCGCGCGATTCCGGTGGTCACGTAAGGATCGTGCGCCACGATCTTCATCTCGAACGCGCGCGCCCGCTTGACCACCTCGCGGCCGATGCTGCCGAGTCCGATCACCCCCAGCGTCTTGCCGCGCAGTTCGCTGCCCATGAACTTCTTCTTCTCCCACCGGGCCGCGCGCGTGGACGCGTTGGCCTGCGGGATGTGCCGCGCCATCGCCAGCATCAGCGCCAGCGTGTGCTCCGCCACCGAGATCGCATTGCCCCCCGGCGTGTTCATCACCAGCACGCCGGCGCGCGTGGCGGCGTCCAGATCGACGTTGTCCACCCCCACCCCGGCGCGCCCGATCACCCGCAGTTTCGGCGCCTTCTCCAGCACCGCCTCCGTCACCTGAACGGCGCTGCGCACCAGGAGCGCGTCCGCCTCCGCCAGGTGCTGCGCGTATTCCTTGGGGCTGGAAACGATGACATTCCAGCCCGGCTGGGACCGGAACAGCTCGATTCCGGCCGCCGCCAGAGGCTCGGCGATGAGGATGTTCATGATTACTTGACCGCCGCAACCGGTATCGCCGCGCTGGCGTAAATCTCCTGCGCCGCCGCGACCCCGGCGCCGTACGGCACCGCGTGGCCGTTGGCGTTGAGGATGATCTCCAGCCCCGCGATCAGCGCGAAAAGATCCGCGAAATCGAAGTAACCCAGGTGCGCTACGCGGAATATCTGCCCCTTCATCGACCCTTGTCCGTTGGCAATGATCGCCCCGAAGCGGCTGCGGAATTCCTTCACGATCACACCCGAATCCAGCCCCGCGGGCGCTTTAATCGAGGTCACCGACGATCCCGGACTCCCCGCGGCGAACAACTCCAGCCCCAGCTTCTGCGCCGCCGCGCGCATCGCCAGCGCCAGCAACTGCGCATTGCGCACCAGGTCCCCCATGCCGATCTGCTTCACGTACTTCAGCGCTTCGGCCAGCGCCAGAATCAGCGAGGTCGCCGGCGTCCAGCTCGATTCCCCCGCATCTCCGCTCTTCTTCTCTTTCTTCAGATTGAAGTAGTAGTGCGGCAAAGTCGAGGTGCCGGCCAGTTTCCACGCCTTCTGGCTGATCGACAGAAATGCCAGCCCCGGCGGGATCATGAACGCCTTCTGCGACCCGCCGATGACCACGTCCAGGCCCCAGCCGTCGATATCCAGCGGCATCGTCCCCAGACCCGTGATCGCGTCCACAATGAAGATCGCGTCCGTCTTGGCGATCGCCTTCCCCATCGCTTCCACGTCGTGCGCGGCGCCCGTCGAGGTCTCCGACGCCTGCACGAAAACGCCCTTCGTCGCCGGCTCGGCTTTCAGCGCCGCTTCCACCTGCTCCGGCGATACCACCTGCCCGTAAGGCACCGTAATCACGTTCGCGTCCAGCCCGTAGGCTTTCACGATTTCCGCCCACCGCTCGCCGAACTTTCCGGCGACGCAGACGATGACCTTGTCACCCTTCGAGAAAAGGTTGGAAACCGATGCGTCCATGGCGCCCGTTCCCGACGCGGCAAACATCAGCACGTCGTTGGCCGTGCCCATGACTTCCTTCAGGTCGGCCAGACACGAACGGTAGGCCTTCCGGAAGTCCTCGGTTCGATGGTGGATGTCCGACGCCATCATCGCGTGCAACGCGGGCGGATAGAGAGGAGTCGGACCGGGGGTTAACAAACGCTGTTTTTTGATATACATCGTGGTCTAGATCTCATTAGAATATCAGACATCATGCCCTTGATCGACCGGATACAGCAAGAGATGGTGGTGGCCATGAAGGCCAAACAGGAAGCGCGGCTCAGCGCGCTTCGCATGATCAAAGCCGCCCTCATGAAGGCCAAGGTGGATTCACCCAAGCCCCTCGACGACGCGGCCGAAATGGCGATCCTCAAATCGCTCATCAAACAGCGCATCGACGCCGCCGAAATGTTCCGCAAAGCCGGACGCACCGAACAGGCGGAGAAGGAGGAGGCCGAGCGCGCCCTCATCGAATCCTACCTCCCCGCTGCCGCCACCCCCGAAGACATGGACGCCGCCATCGCCGCCGCCATGGCCGAAACCGGCATCACCTCCCTCAAGCAGATGGGCCTCGTGATGAAGGCTGTCCAGGAAAAACTCAAGGGCAAAACCGTGGACGGCAAAGCGCTGAGTGATAAAGTGAGGTCGAAACTGCAATGACGCCTCCCGAAACCGATAAAAAATTCCGGTCGTACGTGCCGGACAAAACGGATCTGCGTGAGTTCACGATCCGCGCGGTGATTCTCGGCCTGGTGATGACCGTCATCCTGGGCGCCGCCAACCTCTACCTCGGCTTGCGCGCCGGCATGACCATCGCCGCCACCTATCCCGCCGCGGTCATCGGGATGGCCGTCCTCCGCCTCATGAAAGGCTCCATCCTCGAAGAGAACGTCGCCCGTACCATCGGCTCCATCGGCGAATCCGTGGCCGCCGGCGCGGTCTTCACCATTCCCGCTTTCGTCTTGAGCGGCGTCTGGCCCGCGTTCGATCTCGCCAACGGCTACTGGAAATCCGTGGCCCTCATGGCCGTGGGCGGCACACTCGGCATCCTCTTCGTCACGCTGCTGCGCCGCGTCATGGTCGAGGACCCCGACCTCCCCTTCCCCGAAAGCGTCGCCGCCGCCGAAATCCACAAGGCCGGACAGCAGGGCGCCCGCGCCGCCAAGATCCTCTTCGCCAATATGGGACTCGGCGCGACCGTCTACTTCCTCGGAGCCATCAACGTCTTCGCCGCCAGCCGCGATTTCGTCGTGCGGGTCGGCGAAATCGGCCGCAGCATGATCAAGCTCTCCCGCGCTCCCGGAGCCCCCACCGT
>JBBIQR010000130.1:0-12338 GCA_037442245.1 Candidatus Solibacter sp. | reverse complement strand
GTGCACTGGACGCCCTGGCTCCTTGCCTGGCGCTTCGCCCGCGCCGCCCTCATTGTGCCCGTCGTCGAAGAGCTGTTCTGGCGCGCCTGGCTGCTCCGCTGGCTGATCCGGCCCGATTTCCTCCAGGTGCCCCTCGGCAGGTTCGAAGTGCGGTCGTTCCTCGCCGTCGCCGGCCTCTTCGCCTTGGAGCACGGCTCGTATTGGGATGTCGGCCTGCTCACGGGCCTTCTCTACAATTGGTGGATGCTCCGGAACAAGTCGATTGCCGATTGCGTCCTCGCCCACGCCGTCACCAACGCCTGCCTCTCGGCCTACGTGATCTTCTACGGCCAGTGGCAATACTGGCCGTAAGGGAAAACGCACCGGCGCCCCCCGGCGTCCAAGCCGGCCGCGCCGTCCGTCGTCCCCGGCGGGCTTTTTCGCGAACCTTCCGCCCATGGTTCGCGTATCCTTACCATGCCCGCCTGAATTCGTGTCACTCGAGCGGGCCCTTCGTTTAAGAGGCGCACATGAACCGTTTTCCCTCGATCCCCCTCCGCCTTGCGCTCCTTGCCGCGGCTGCGGCCGGCCTTCTCCGCGCCGCCGGTCCGGAACCCCAATACCGCTGGCGCCTGCTGCCCCACCTGGGTGGCGACGACGTCACGCTCACTCTCTCACGCCATGTCGGTTCCGTCACCTATTCGAGCAGTAACTCCATCCCGCTCGCGAGCCTCAAAGGTCTGGAGGGCGCAAACCGGTTCGACGGCGATGTCTCCTTCCACCTCCGCCGCGACGCGGGCACCCTGTCCTGCAAAGGATCGTTCGTCCTCGGCGTCGGCTTCGGCGCCGTCAGCTTCGAGCCCGATCCCCACTTTGCCGCCGCCCTCATCGCTCTCGGCTTTCACGGTCTCGCCAGCGACCAGCTGTTCGATTTGGCCATGGACGATTTCCGCATTTCCACCGCCCGCGACCTCCGCGCCGCCTGCGACTGCGTGCGCACCGTCGATGACGTGATCGAGTTGCGGAATCACGGCGTCGACGGCCGCTACCTCCGCCAGTTGACCCGCGCCTCCGCCCAGCCTTTGACACTCGGCGAAATCACCACACTGCGCGACCACGGCGTCGACGCCTCGTTGCTCGAAGCCGTTCGTTTCTCCGGCTATCGCCTCCCCGCCCAGTCGGTCGTCGAGTTGCACGACCATGGCGTCGATGCCGCCTTCATCACCGAAATCGCCCCGGCCTTCAAAGACGTGACCGATGCCCAGGATCTCATCGCTTTCCACGATCATGGCGTCGCCCCCGCCTTTGTGCGCGCCCTCGCCGAGTCCGGCCCGCTTCCCACGGTCAGCGAAATCATCGCGCTGCACGATCATGGCGTCGCCCCCGGGCTCGTACGCGCCGCCGCCGATACCTGCCTCGATCCGTCCGCCACTTCGGCCATCGCGCTCCACGACCACGGCGTCGATTCCAACTTCGCGCGTACCGTGTCCGCCGCCCTCCATGCCAAGGTCGCCGCCGGCGATTTGATCCAGCTTCACGACCACGGTGTTTCCCCTGACTTTGTGCGCCAGGTTGCCGGCTCGGGCTTCGATCCTTCCCCCCTCGGCAATCTCATCAGTCTGCACGAACACGGCGTCCCCCCTGAGCTGCTGGCGCAGGCCGGCCGCAGCCATCACGCACGTTTCTCCGCCGATGAGTTCATCCGCCTGCACGACCATGGAGTCGATGCGGCCTTCCTGCGCTCGTTCGACGGCGCGGGCTATGCCAGTGCCTCGCCCGGCGATCTGATCCAGCTTCAGGAACACGGCGTCACCGCCGATTACGTCCGCCACCTCCAGGCCGAGGGCTTTGGCGTTCTACCCATCGGCAAGCTGATCCAGATGAAAGACCACGGCCTGTGATCGGCCACGGCGCGCCCGCCGCCCAACTCCCGGGCGTTCGTGAACAAAGGCGATGCCCAAGGCCCATTTCCATCCTCGCGGATGCCCCTTTACTTCATCGCGCCGCGCCCTGATTTCGGCAAGCCCCTGGGAACCCCGCCCCGCTTTCTCTCGTAAAGTAAAGAGAGGTACAAAGACCGTCTTATGCGTTTCCTCGCCCCCCTTCTCGCCGCTGGCCTGCTGTCGGTGGCATCTTCCGCCCCGGCAGCCGTGGATGCCGGCCTGCTCGCACTCGTCCCGCCCGGCACGCAATTGATCTCCGGCGTGCACGTCAGCCAGAGCCGCCTCAGCCCGTTTGGCCAGTTTGTGATCGCACAGATCCAGTCCCACGCCGGCGAATTACAGATGCTCGTCGACCAAACCGGTTTCGACCCGCGCAAGGACGTCACTGAGCTCCTGATTGCCTTCAATGGCAAACCGAAAAATGGTGCCGGCCTGCTGCTGGCCCGCGGCAGCTTCGACCCGGAGAAACTCAAAGCCGCTGCCGTCGCCAAGGGTGCCACCGTCGAAGCCTACCTGGGAACCGACGTGTTGATCGGCGGCGGCGCCGCCCCCGATCATCACGGTGGCGCGGTCGCCTTCCTGAGCCGCACCCTCGCCGTTGCCGGAGACCGTGAATCCGTCCGCTACGCCATTGCCCACGCCAATATGTCCCGGCCCTCCGGCTTGAATGCGGACCTCCTTGCCAGGGTGGAATCCATCAGCGCCGCCGCCGACGGCTGGTTTGTCTCGGTGGTTCCCGGCACCACCGTCCTCCCCGAGGCCCTGGGTGCCTCCTCATCCGCCGGCACCGGTACCGCCCAGGCCGCCGCCATTCAGTCCATCGTGCAGTCCAGCGGCAGCGTCCACTTCGGCGAGCGGATCGATCTCTCCTTCCAGGCCCAGACCCGCTCCGATAAGGACGCCTCCTCCCTGGCCGATGTCGTCCGCTTCGTCTCCAGCATCGTGCAAATGCGCCGCGACAATGATCCGAACTTCGGCCCCATCGCCACCGCGCTCGACAACATGAAGCTCAATGCTTCCGGCAACGTCATGACCGTCGCCCTCAGCATGCCAGAGAAGGACTTCGAACAGCTCGCCAACATGCATCGTGTCCGCCGGCCGGCCGCCGCGCGCCCGGAACAAAAGCTGTAAGGGCTTGTCGCTGGAGTGGACCGGCGCGCTCCCTTATACCGCCAGCGCCAGCGAACCCAATACCACTCCGGCCGCCCCGCTGAGCACCGCAACCCAATAGAGCAGGCTCCGCTTCGTCAGAATCGCCAGCGAAGAAAACACGATCGCGATCTCGAGAAACACTTCGCCGAAGTGCAGCCGCAGCGCTTTCCGCCCGGCCACCCGGCTTTCCGCTTCAAGCGCCCGCGCCTCCTGCTGGATCTCGTCGGACTCCGCCTTGTAGCGCGCGGAAGTCTTCGCGTACTTATCCACCAGCGCCGCCTCCGCCTTCCCCGCGGCGAGTAAATCCTTGGTCGCCTCCGCCGAAAAACGCCGGATCGACTTGGCCTGGTATTGCGCCCATGTATCGGCCGCCTTGCCTTGCGTCAGCAATTCCTCCGTCGTCAGGATGTGGCCCGTCACCGACACCACCGCCAGCACCGCCGCGATGATCGCCATGGTCGCCGCCACCCGCTTGTCGAACGGCTCTCTGGCGTGGTGCGAATGTTCTTCCAGTTCTTCCGTCGCAGACATCGTTCCCTCAACCTAGCACGGCGCCCGCTGGGAGATGGTCGAAACGCGGCCCCCGCTTCTTCCCGGAACGCGGCTTGCCGATTCTTGCTCCGCTCCTCAACGTGGATAGAGCTTTCTCTCCCCTCGTTCAACCAGCCGCTGCTAACTCGCCGCCCCGGTCCCCGGCTCCCCGCCGCTTCTCAGCAGGTTCGAAATTTCCTTCACCAGCCGCCGGTAGTTGAGCTTGTCCGGATCGCGAAACGCCAGCCACGCGCCGTCGCGCCAGCTCGAGTAATACCAGCGCGCCAGCAGCGCCAGGTCGTCCACGCGCCGCCCGTCCCGCCGCGCCGCCTCAACTGCGCCGGTCATCTGTTCCCTCAGCAGCGCATCCATGCTCCGCCCGCCTCCCTGCCCCTCGAAATCCAGCCGTAGCGGTTCCTGCCAGAGCCCCGCCACCATCGGCCACAGGTTCACTCCGCGCTCCCCGCCCCCGCGCGTCACCGCGACTCCGTGCAGCTCCTCCACCGGCTGTGCCAGTTCGCCGCGCAGCGCCGCAATGCTCTTCAGCTTGTCGATCTGTTTATGGATCCGCGCCGCCTGCTCGAAATCCATTTCTTCGCTCGCTTGTTCCCGCGCCGCTTCGAGCGGTGTCATCTGGCTCAGGCCCCCGCTCTTCAGAAACTCTCCCGCGCGCCGGGCCTCGCTTGCATATTCGTCGCCGGTAACCGCCGCCTGGCACGGCCGCAGGCACAGGCTCATCTCCCCGTAAATGCACCCCGGGTGTTCGGCGTGCGGCGCCAATTCCTCCGTGCAGCGCCGCAATTGAAAGAGTCCGCCGCACTCCTGTTCGAACGCCTCCGCCAGATCCCGTGTCCGGAAGGGACCCACGCTCAACGCCCCCGCCGCGATGCGGGACGACAGGTGGAGCCGGGCAAACCCCCCGCCGGCCAGCAGCGAAACGAACCACGGGCTTCGCAATTTCAGCCGCTCCCGGTAGTCCCTCGGATACGCCTCCCGCGCAAGCGCATACTGCAGCAGCCATTTCTCCAGGCGCGACGCCGTCGGATAGCAGCGGATCGACAGCAGCTTCTCCCGCATGCGCCCGCCCCCTGCCGCGCGCCCTTCTCCGCCCAGCAGCCGCGTCAGCCGCTTCCCCAGCGATACCGTCCACCCCAGGTAGGGCTCCCGCTCCGCCAGTTCCAGCACGTAGATTCCCGGCCGCCGCGGTAAGCGGCCTAAGTCTGCTTCAAGACCCGGGCCGCGCGCGTCGATCTCAATCGGCTCAGGCAGCGTCAGCAATCGGTTTCCCGCCCTCCCTCCGGCGCCGCCCCGAAACAGCCGCCGCGCGTCTCCCCGCCCCTCGCCGCCGCGCCCCTCCTACCCTTTCCCTTTGCGCTTGACACATTTTTCATGCATTCTAGAATAAGTCTTACCTCCCTATGCAGGGTTGCCAGCACGAGCGGACCGAGTTTCTGTATCGCCGCGACGGGGTCGAGTACTTGAGATGCCTCGACTGCGGCCAAGTCTTTGAAGCCGAGGATCTGGATTCGGTTCCCGTCTACGACGACGAAGTGGAGCCCAGTCCCAAGAAGAGCCGCTAGTCCTCCGGTCATGCGCCCGGGCTGCCCCCCTCGCCGGCTCGCTGCCGCTTTCCCCCATCGCGCTCCCTTTCGCCCACCCTCGTCTTTTCCCAAGCCCTTCCTTGTGCCATCCTAATGGCAGCGATCTAATGCAGCCATCCAACGTGCGTTCTGGGAAGCGCGCCCGGCAGGCGCATCGCACCACCTCCGAAACGCCGCCGCGCGTGGCGCCCGGCTCGAAGACCTCCCCTCTTCCCGCCGGCCCTTCGGACGCCCATTTTCTCGAACCCGATCCGCTCCGCGTCGTCGCCATCGGCGGCGGCACCGGCCTCTCCACCCTGCTCAGCGGCCTGAAGCACTACGCCCGCGGAGTGCACAACCAGGCCCCCTCCCGCCACCCCCTGGTCGATATTTCCGCCGTCGTCACCGTCACCGACGATGGCGGCAGCTCCGGCCGCCTGCGCCGCGATTTCGACATCCTTCCCCCAGGCGACATCCGCAATTGCATGGTCGCTCTCTCGGAGGACGAAGCGCTGCTTTCCCGCCTCTTTCAATACCGCTTCGCCGGCGGCCGCGGCCTTCGTGGGCACAGCTTCGGCAACCTCTTCCTGGCCGCCATGCATCAGCTCACCGGCGATTTTCCCCATGCCGTCCGGCTTTCCTCCGAGATCCTCGCCATCCGCGGCCGCATCTTCCCCGCCACTTCCGCCAATGTCACCCTCTCCGCCCGCCTCGAAGATGGCGCGCTCGTCACCGGCGAATCGAAAATCAGCAAAAGCCGCCAGCCCATCCGCCGCGTGTTCATCCACCCCAACCGCTGCAAACCCCTGCCGGAAACCCTCGAAGCCATCGCCGCCGCCGATCTCATCACGCTCGGCCCCGGCTCGCTCTTCACCAGCGTCATCCCCAACCTTCTCGTCAGCGGCATCCCCCGCGCCATTGAAGCCTCCCCCGCTCTCAAGGTGTACTTCGTGAACCTGATGTGGCAGCCCGGCGAAACCATCAACCTCTCCGCCTCGCGCCATGTCGGCGCCATCTTGCGCCATGCCCGCCACAAGGTCATTGACTGCGTCGTTCTCAATACCACGCCCATCTCCGCCGCGCTCCGCCGCAGGTACGCCCGCCAGAATGTGGCGCCGGTGGAAAATGATATCGAACGCCTGCATGCGCTCGGCCTGCGTGTGGTCACCGCCGAGCTGCTCGGCGATTCCAGGCTCGTGCGCCACGATCCGCACGCCGCCGCCGCCGCCGCCGTAAACTTGGCCTCGCGCGGTCAGGCCCTGCGCCGCAAACGCCTCCTGCTCGCCACTCTGGAAAGAAAACTTCGATGAAGATGAACGCTACCGTTGTGATTCTCGCCGCCGGACTCGGCACACGCATGAAGTCCGAAACAGCGAAGGTTCTGCACCAGGCCGGCGGCGATACGCTGCTCAACCACGTCATTCGCGCCGCGCTCCACATCGCCGCTCCGGAGGAGATCATTGTCGTCGTCGGCCATCAGGCCGACCAGGTCCGTCACAGCGTGAAGACTCCCGGCATCCGCTTCGCGCTCCAGGCCGAACAGAAGGGCACCGGCCACGCGGTTGCCTGCGCCCGTGAGCTCGCCGCTCCATCCTCCGGGCTGCTCGTCATCCTCAATGGCGACGGCCCTTTGCTCAAGCCCTCCACCCTTGAAAACTTCCTCGCCATGGAAGCCGCCGCCCCCTCGCTCGCCGGCGCCGTCGTCAGCATGGAACTCGCCGATCCCGCCGGCTATGGCCGCTTGTTATTCGATGGCTCCGGCTGCGTGTCCCGCATCGTCGAGGAGAAGGCCGCCACCCCTGACCAGCGCGCCCTCCGCGAAGTGAACGCCGGCCTGTACTGGTTTCGCGCGCCGTTTTTCTGGCGCCACCTCGATGAGATTCAGCCCTCCCTGCCCGCGCGCGAGTTGTACCTCACCGACATGGTCGGGATCCTCGCCCGCCACGGCCGGCCGGTCGGCCGCTTCCTCGCCCACGATCCCACCGAACTCCTCGGCATCAACACCCGCCTCGAACTCTCCGTCGCCGATCGCATCCTGCGCCAGCGCAAGCTCGAAAGCCTCATGCTCGGCGGCGTCACCATCGAGCGCCCGGAAACGGTCACCATCGACGTGGACGTCGAAATCGGCCGGGACACCATCCTCGAGCCCAACGTCTCTCTCCGCGGCTCCGTCCGCATCGGCGCCGGCTGCCACATCGCCGCCGGCGCGGTTCTGCGTGACTGCGAGCTCGCCGATGGCGTCCACATCCTCCCCTATGTCGTCGCTGTCCGCGCCACCGTCGGCGCCGCCTGCAACGTCGGCCCTTTCACGAACCTCCGCCCCCATTCGGTCATCGCCGAGCACTGCCACATCGGCAACTTCGTCGAACTGAAGAACACCGAGATGCACCGCGGCGCAAAGGCCAACCACCTCGCCTATCTGGGCGACGCCTCCGTCGGCGAAGCCTCCAACGTCGGCGCCGGAACCATCGTTTGCAACTACGATGGTGTCCATAAGCACCACACCCACATCGGCAGCCACGTCTTTGTGGGCAGCAATTCCACGCTCGTTGCTCCCGTCACCATCGGCTCCGGCGCCTACGTGGCCGCCGGCTCGGTGATCACCGAGAACGTGCCCGAAGATGCGCTGGCTCTTGGCCGCGCCCGCCAGGTGAGCAAGCCCGGTTGGGCGCGCCGCCGCCGCGACGAACGGCGCACAGCGAAGAACGAGCCTGGCGCGTAAACACCGCGCCGCGGCCCGCCGCCCGGCTCCGCGTTAGAATCTCTTTCAGCAGGAGTGCCGATGACCATCCTCGACGGCGAGTACGCCGATCTCCCCACCCCCACCGGGCCCATGCGCACTCACCTCTTCCGTCCCGCCGCCCCCGGCAAGTATCCCGGCGTCCTGCTGTTCTCGGAAATCTTCCAGATCACCGGGCCCATCCGCCGCACCGCCGCCATGCTCGCCGGCCACGGCTACCTGGTCGCCGCGCCCGAGATCTATCACGAGCTCGAGCCGCCCGGCGCCGTGCTCGCTTACGATCAGGCGGGCGCCGACCGCGGCAATGCCCACAAGATCGCCAAGGAGATTTCCGCCTACGATGGCGATGCCCGCGCCGCGCTGGATTTCCTCAAGACCCACGATTCCTCCACTGGCCGTCTCGGCGTGATGGGCATTTGCATTGGCGGGCACCTGGCTTTCCGCGCCGCTATGAATGCGGATGTTCTCGCCGCCGTTTGCTTTTATGCCACCGATCTCCACAAGCGCAGCCTCGGCAAAGGCATGCGCGATGACTCGCTCGATCGCGCCGGCGGGATTCAAGGCGAGTTGCTCCACATCTGGGGCCGCCAGGATCCGCATGTGCCCCTCGAGGGCCGCAATCGCATCAAGGCCCGCCTCGACGAAGTGAACGCGCGCTTCAGTTGGCACGAAGTCAACGGCGCCCATGCCTTCCTTCGCGACGAAGGTCCGCGCTACGATCCCGCTCTCGCCTGCAGCTGCATGGCGCTTGTCTTCGAACTGTTCCACCGCAGGCTGAGCGGCGGCGATCTTTCTTCTTCTCCGGAGGCCTCCTCGGAATCCCGCCACTGAGTCGCGTCCATGCAAACGCGCCGCGCTCCGTGAACTGGCTGTCGCCCGGGCGCGTCGCTGGAATGGCTTCGTCTATGTCACAAGATCTGCCGAGTTTCGACTTGACCGGTTCGGTCGCCCTCGTCACCGGCGCCGCCCGCGGACTGGGCCGCGCCATTGCCCTCGCCCTCGCCCACGCCGGCGCCGACATCGCGCTCGGCCTTCGCGACATTCATGCCTCGGCCGGCCTGCCCGCCGCCATCGCCGCCGCCGGCCGCCGCGTCCTTCCCGTGCAGATGAACATGGCCCGGCTGGCGGAGATCCGCGCCGCGGTCGAGACGGCCGCCGCTCACTTTGGCCGCCTCGACATCCTCGTCAACAATGCCGGCGTCGCCCCGGATAACCTCGCCGAAAACTACACCGAGGAGGATTTCGACCAGACCGTCGCCATCAACCTGAAGGGCACCTTCTTCGCCTCGCAGGCCGCCGCGCGCCTCATGATCCCGCGCGGCTCGGGCTGCATCATCAACCTGAGTTCCCAGGCCGGCTTCGCCGCGCTGCCCACCGAATCGGTCTATTGCATGACCAAGGCGGGCATCGCCCACCTCACCAAATGCCTCGCCGTGGAGTGGGGCCGCCACGGCATCCGCGTGAACGCCGTCGCGCCCACTTTCATCCACACCCCGGGCACCGCGGCGGCCCTCGCCGATCCCGCCTTTCGCGCCGATGTCATCGAACGCATCGCCGCCCTGCACCGCATCGGCGAACCGGCGGAGGTCTCCGGCGCCGTCGTCTTCCTCGCTTCCCCCGCCGCCTCGCTCATTACCGGACACACGCTCATCATCGACGGCGGCTGGACCGCGCGCTAACGGACAACGTCTGCCGCAACCCCGCATTCCCCCGAAGGGTCTGTGCGGACTGCTTCCCGCCGCCGCTACCGGGCCGGTCCGGGCTCCTTGCCTGCCAGGCCTCCGCTGTCCCGGCTGCGCGGCTGACCCCGCACCCCACCCGCATGTGATGGAATGTTCGAGACGACTATGTTCAACCGCAGAGAATTTGTTCAACTCGCCGCCGCTGTTCCGGCTGCCGCCGCTTCCTCCGCTTTGTTCGCCGCATCGCCGCCCCAGCCCTTGCGCCTGGGCGTCATCGCCGATTGCAAAAACCCCGACGCGGGCATCCACCGCGTCAAGGAACTGGGCTTCCCCACCTGCCAGATGTATGTTTCGAGTTACGACGCCGCCACCGCAAAGGCCCTCCGCGCCGCCCTCGACAAATATGAAATCGAAGGAACCGCGCTGATCGCCGGCGGCCCCGGTCCCGAGATTTACAACTTTCGCGAAGGCCCCAAAACCATCGGCCTGGTGCCGCGCCAGTACCGTGCGCAGCGCGTCGCCCGCGTCAAGCAGATCTCCGATTTAGCGAAAATGGCCGGCATCCCCGGTGTCCAGGGCCACTTCGGCTTTCTTCCCGAAGACCCCAACGACCCGATCTTCCCGGAATGCGTTTCGACGCTGGCAGAGGTTGCCTCCTATTGCCGGAACAACGGGCAGACGTTCCGCTGCGAGACCGGACAGGAAACGCCCATCGCCCTGCTCCGCGTGATCAAGGCGGCCGGCCACGACAACGTCGGCGTGAATTTAGACGCCGCCAATCTGATCCTCTATGGCAAGGCCAACCCGGTCGATGCCCTCGATATCCTCGGGCCCCTCGTGCTCGGCGTCCATGCCAAGGATGGTCTCTATCCCACCAATCCCGACCAGCTCGGCGAAGAAGTCGCCATCGGCAAAGGCAAAGTAAATTTCCCGCTCTTCATCCCGCGCCTCAAGGCCGCCGGCTATCAGGGACCGGTCACCATCGAGCGCGAAATCTCCGGCCCCAAACAGACCGAAGACATTCTCGCCTCGAAGCGCTTCCTCGAAAACCTCATCGGTTCGTCGCGCTAAGCGGCGCGCGCGCGCAGCCCGCGGCGCTTTGCCCCGTGCGGCGCGCGCGGTTCGAGCCCGATACCCCTACCCCATGGGTGAAATGCTTTGCTCCCGCCGCCAGGCGCTCTCGCTCGCCGCCGCGCCGCTGTTCGCCCGGACGGCGCCGCGTTTCTCCGCCGCCGCGGATGCGTTCCTCGACGACTTCTCCCGCCGCTGCTTCCGCTACTTCTGGGAGCGCGCGTCGGAAGGGACCGGCCTGGTGCTCGACCGCGCGCTGAATAGCGACCGCCCGGAGACACGCCAGGTCGCCTCTTCGGCGGCCACCGGCTTCGGCTTGACCGCGCTCTGCATTGCCGCCGAGCGCCGCTGGGTGGAGCCGGCCGCCGCCCGCGCCCGCGCACTCGCCGCCGTTCGCTTCTATGCCGGACACTCGGCCCATGTCCGCGGCTGGTTCTATCACTTCGTCGACGCCGCTTCCGGCGGCCGCGTCTGGAATTGCGAGCTCTCTTCCATTGACACGGCGCTGCTGCTGGCGGGCATCCTCACCGCGAGAGCGTATTTCGACCATGCGGAACTCTCGCGCCTCGCCGCGCAAATCTATGCGCGCATCGACTTTCAGTGGATGCTGAACGGCGACCGCGCGCTGCTTTCCATGGGTTGGAAACCGGAGTCCGGCTTCATCGAGGACCGCTGGAACCGCTATTGCGAGTTGATGATTCTGGTTCTGCTCGGCCTCGGTTCTCCTGCCACGCCGCTGCCGCCCGCCGCCTGGCATGCCTGGCGCCGCCCGAAGGTGACCTACGCCGGGCACACCTATATCAGCGCCGCCCCGCCGCTGTTCACCCATCAGTACTCGCACGCCTGGGTGGATTTCCGGCAGCGCCGCGAGCGCGATGGCGAACGCGTCGACTGGTTTCGGAATTCAGTCGAGGCCACCCTCGCGCACCGTCAGTTCTGCATTGACCTCGGCAAACGTGAATTCCCCGGCTGCTACAGCGACGGCCTTTGGGGCATCACTGCCTCCGACAGCGCGAAAGGCTACGTCGCCTGGGGCGGCCCACCGCGCGATGGCCCCATTGACGGCTCCCTCGTTCCTTGCGCCGCCGCCGGCTCGCTGATGTTTGCGCCCGCCCTTTGCCTGCGCGCGCTCGAAACCATGCGCCGCCGCTTCGGCCCGCGCGTCTGGGGCCGCTATGGCTTCCCTGATGCCTTTCATCCGCGCAACGGCTGGACCAATCCGGATGTCATCGGCATCGATCTCGGCATCTCCCTCCTCGCCGCGGAGAATGCCCGCACCGGCCGCGTGTGGTCGTGGTTCTTGCGCAACCCGGAGATCCAACGCGCGCTCGGCGTCGCCGGCCTCGAGCCGTTCGCGTAAGCGCTCGCCCCTTCTTCTCCCTCAGCCGGCGCGGGTCACATGCAGCCTGGCCGGCATCTTTTCGCCCTGTGGCCCAACGCCGCTGCACGTGCCCTCAATGGTATCGCCGTCGAAAGTGAGCTCGAACGTGAGAATGCCGTCGTCGGCTTCCACTTCGCTGGAACCTCCGCCGTTCCCCGGCTCCCGCCGCGGATCAACGCGGATGAACGCCGCTCCCCAGCTTCTTCCATCCGCGTGCATCGGCAACAGCCCGCCAGGGCGGCAGAGGCTGGCCCATGGCGCGAGCCATGGGCATGACGG
>JBBIQR010000129.1:0-12368 GCA_037442245.1 Candidatus Solibacter sp. | reverse complement strand
GGTCTCCGCGCGGGCCGCCTGCACGTCGCCCCGCACGTCGTCGACCTGGCGGTGCAGGTTCAGTCCGGCGCGCCGGGCGCGGACCAGGACCATCGCGACGCTTCCGGCAAGGAGCAGAACCAGCGCAAGGGCCATCAGGACGGTGGTATTGGCAACCATGATGAACCGCCCTATTCTCGCACCTTTCGCGCTAACCCCGGACGGGAGCCGCGGCGGCTCTGGCGCTGCCCCGAAGCACCCCTGCCAGATCCACCAGCGGCTTGCCGCAGGCCTCCAGCACCGGCACCAGTTCCGCCGCCGGACGTTGCGCCACCAGGATGTGATCCGCCCACTCGAGCAGCGACTCCAGCTTGCCGTCCAGCAGGTTGCCGATATGGGGTATGGCGCTCATCAGGTACCGCTGGTTGCTGCCGTAGATTCCCGCCAGGTGGATGTGCGGATCGAAAACCCGCACCTTGCGCCCTTTGCCGATCAAAGTCTCCAGCAGGTGCACCACCGGGCTTTCGCGGAGATCGTCCGTATTCTCCTTGAAGGCCAGGCCGAAGACCCCCAGCCGCTCGCCGGGCAGCTCCAGCGCGAGCGAGACGGCGCGCTCCAGGTGCGACTGGTTGGACGGCAGCACGCTCCCCAGCAGCGGCAGGTGCAGGTCGAAACGCGACCCCCGGTACACCAGGGCGCGCAGGTCCTTCGGCAGGCAACTGCCGCCGAACGCGAAGCCCGGCTTCAAATACGCGCTCGAAAGGTTGAGCGTCACGTCGCGGCAGACCGTGTCCATGATCTCGCGCCCGTCGATGCCGGATTCCCCGGCCAGCGCCCCGATCTCGTTGGCGAACGCGATCTTCACCGCGTGAAACGCGTTGCAGGCGTACTTGATGAACTCCGCCGCGCGCAGCGAAACCAGCGCCGGTTCGGCCGGCAGCGAGGCGTAAAGCCCCGCCACCTGCGCCACCGCATCGGGGTCCTCGCCGCCCGCCACCAGCAGCGATGGCTCCAGAAAATCCTTCACGGCCGCGCCTTCCCGCAGAAACTCCGGGTTGGCCACGACCGCCGCCATCGGGGAGCGGCCGAGCGCCGGGATCACCGCTTCTTCGCACGTCCCCGGATACACCGTACTCCGCACCGCCACCGCCAGCCGCCGCCGCCGGTCCGCCAGCAGCGGCGCCAGTTCCCGGCAGATGCGCAGCAGTTGCTCCAGACACAGATCCCCGTGCCTGCCGGAGGGAGTGCCCACGCAGATCATCGCGGTATCGGCATCGCGCACCGCATCCGCCAGGGAGTGAGACGCGGTGAGTCGGCCGCTGGCGATGCCCGAGCGGACCAGCGCCTCGAGTCCCGGCTCGAAGAACGGGGCGCGGCCGGCCAGCACGCTTTCCACCTTATAGGGATCGCGGTCTACTCCCACTACGCGATGCCCGATGTGCGCCATGCACGCCGCCGTCACGCAACCCACGTAACCCAGCCCGAGCACCGCTAACCGCTGAGAATCAGGCGGTTTGGAAAGCGGCTCCACGACCTTAGTATGCCACGCGTGCGCCACCGCCCCCAGGGCGGCGGGAAGCCGCCGTACCGGAACGCCGCCTGGCCCTTCCTGGCTATGCACAACAGTTAGCATCTCGCCTGCGGAAGGAACGTGATAATAATGGAAGCATTCCCGTCTCGCGATGAGTCTGAGGCCTTTACTCCTGATCTTGTTGGCATTGCCCCCGGTGCAGGCTGCGGGACCGATTCCCCCGGTCACCGTCTGCGAGATACTGGCTAACCTCGCGGCGTTCGAGGGCAAGCAACTGGCGGTGCTGGGCAGGTACTCCTTCCGCAAGGACGGGCGATGGGTCAGCGAGCAATCCTGCGGCGCCGCTGCGCCTGCCCCTCCCATGCTCTGGCTGGTGGAAGATACCGGCGCCGGACCCAAACCCCCCGACGATTTCGAACTCGACGCCGCCGCCCTGAACCGCAAGTTCGTCGAGATGCTGAAGCATACCGCCCTCGGCAACTTCCGCTTCGGGACCTCGGACTACGACCGCTGGGCCGTGGTCTACGGAAAAGTCTTGCCCCGAAAAGGAAACGACGCCGCTAAAGCGCCTGCGGACTTGATCTTCCGCGGCAGCGGCGTCGTGATTTTCCTCACTACCGACCACTAAGCCCCGCCCCAGGGGCGGCCCGCTTACTTCTTGGGACCCAGGTACGCCATCACCCCCAGCAGGATCGTGGGCTGATACTTCGCAAACCCGCTTCCCTTCTGGAACGTCGGCTGATCCGACCAGTCGTTGCGGAACTCCAGCCGGCTGGTCAGCCAGTTGGACATCTTATATTCCCCGGTCAGCGTGATTTCCTTCATCGCCTGCTTGGTGCCCGTCATCAGACCGTCGAAATCGTCAAAATACTCGGCGCGCGACGCGAAGGCGAACTTGGGCGTAAAGGCGTAGCGCATCGCGCCCGCAATCCCGCTCCAGGCAGCGACGCTGTTATCCAACTGCTTCTCCCGCCCGTAGTCCACGTTGATGTAGTAGCTCAGCTTGTCGTTCGGGTTGACCGTCACCACCGAATCGATCAGGCTGCGGATGCCCTGGTTCGTGCCGGTCTTCTCCGGTCCCACGTAGTAGACTTCGCTCAACGTGACCTTCTTCCAGGCGTACGCCCCGGTGAAGCCGAACGTCTTCCCGCTGTTGTTGTCGTAGATATTGTTCCAGCCCTGCACCACCTGGAAGCCGCCGGTGAATTTGCCGATCGGGATCGTGGTGCGGACGCCGAAATGGTAGTAGGGGATCGCCCAGGAGAACAGCAGCGACCGCGAGTAGTTCCAGTTGGCGTTGCTCTCGATCACTTCCGCGCCGGCCGAGGTCACGAATTCGCCGGCATCGACTTCCACGCCCTTCCACGATTTCGGCTTGACGCTGACATACGCCTGCTCGAAGTACTTGAACGCATCCGGAGCGCGGTCGGTCGAGTGGATCACGTCGAACGCCTGGCCGAAGCCCACATCCAGATGGAAGCCCACCGGCGCCGCGGCGTGATCGATCGTGATCTTGCCCATGTTCACGTGCATCGTGTCGGCGCGGAAATCGAAATTCTGGTACTGGTTAAAACCCGAGTCCGGGTGATTGAAGTTGCCGTCCACGTAGCCGTCGAAGAGGAAGCTGAAATCCGTGCCCCACTGCGTGAACACCGACTTCGCGGGAGCGGCAGCGGGAGCCGGAGCGGGCGCCGGCGCGGGCGTCGTGGCGGTCTGTGCCGCCGGGTCGGTTTGCTGCGCGTGGATCGAGCCTGCTACGAATGGCGCTACGGCGATCAGACACGCTAAGAGACTGTTTCGCATGAAAACCTCTCAGACAGAAATTTGGCCGATACGCTGGGCGACAGAGCTTCAGGCGATACGCACGCTACCGGGCGCGCGTTCCTGGCGTGTGGGGTATTTAGGACTAATCTAGCCCGTCCGCGCGTTCGACGCTAATCAATAATTTCTATCGGCGGCATGGGGGTTTTCCAACATAAGCCTAATCCTCAGAACGCTAAAAAACCATTAAATTTTCCTGAGGATTCCGTCTGTTTGAGAAACCCGTAGCGAAAATCGTCGGGCGCAGTCCTACGCTACCGGGTTCCGCAGTATCCCGGCGTGCTCGAGCTCCACTTCCACCACGTCCCCAGGCGACATCCGCCGGGTGTTGCCCGGCGTCCCCGTATACACGATGTCCCCCGGTTCCAGCGTGACCCACTGGCTGATCCAGCTCAGCACCGTCGGGACGTCGAACAGCAGGTCGCTGGTGTACTGCTTCTGCACCGTCTCGCCGTTGATCCGCGTCTGGAGCAGCAGGTTCCCGTAGTCCGCGCCGGTGACGATCGCCGGACCCAGCGGCGCGAACGTGTCCGATCCCTTCGCCCGCCACCACTGCAGGTCGCCCTTCTGCCAGTTGCGCTCGCTGATGTCGTTCCCCGCCGTGACCCCGAAAATCGCGCCGCGTGCTTCCTCCGCCTCCGCCCGGCGGAGCGTGCGTCCCACCACCACCACCATCTCGCCCTCCGCATGAACCTCGGTCGCGTCGCGCGGGATCACGATCGGCCCGCCCGGATTCTGCAGCGAAGAAACCGGCTTGTAGAACATCTCCGGAGTCTCCGGCTGCGGACGCGTGCCCAGGTGGCTCTTGTAATTGCGCCCCACCGCCAGGATCTTGCCCGGCGCGATCGGCGCCAGCAGTTGCACCCCGGCGAGCTTATGGGTGGCGCCGGTGGGCGCGGGAGCCTCGAAAAGTCCGCCGCCAATGGCGTGGATGGTGTCGCCGTCGAGCACCCCGTATGAGGCGCCCGCCGCTGTAGCGAATCGCACGTAGCTGGTCACGCAGCGTATTGTAACCCGGCGGCGCGGGACTTCAGCCGATGCGCGGCAGTTCTTCGCCGCCCGCCGCGCCCCTCTCCCCGCGGAACGCGACCTTCAATAGCGGCGGCGCGATCATCGTCGTGGCCACGCTCATGAAAACCACCACCCCGTAGATCGCCTCCGGCATCACCCCCGTCTTGAGCCCGATCCCGGCCACGATCATCCCCACCTCGCCGCGCGGGATCATCCCGGCGCCCACCCGCCCCGCGTCCGTCCGCCCCATCCCCAGCGCACCCAGCCCGCAGCCCGCGAACTTCGAGACCACCGCCGCCGCCAGAATCGCCAGCGCCAGCAGCACCGTGCGCGATCCGCCGAAGACTCCGGGATCGAGCGCCAGCCCGATGTTCACCAGGAAAAACGGCACCAGCAGTTCGGTGACCCCGTGGGTGAGTTGCCGCGCCCGCTCCTGAACCGCTTCGGAAAGCGCCATGCCGGCCAGGAACGCGCCCACGATCGCCGCCACACCGGCGTACACCGCGAGCACCGAGAGCGCGAACAGCACGGTCATCGCCACCGCGAACTCCGCTTCGGCCACGTGCATCCGGGATTGCACGCGCGGGAGCACGCGCTGCGCCGCGCGGCTGCCGAAGTGCGCCGCGAAGAGCGTGAACCCCAGCGCCATCGCCGCCGTCAGCGCCAGATCCAGGTAGTTCACCGCGCCGCGCGCCAGCGAGTTCACCACCGCGAGCACGATCAGCCCCAGGATGTCGTCGATCACCGCGGCGGCCAGTATCACCCGCGCCGCGCGCGTCGCCAGCCATCCGCGCGCCGCCAGCACCTGCGCCGTGATCCCCACGCTGGTCGCCACCATCGCCGCTCCCGTGAAGATCCCCGCGATGCGCGGCGCGCCCCACACCGCGCAGATGCCCCATCCCGTGAAGAAGGGGACGATCACCCCCGCGACCGCCACCAGCAGCGCTGTGCCGCCCACCCGCAGCAACTCGTTCGCGCGGATCTCCATGCCGACGCGAAACAGCAGGAACATCACCCCCAGATCGGCCAGGATCCCGATCACGTCATTGGGCGCCATCCACGCCAGCACGTGCGGGCCGATCAGGATCCCCGCCAGGATTTCGCCGACGATGCCCGGCTGCCCGGCGCGCTCGAACAACTCAGCCAGCAGCTTGGCCGAGGCGAAGACCAGCAGCATCGAAAGAGGAATCGCGGCCGCGCCGTGCATCCCTCCATCGTTGTGGACGCGCTACCGGCGGATCGTCGCGCTGCACACCGGCCGTGTCGAGGGAGCCGCCGCGCCGCCCGCATCCTCCACCGTCACCGCCACCGCATCCGCCGCCGAAGGGATCGCCCCGCGCTGCACGAAGAAGCCGCTGCCGTCCGGCGCCGCTTGGAACATGCCCACGGAGCGCGCGTCGCCTCCGTGGGACATCCACCACATCTGGTACGCCTTCCCCGCCGGAACCGGCGGCAGGTTCGTCGCGATCAGCACCACCCCTTGCGAGTCGCTGGCGAAGACCCGGCCCGCGGCCGCGCTCCCCTGCCCCGCGTCGAGCGCCGCGGCCCGCGTGCCCGGCGCGCCCAGTATTCCGGCCGCGTCGTTGAAACGCGTGATCGCGATGTTCTGCGCGCGCCGGATTTCGTTCACCCGCCCGAGTTCGCGCCCCGTATCGTTCTCGCGTCCGGCGAAATACAGGCAGGCCACAATCGCGAACGCCAGCAAAGCGCCCAGCAGCGGAATCCAGACGAAGGCGCGCGACCCGTTGCCCCGCGCCAGTGCGCCGCGCAGCGCCGGCGCCGCTTCTCCCCCGGACGCCTCGATTCCCAGCACCACGGCCGCCTCGCGCGCACGCCGCATCGCCTCACTGCACGCCGCGCACCCGCGCTCCAGATGCGCGCCGATCTCGCGATGCGCCTCCGCACCCGCCATCCCGATCGCCTCCAGCCCGTAGCACGCGCTCAGGTCGCTGCAATTCATCGCCACGTCCTTCACCATAGCAATTCGCGTACCGCGGAACGCGCGCGTGCCACCCGAAACACGCCGAAAGCGCGTCGATGTGCATTTTTTTCTTGACATTGACTCCAAAGAACCTTATATATGAATCACATTGCGATTTTCTAAATCGCAAAATTTGATGTTAGGGAGAATCAATCGATGAAGAGCGCAACCAAGAAAGCCGCCCCGAAAAAGAAAGCTGCTCCGAAGAAGAAGAAGTAGCTTGGGCGCGCCCGCATAGGGCACAAACAGGTTCCACTCCGAGGCCCCGGTTTTCCGGGGCCTTTTTCATTTTTCAGACACTCCACTCCGATTCGAATCCCGCCTCGCCACCAGCACCCGGAACGTCTCCCCCCTCCCGAACAGCAACTGCTTGAGCTGCCCCCGCCGCCGCGCCGCATCGCTCCCATCACCCAGCGCCGCGGCGAACTGATCCTCTTCCCCCGCGCGCATCAGCATCGAAGCCAGCGTTTCGAAACGTTCCGTCACGAAGCCGCGCTCCTCCAGTAGTTCGCGCAGCGCCGTGAAGTTCACGTGCGCCGTGATGTCTCGCTCGCCCGGCGCCGCCAGCACATCCTCGAGCGCCGTGTGCCGCCGGTATCCCATCAGCGTGCCGCGCGGGAACCGGATGCTCTCCTCCCGCGTGAAACCGTAATCGATGGTTAACATCCAGCCCTCGCGCAACGCGCCCGCCATGCGCTCCACCCACGGTTCCAGGTCCGGCACTTCGTAGCGGCGCCCTTCCTCGGGCGGCGGAAAAAAACGCCTCAGGTATCGCTCCGCCGCCCCATCCACCGCGCCGCCCGCGGTCCAGTGAAACGATTCGCCCTCGCAAGTCACCAACATTTCGCGGAACGCCCCGCCCGTGTACTCCACCGCGCGTACCGGCAGCGCGTCGAAAAATTCGTTCGAGAAAACCACGCCGCGGAATCGCTCCGGCATCTCGCCGCCATCGATGTCCACCGGATAGTAGCGCCACTCGGCGAACGCCTCCGCCATCTCCCGCCGTCCCGCGCCCGGTTCGACCACCGTGAACTCCCGCGCGTCCCCCATCGCCCGCGCCAGTTGCCGGATGCGCTGCGCCACCAGGATGCCGAACACCGGCTGCAACTGTTCGGCGGTGAAGAAATCGCCCGCCGCGCCGAACGGGTCGCGCGCTCGCCGGTAGTACCCGTGTTCCGGATGGTAGAGCGCCGCCTCCATGAAATCGCGGAACGGAATCGCACCCTCCCGCGCGATGCGCCCCGCCAGCAGCGCCCCAACCCGAGTCACGGACGCACTTCCCGGGTTTGCGGCGTCCGCAAAAACAGCTCCACCAGGTAATCGTGCATGCAATCGTAGAGGAACCGCTGGAACGTCCACGGAAACTGCGGGTGCTCGATGTCGCGCGCATGCACCGGAGCGTAGTACGTATGCACCCCCGGCGCCGGGTCCTTCAGCCCGATCGTGAGTTCGACCGCGCCGTTATGTTCCCGCGCGGAGAAAACCAGCAGCGCGTGTTCGTAGCGCGCAAGCTCCTGCTGCACCCTTTCGAGCGGCGTCACGGACCTATGCTAGCGTGAAATCGAATGCCCCTGCCCTCCACCGTGCGGGTGAAGCTCAGCTCCGAGGCCGCCGAAGCCATCTCGATCACGCCGGTCGTGGTACAGGAGATGGCCGTCCGGGAACTGCTCGAGCAAATCCTCGCGGTCACCGGTAAAGACGAGGCGCGCATCGCCCAACTGCTGCTGCACGGCACCCTCGTCGCCGGCGCGTCCCGCTTCCGCTGGCAGGGTTGGCAGGCCGACGCGGCGGCGCTGCGCGAATTGCTCGCCGGGTTTCCCGACCCCGATCCCTCTCGCCCCTTCGCCCCCGCCTGCTGCCTGCGCGCCCGCCTGCGCGGCGGACGCCAGGCCATCGACCTGCCGCGCGATGCCGCCTCGCGCAAGGGCTTCTTCCAGCGCGCCACCTTCTGGGACGCGCTCATGCAGATGATCCCCACCGGCCCGGTCGACTACGCCGGCTACTCCTACCGCGACCGCTGCGACCGCTACCTCCGCGAACTCTCCCCCGCCGATGTCGCGCGCATCCGCGCCGCCGCCGGAACCGTGCAGTACAGCACCTTGCGCGACCGCATCCTCACCCTGGGGTTCACCTCGGCCGAACTCTTCGTCACGCGGTAGCGCGGCCTACTCTTCCACCACCCCGCCGGTATCCTCCGCGCGGTTCTCGAACTTCGTCTGGGAGTGCAGGAACACCAGGTTCATCGTCCCCACCGGTCCGTTGCGCTGCTTGGCGACGATCAACTCCGCCAGCCCCTTGAGGTCCTCCCGGTCGCGATTGTAAACTTCCTCGCGGAAGATGAACCCCACCACGTCGGCGTCCTGCTCGATCGAGCCCGATTCGCGCAGGTCGCTCAGCACCGGCCGGTGGTCCCCCTGCCGCGTCTCCACCGCGCGGCTCAACTGCGACAGCACGATCATCGGGACGTTGAGTTCCTTCGCCATCAACTTCAGGCCCCGCGACAGCGCGCTCACTTCCTGGTTCCGGTTCTCCACGCGCCCGCGCGTGCTCATCAACTGCAGGTAATCCACGATCACCAGCCCCAGCTTCCGCTCCGAGTTGAGCCGCCGCAGCTTGGCGTGCATGTCCATCAGGTGCAGGCTCGCCGTGTCGTCGATGTAAAGCGGAGCTTCGGCCAGTTCCATCAGCGCGTGGTTCAGCTTGCGCCGCTCTTCGCCGGAGAGGTACCCCATGCGGAACTTCTGGCTGTCCACCCGCGCGGTGGCGCACAACATGCGCGTCAGCAGCGATTCCTTCGACATCTCGAGCGAAAACACCGCCACCGTCTGCCGGTTGCGCAGCGCCACGTGCTGCGCGATGTTCAGCGCGAACGCCGTCTTGCCCATCGAGGGACGCGCCGCCAGGATGAACAGGTCCCCCGGATGCAGCCCGCCCGTCATCTCGTCCAGCTTCAGGAAGCCCGTGCCGATCCCCTTCACCCGCTTGCTCGGGTCGAGGAACGCCTGAATCCCGCCTTCGTACTGCTCCAGAATGTCGGCCGGGCTGATGAGTCCGCTCTTGACCTGCTCCTCGCCCAGCTTGAGCAGCGTCTCCTCGGCGCCGGCCAGGATTTCGTCCGGCGCCTCCTCGGCCATCATCGCCCGGTTGATCATGTGCTGCGACGCGAAGATGATCCGCCGCAGAATGGCCTTGTCCTTCACCAGCCGGATGTAGCTCTCCAGGTTCGGAACCTGCGGCAGCCCGTCGTCGAGCGATACCAGGTAGCTCAACCCGTCGCAGGATTCGAGCTCGTTGTACTTCATCAGCTCGTTGGCCAGCGTGATCCGGTCGATATGTTCGCCGCGCTCGTTGATCTCGCCCATCCGGCGGTAGATGCGCCGGTGTTTGTCCAGGCTGAAATCGCCGGCTTCGAGCGAGCTCGCCGCCTGAATATAAAAGCTGTCGTCGAGCAGGATCGAGCCCAGCACGAAACGCTCGGCGTCTACATTGACCGGCAGGCCCTTTTCGGCGGCGGTGTTGGAAGTGGACATGAACGAATGCCCTAGCCTAGCGTCCGATTCCGTGAGGGTCAAGACTCCGCGTCCAAGAAACCGGTGCAAAAATAACTGCTTGCCCCACTTGCACCTGCGCCGCGCCGGCGCCGCGCGATCCACAACCGCCGCGCCGTCCTCCACAGGTTTTCCACGGCCCTCCCGGCCCCGCAACATCCGGCCCTGTTTCTGTTTTATCAAAACCAACGCGTGCCCGGCGCCCCCGTTTCCCGGCAGCGGTCACGAGGCCTTGAGTGCAAGTCGAGCTTTCAGGGCGTTGAGGTGCGACCCCGGAATCATTTTCTCCCGCTGCATACGCCCTACCAGGACTCCCGGTGCGATATTGTACTGCCTGGCGAAAAGTTGTACCTCCGCGGAGCTTCGGAGCTTCGTCCGCCTCAGGAGGATCCACGTGTCCGGGGGGATCAATTGATCGGCCGCAAATCGGTTGGCTTCGTCCTCGCGGCTGTCTTCCGTGTTGTCCAGCTCGATGAAGATGTCCTTTTTGGAGTGCAGCAGGATGTGGCCCGCCTCGTGGAAGAAGGTGAACCAGAGTTGATCGTCCGTCTTCCCCCGCACGCTTAGTTGAATCAGCGCCTTGTCGGCGGTCAGCCAGCGCGTAGCGCCCCGGGCGCCCGTCTTCGGCAGTTCCGGCACGAACGCGACCGCCACACCGGATTCGGCGCACAGCCGCACGGTCTCGAGGATCGCTTCGGCGATGGGCCGCAGCGTCAACTCCCGGATCTTGGCGAGCGCACGCCGGAAATTCTCCTTCTCGAAAGGGCGGCAGGGGATGGCGCGCGCCTCGAGTTCCCCTTTGCGCAGCCACGCCAGCACCGCATTGCGGTCCACGCGGTGCACCGCCGGCGGCCGGAAGGCCGTGCGGGTCTGCGTGTCGATCTGATCGAGGGCGTCGAAGCTGGCCACGCCGAAGTAGGTCAGCAGTTCCTCGAGCATCTCCACCTCGCCAGTGCGTTTCGGCAGCCAGCCCAGCTTGCACATCGCCTGGATGGGATAGCGCCCGAGACGCTCCACCTGCCGCTCCAGTCGCCCGCGTTCCTCCTGCCGGACGATCTGGTCGCGGTACTGCCGTTCGGCGTTGTTCCAGAAGCGCGCCGGGATGCCGAGCACCCGCTCCAACTGGAAAGCCGTTTCCGGTTCGATCGGCGCCTTGCCGCTGACGATCTCGTTGACCGTCTTCTTCGTCCGCCCGATTCGCTCCGCCAGTTCCGTCTGGGTCATGCCGAGTTCTTGAATCTTCTCCTGGATCTGCGCTCCGGGCGGGGTCACGAAGTCGGGGTCGTATTGATTGCCGCTTTGGCTACTCATGCGTGTCCTCAATTCCGAGGATCTTAATGGCGGTCACCTGCTTCCAGTCCAATCCTCCATCCCCGGTCAGCGGCGCGGGGTCGTGATCCGCGATGAAGAGGAGGCGGTACGGGTGGTCCAGATCCAGGGAGAGCTGCCCTTTTCGGTTCCCTTTTAACTCGTGCAGCCGTCCCGCGATGTTCCGCAGATCTTCGGCAGGTTGCCCATTTCAGCGCCTCCAGGCCGATGTGGATCAGGTGGGCTCGCCGCTCCCCGTGCGCGCGTACCAGCGTTTGGCGCTGGTTGCACTGCTTCTCGAATTTCCGCTCTTTGAACAGGATATCCACGAATCCATCCCGTGTCAATAAAGTGTTAACGTATTACGTTAACAGGTTTTTCGGCGACGTGTGTCTTCCGCCGCGCCCCTGCGCCCCGTGTCTCGATCCACACCTCCAACCAACGCGCCCCCGTTTCCCGCATAATCGCTAGACAGAGCGTCCCCCGCCTCCCGGTGGACGCCACCCGAAAGGAACCGCACCATGCCCCAGTGGCTCCTCACAGCCAAAATGTGGAACGACATCTTCGTCCTTGGCGCTCCCCTCATCGAAAAAATCCTGCGCCCCATCTGCGTCTACATCTTCCTGGTGATCGCGCTCCGCATCTTCGGCAAGCGCGAACTCGCCCAACTCAACCCCTTCGACCTGGTGGTGCTGTTGAGCCTCTCCAACACCGTGCAGAACGCCATCATCGGCAACGACAACTCCATGTCCGGCGGCTTGATCGGCGCCTTCGCCCTCCTCGTCATGAATTACCTCGTGGTGCGCTTCCTCTTCCGCCACCGGCGCCTCGATCAGTTGCTCGAAGGCCGCCCCACTACCCTCGTCGACCACGGGCGCATCGTCCGCCACAACCTCGCGCGCGAGCTCATGACCCACTCCGAGTTGATGACCGTCCTCCACCGCCAGGGCTTCGACTCCCTCTCCGACGTCGAGCGCTGCGTGCTCGAACCCGGAGGCACCTTCTTCATCCATCGCAAATCCCCGCCCGCCGAAGAGGTGCAGCACGCCGAGGTCATGCAAGCCCTCCGCGAAATCCGCGAACGCCTCGCCGCCCTGCCGCCGCGCGCGCCCGCCGAGTGAATACCGGGTGCGCGACAGAGATGGTATGAGAAGGCCGGTCTCCCACCGGGAGCGGTAAGCTCCCAATA
>JBBIQR010000128.1:536-12407 GCA_037442245.1 Candidatus Solibacter sp. | reverse complement strand
TGACGCGCGCGGCTCGGAACGGAGCCGCGACCGTAAGGGAGCGGTGGACCCGGAACACGAGACCGTACTTACGAAACGACGTACTAAGCCTGTTCTCATCACTCTGCGCTCATCTCTAGAACGTTTCCGTGTTGTAGAACTCGCCGAACAGCTCGGCCTCCGAAGGACGATCCTCCGGAATCGGCCGCGCCACCCACGTCACCTGCATGTAGTGCTTGAGCGCAACATTCTCGTTCGTGATGTTCCCGCCCCAGATGCCGCACCCCATGCTGGACGTCATCGGCATCCCGTTGTTGAACGCGCCTGCGTTGGCTTTCGATTGCGGCTGCCGTACCATGATCCGGCTCACCGGCGCCACCAGCGCCAGCCGGTGGATGTGATCGTCGTCAAACGAATAGATCCCGCAGGAGTGCCCGCGCCCGCCTACCGCGTAGATGCGGCGCACCATCTCCAGCGCGTTCTCGAACCCGGCCGGATACCGGAAAATCGCCAGCACCGGAGACAGCTTCTCGCTGGAAAACAGATGCTCCTTGCCGATCTCGCTCTCCGGCACCACCAGGAACGACTTGCCTTCCGGAATCGCGAACCCGGCGGTCCGCGCGATGCTCGCCGCCGGGCGCGCGATCGTTTCCGCCGTGCGGTGGCCTTCGGCGTCCCACATCGCCTGCAGCAGCAGTTGCTTCTCCGCGGCGCTCACCAGGTAGCCGCCTTCCGCCTGCAGTTGCGCCAGAAAACGGTCGTAGATGCTTTCTTCCACCACCAGGTTGCCGTCCGCCGAGCAGCCGGACCCGAAATCCGAGGTCTTGCTCAGCCGCGTATTCCGCGCCGCTTCCTCGATATTGGCGGTCTCGTCGATCACCATGGTGGCGTTGCCCGCGCCCACGCCGTACGCCGGCTTGCCCGAACTGTACGCCGCCCGCACCATCGCCGGTCCGCCGGTCGCGATCGTCAGGTCGCAGATCGACATCAGCTCCTGCGCCAGCGGGATGCTCGGCTTCTCGATGCACTGGAACACGTCCTCGGGCGCGCCCTCGCGCTTCAGCGCCTCGCGCATGATCCGCACCGTCTCGAAGGTAGTGCGGCGGCTCGCCGGATGCGGCGAAAAGATGATCGCGTCCTTGCACTTCAGCGCATAGATTCCGTTGCCCGGCTCGGTCAGCGCCGCGTTCGTCACCGGCACCAGGGAGGCGATCACGCCCGCCGGCTTGGCGTACTTCACGATCCCCTTTTCCGGGATCTCTTCGATCACCCCCATGCTCTTCTGCCGCAGCGCGTCGCGCAGAATCCCCAGGATCTTGAACCGCTTGTTCGGCCTTCCCGCCCGGTCCCCGAGGCCGCTCTCATCCACTCCCATGTACGCCAGCCGCGTGGCCGTCCGCTCGTTCGCCGTGGCCCACGCCACCGCCCGGATGAGCCGGTCGACCCGCTCCTGATCGTAATCGGCGATCCCGTCCATCGCCCGCCGCGCCCGCTCCAAAAGTTCCCGGGCCTGGTCCTTCTCTTCGGGAGTAATCGTCCGCGCCATCGTGCTCCTCGGTCACATGCCTTGGCGGTAAATGTCGTTGATGTTCCAATACCCCGGTGTCGGCGTGGGCGCGTTTTCCATGGGCGCCTGAATCACGCTCGGCACCCCGGAAGCCAGCGCGTCCCGCAGCGCCGGACCCAGCTCGTCCGCGCTTTCGATCCTCACGCCGTTGGCTCCGCAGGCGCGCGCCATCGCGGCGTAATCCACGCTGTACGGTTTCCCCCCGCTTTCGAAAAGGCAGCCGAAGCTCCACCCGAAGTGCATCTTCTCCAAACCGGCGATCGTGCCGAACGCCGAGTTGTCCATCACCAGCCACACCACCGGGATGTTGGCTTCCATCGCCGTCGCCACCGGCGAAGGGTTGCTGCTGAACGCTCCGTCGCCGATCAGCGAGACCACCGCGCGGTGCGGCTGCGCGACCTTCACCCCCAGCGCCGCCGAAGGTCCGAACCCCATCGTCGCCAGCCCGCTCGGCGTGATGAACGTGCCCGGAACCGTGACCGGGTACTGCTGCGCCACGCCGTTCTTGTTCCAGCCCACGTCGCTCACGATGTATCCGTCTTCGGGCAGGGCTTTCTTCAACTCGCTCAGAATCCGTTCCGGCCGCAGCGGGAACTGCCCCGAGTTCCACTGCTCTTTCCAGTTGGCTACGAATTCGGCCCGGCCCTCCGCGATCCGCCGCCGCAGGCCGGCCCGCACCGCCGCCTGTTTGCGCTCCCCAGCCGCGGCAACCAGCGCCTGTAGCGCCAGCTTCGCGTCCGCCACCACGCCCAACTCCGTGGGATAGTTGCGGCCGATTTCCGCCGGGTCGATATCCACGTGAATCAGCCGCGTGGGCGGGATCGAAAACGTGAAGCGCGAATCCCACGAACTCGAGTTCGCCTCCGCCAGCCGCGTGCCTACCGCCAGGATCAGGTCCGCCCCGCGGCAGATGTCGTTCGCCACCGGCGTGCCCCAGAATCCCGTCATCCCCAGCAGCAGCGGATGGTCCTCCCGCATGGCGCCCTTGCCCATCAGCGTGTGCGCTACCGGAATCTCCAGCCGCTCCGCCAGCGCCGCGAGTTCGCCGGCCGCGCCCGCCGAGATCACCCCGCCCCCCACGTAGAGCACCGGGTTGTGGGCGGCGGCGAGCGCCTCCACAATCTGCCGCGCGGAAGCCTCGTCCATCGCCGGACGCGTCATCCGCGGCGGCGCCTTCGAAAACGCGCCCTCCGCCAGATCGGCCGAAAACAGATCCATCGGCACGTCCACCAGCACCACGCCGGGACGTCCGCTCTGCGCCAGGTGGAACGCCCGCTCCATCACCCGCGGCAGATCCTCCACCCGGTCCACCCGGTACACGCGCTTCGCGAAAGGACGGTAGATCTGAAACTGGTCCGCGTCCTGGTGCAGGTTGATTTCCTGGTGCGGATGGCGTCCGTAATAATACGAAGGAACGTCGCCTGCGATCACCACCATCGGGATCGAGTCCAGCGCGGCGTTGGCCACGCCCGTCGCCGCGTTGGTCAGCCCCGGACCCAGGTGCGTGAGCAGTACCCCGGGTTTGCCCGATGCCCGCGCATAGCCGTCCGCCGCGTGCGCCGCGACCTGCTCGTGGCGCGTCGTAATGAACCGGATCTTACTCTTGCCCAACGCGTCCAGGAATCCGATCACCGTGTGGCCGCACAGCCCGAAGATGACCTCGACGCCCAATTGCTCCAGGTATTCGGTAAGTTGATAGGCGGCGATCCGGGTGCCCGGCTTCGGCGGGTGTAACCCCGGCGCCGGCGGCGTGCCATTGATTACGGCACTTAGGGTGCGGTCGTCTTCGAGGGACATGGCATACCGATCTTAAACCGCACTTCCCAGGGCTGGCAACGGTGTAACCGTGCTGCTACTGTAACGGAGTTTGGCCGCTGGGTGCGCGACACAAAAATGGGGCGGCCTGCGGCTCTGCCCGGCTCGCCGGGTGCATCCGCGGGGCCGATTGGTTACGATGTCAGCATGACGGAACGGACCGCCGCGCTACCCGGGGCCGGGAACGAAGCCAAGATCCGGGAACAGCTCGATCGGATCCTCCACAGCAAGGTCTTTCTCCCCGTCGACCGCCTGCGCCGCTTCCTCAGTTTCATCGTCGCCGAAAACCTCTCCGGCCGCGGCGAGAACCTCAAAGAGTTCCTCGTCGGAGTCGAGGTCTTCGGCAAGGAAGCGTCCTTCGATCCCCGCATGGACCCCATCGTCCGCGTCCAGGCACGCCGCCTCCGCGCGCGCCTCTCCCGCTACTACCGCGAGGAAGGCGGCGGCGACGCAGTCGTCATCGAACTCCCCAAAGGCGGCTACTCCCCGCTGTTCCACTACCCCGAGCCAGCGTCCGAACCGAAGCCGCCGGTGTTATCCGCTCTTGCCGCCAGGAACACCGTCGAGGTCGCGCCCTTCACCGACGATACCCAGGAGCAGGATCTCCAGTACCTCTGCCGCGGCCTCACCGAAGAGGTCATCCACCGCCTCGCCAACACCAGGAAACTGCGGGTCATGGTCGCCCGCTCGCCGGACGAGCGCGTCGAAGCCGCCATGCGCATCTCCGGCAGCGTCCGCCGGTCCGCGGACACTCTCCGCGTCGCCACGCGCCTGATGGACGCCGCCAGCGGCACCTGCATCTGGTCCTTCGCCATCGATCGCGACGCTGCGAATCCCTTCGCCCTCCAGGAGGAAGTCGCCGCCGGCGTGCTCGAACGCCTGCAAACCGAACTCAGCGGCCACGGCAGCCGCAAAGCCTGGCGCCCCACCGAGAACGTCGCCGCCTACAACCTCTACCTCCAGGGCACCCACCAACTCGCGCAACGCACCGAGGAGGGACTGCGCCGCGCCGCTCAGTTCTTCGAAAAAGCCACCGCCGAAGATCCGCAGTACGGCCAGGCCTTCGCCGGCCTCTCCGACGCCTACGCGCTCCTGGGCCACTACGGCGCGCTGTCTCCGGCCGACGTCTGGACCAAGGTCGCCTCCAACGCCGCCTGGGCCGTCCTGCTCGACGACGATTCGGCCGAAGCCCACGCCTCCCTCGCCCACGCAAAATCCACCCAGGACTGGGATTTTCTCAGCGCCGAGCGCGAGTTCCAGCGCGCCATCGCGCTCGATCCCCGCTACGCCACCGCGCATCACTGGTATGCCGTGTCCTGCCTCGCGCCCCTGGGCCGCCTGGACGAAGCCCTCCGCGAAATTCTGCTGGCCGCCACCGTCGACCCCGTCTCCTCCATCGTTTCCCGCGACGTCGCCATGACCTACTACTACCGCCGCGAGTTCGAAACCGCCCTGGACCGGTGCGACCACACCATCGAGCAGAACCCCCACTTCGTCGCCGCTTACTGGGCCCTCGGCCTGATTCAGGAGCAGCGCGGCGACCTCGAAGAGGCCATCGCCGCTTTCCGCCGCGCCGTCCAACTCGCCCCCCAGAATCCCCGGATGCGCGGCGGGTTGGCCCGCGTGCTCGCGGTTTCGAAGCGCCGCGACGAGGCCGAGCGGATTCTCGCCGAACTCCACGAACTCGCCGGGAAGCGCTACGTCTCCCCGTTCGAACTCGCCACCATCCACTTCGCCTTCGGCGAAATCGACGAAGGCTACCGCTGGCTCACCAAGGCCTTTGAGGATCGCTGCTTCGAATTGATCGTCGCCAAAGTGGACCCGCGCTTCGATCCCCTTCGCAACCACTCCCGCTTCAAGGAATTGTCGGCTCAACTCGGTGTGGCGTAGCCCGCCCGCCGCTAGCGCCCGTGAAGCCCTTGGGCAGTCCGGCGTCCGGCACGTGCCCGTAAAGCGGTTCCCCGGGCAGCGCCTCGCGGACGATCTCCCGCGCCTCGATCAGCCGTCCCAGATCGATCCCCGTGCGCAGCCCCATCGCCTCCAGCAGAAATACCAGGTCTTCGGTCACGATGTTGCCGGTGGCGCCCGGCGCGTACGGGCACCCGCCGATGCCGCCCTGCGACGAATCGAAGGTCGTCACGCCGGCGTCCAGCGCCGCCACCACGTTGGCCAGCCCCTGTCCCCGCGTGTTGTGAAAATGCGCGCCCCCGGCCTTTTCGCCCGCTTCCTTCGCCAACCGCCGGAACATGCGCTTGACCTGCACCGGGTTCGCGTACCCCGTCGAATCGGATAGCCCCACCGAATCCGCTCCCGCTTCCAGCAGCAGTTCGACCAGCCGGAACACCCAGTCCTCGGAAACCGCGCCTTCCATCGAGCAGCCGAACGCCGTCGACATGCCCACTTCGATCAGCGGACGATATCCGCCGCCCAGACCGTCGCGCAACTCGCGCACCCGGTGGACCTCCTGCACCGCTTCCTCCGGCGTCTTGCGAATATTCGCCATGCTGTGGGCGCGTGACGCCGAAACCGGCATCGTCAACTTGTGGGCGCCGGCGGCGAACGCGCGCTCGGCCCCCTTCAGGTTCGCTACCAGCGCCAGGACCGTCAGCCCGGGAATCTGCACCGCCGCCCGCACCACTTCGTCCGTGTCCGCCATCTGCGGCAGGAGTTTGGGCGAGACCATGGACCCGGCTTCGATCTCCCGCAGCCCGGCCCCGGCCAGCGCCCGAATCCAGCGGTGCTTGGCCTCCGTCGGCATCGGGCGTTGGATGCTTTGCAGCCCGTCGCGCGGGCCTACTTCACTGACCAGAATGTCGATGCCGGAGTCCCCTTGCATGGAGCGCTCGCGCCGCGCGGATCGGGCCATGCGGCGCGCCTTTAACCTCGGAGTATACAGCCGTTTCGCCCGTCCGGGACCACTGTAACCGTGGCGACACGGTAACGATGTTGCCTCCCGCCCGCCCGCGGTTCTACAATCCGTTCGTCTATGGCGATTCGCAAGTCGGTCCTCCCGCTGCCCGCGGCCTTTGCCGCGCTCCTCCTCCAGCCCGCCTTGGCTCAACCCCAGCCCGCCAAGGTGCAGCCTCCCCTCACCACCCGGTTCCCCAACGGCGTCACCGCCACCTGGGACCTGGTGTACTCCGCAATCGACGGCTTCCGCCCGCTCCAGCTCGACGTCTACACCCCGCCCCCTACCGGCGCGCCCAAGCCCAACGTCCTCTACGTCCACGGCGGCGGATGGCGTAACGGCGACCAGCGCCACGGAGGTACGTTTGAGGACTTTCCCGCCGTCCTGGCCGGAGTCGCCGCCCGCGGCTACGTCGTGACCAGCATCAGCTACCGGCTCTCCGGAGAATCGCGGTTCCCAGCCGCCATCCACGACACCAAAAACGCCATCCGCTGGATGCGGCAGCACGCCGCCGAGTTCCATATGGACCCCTCCCGCACCGTCATCTGGGGTCCCTCGGCCGGCGGGCAGATTGCCAGCCTGGTAGGGACCTCCTGCGGGGTGGCTGCCCTCGAACCGCCCCCGCCCCAGCCCGCCGGACCGGCCGGAGCCGCCCCTCCCCCCGCCGCGCCCCTGCCCTCGGATTGCGTGCAGGGAGTCATCGATTGGTACGGCGTCACCGACCTCCTCCACGTCGCCTCCGACGCCGGTCGCAAAGCCGCAGCCGCCCCCGCCGCCACGCCCCTTTCCACTGTCCTCCCCCCGCTGGCTTCACCCGAGGTGGCCTTCATGGGATGCGCCATGGCCGATTGCCCCAAGGACTACCTCGCCGCCTCCAGCCCCATCACCTGGGTCGACCCCAAGGACCCGCCGTTCCTCATCCAGCACGGCGGCAAGGATGCCACCGTCAACCTGCGCCAGGCCCAGCGCCTGACCGATGCCCTGAAAGCCGCCGGCGTGCCCGTCGAACTCGTGGTCTACCCCAATCAGGACCACAGTTTCGCCAACCCCACCGGTCCCCGCCGCAACGACTCGATCAACCAGCAGGCGCTCGACAAAGTGTACGCCTTCCTCGAACGGACCCTCGGCTCCCGGTAAGCCGCGGGACAGAGTAACCGTATCGATACCGTTACGTTTTGAGGCGGAATCGCATCAGGGATTTAAGATCGGTAGTTGAGGATCTCAAGATCTGATTATGCGTAAAATGCGCCGCCGCCCGGCCCTCAAACCGTTTGTGCCGGTGTGGATTGGCGCCCTCCTGCTGACGGCCGCTCCCGCCTTCCCGGCGCCTGCCGCCAAAGCCGGGACCCTCGACGTGCGCTTCCTCTATCTCCCTCCCGGCACCTCGGACCCGTCCTATCACACCGCCATCTGGCTGGAAGATTCCAAGGGCGCGCTCGTCACCACGCTCTACGTCAGCAACGAGCTCTCCGGCAGCGTCTACAAACTCGGCCGCGTCTGTCCCGACTGGGTCAAGCTGGCCGACTGGGCCAAAGCGCCCAAAGACCTGGTCGACGCCGTGACCGGGCCCACCCCGAATGTCGGCAGCGGCAGCCTCTCCTTCGATCTCTCCGAGGCGGGAGTCGCCCCGGGTACCTACCGCTTCCGCATGCAGGTCCACATCATCGAGCGCTACAACATGCTCTTTCAGGGAAAACTCACCGTGGGGGATGCCGGGCAGGACGTCGAGATCGAAACCCTGTATCAACCCGCCAAACCCGAGATCGGAACCGATGTCGTCAGAGACGTTCGGGTCCACTACACGCCTGCGGGCGCCAATTAGAAGGGGAGTCAAGAAATGTCCGGCAAGGTGAATCGACGCGGTTTCTTCAAGCAGGCTTCGGCCATCACCGCCACCGCCCTGAGTTTCGAGGAGCGCGACCTGCTTGCCTACCAGGAGCAGCAGCAGCAACCCGGCGCCCGCGAACCCATGCCCGGCCGCGGCGGCGGACCGGGACGCGGCGGACGCGGACCCGGCGGCCGATTCGGCTTCGGACGCGGGCCGCAGACCGCCACCCTCACCCCCGGACCCATGCCCATGGGCAACCTCGGAGGCCTGAAAGTCAGCCGCCTCATCGCCGGACACAACCTGGTCGGCTTTCAGGCCCACTCGCGCGACCTGATCTACGTCTCCCAACTGCTGCGCGCCTACTTCACCGACGACAAGATCCTGGAAACCTGGCAAAAGTGCGAGGAGTACGGCATCAACGCCTCCTTCCTGCGGGTGGAAGGCCACATGATGGAACTCGCCAAACGCCACCGCCAGCGCGGCGGCAAAATGCAGTGGATCGCCCAGATCGTGGTCAATGAGGAGGATCAGACCCACGACATCGAACAGGCCATGGAACTCGGTGTCGCCGCCGCCTACATCCGCGGCCTCGAAGGCGACTATTTCTGGAAGCAGAATCGTCCGGATATCCTCGCCAAAGGCCTCGAGAAGATCCGCGGTTACAAGATCCCGACCGCCCTCGCCAGCCACGAAATCGACACCCTGATCTGGGCCGAAAAACACCAGCTCCCGGTCGATTTCTACGTGAAAACCTTCAATAACGCCCAATATTGGAGTTCCGAGAAGCCGGTCCCGCCGCAGCCGGATTGGAAGCCCTCGGACAAAGCCCTCGCGCCCGCCGAGTTCGGCGCCGCCACCCACGACAACATCTGGGAAACCAAGCCCCACGCCACCGCCGGGTTCTTCTCCAAAATCGATAAGCCCTTCGTCGCCTATAAAGTGCTGGCCGCGGGAGCCATCTGGCCGCGCGAAGGCTTCCAGTACGCCTTCGATAACGGCGCCGATTTCATCTGCGTCGGCATGTACGACTTCCAGTTGATCGAAAACGTGTCCATCGTCAAGGAACTGCTCGCCGGCAAGGGCCTCAAGCGCACGCGCAAATGGGCCGCCGAAGCCGTCTCGGTCTAGCGGACGATCGAGATCGCCATCCCGTCCAGCTTGCCCCGGAAAATCGGCAGGATCACCGATTCGAGCCTCGGGTCCGCCGCCACCGCCTCGTTGTACGCTTTCGCTCCCCGTGCGTTGTCGTCGGGCGGCGCGTCCTCGATCGCCCGTCCGCCGCGGATCACATTATCGGCCAGGATCACGCTGCCGGGGCGCGCAAGCTGCAGCGCCAGCCCCAGATATTCCGGGTAACCCGCCTTATCCGCATCCACGAAGATCAAATCGAACGGCGCCGTCCCCGCCGCGATCAGCTCCCGCAGCGAATCGGCCGCCGGTCCCACCCGGATCTCCACCTTTTCGCCGCAGCCGGCGCGTTCCAGGTTGCGCCGCGCCACCTCCGCGCGCCCGGCGTCGATCTCCAGGGTCAGCACTCGTCCATCCGGCGGCAGGGCGCGAGCCAGCCACGTCGTACTGTACCCGGCCAGGGTGCCGATTTCGAGCACGCGCCGCGCTCCCGCCAGGCGCGCGATCAGGTACAGCAGCTTCCCCTGCACCGGACTCACGTTGATCTCCGGAATGCCCGCCGCCCGCATCTCCCGCAGGTTCTCGCTCAGCGCCGCATCCGGCGCGGCAAACAGCCTCTCGATGTATTCGTCCACCCGCGCGGCTAACTGCTCGTCGATTCTCTCCATATCCCCTTTACAGCGTGAACGCGATCAGCTCGCGCTTCGCCCGCAGCTTGGCGCGATTCACGCCGGGCGCAGCCAGAAGCTCTTCGAAGCTCTTGAAATCGCCCCTGCGCCCCCGGTACCTCACGATCGCCCGCGCCTCCTTCGCGCTCAGCCCCAGGAACTCCGCCAGCCGCTGTTGCGACGCGGTGTTGACGTTGAGCTTCCCGTAGGCGCCCGTCAGGTAGGCCACCACACTGGCCAACTGTTGCGGCGTCCCTTCGCTCCCCCGCGCCACCATATCGGCCACCTCCTGCTGCCATCCCGCTTCCGTGCGCCGCGCCGCGGTCACTTCGTCCAGCGGATGGCAGCTCGCGCACAGTTCCCCCAGCAGCGTCTTCCCGTCGGTCGCGGCAATCGCCCGCGCCCGTGGACGCACCACCGCCCCGGCCGAGGCTTCCGTCACGGATGGCGCCGCAGCCGGTCCGCCCGCCGCCGGCAGCGCGAACGCGATCATCGTATCCGCCCGGCTCTTGTCTCCCAGAAACCCCCCGCCCGTGGCCGTGATCACCACGTACTGCCGGCCGTCCTTCCCCAGGAACGTCACCGGCGCGGAGTGCGCCCCGGCGTCGATCTTCACCACCCACAGTTCCTTCCCGGTCTTCGAATCGAACGCGCGGAACCGGCTGTCGTCGGTGGCCCCGATGAACACCAGCCCGCCCGCGGTTACGGTCGAGCCGCCGCCGCCGCCGATGCGATAGGGCGTCTTGTGCTGCCAGGCGATCTTGTTGGTTTTGGCGTCGATCGCGGTAAACGTGCCGCTCATGGTCGAGCCGATCGGCGCGGTCTGTCCGCCGCCGGTGTAGCGCTGCCCACTGGTGTACTTGCTGTCGTTGCGCACGAACGCGCTGGTGCGCACGGTGCCGGGCACGTAGAAATAGCCGGTATCCGGACTGTAGGGCATCGGCGACCAGTTGGTTCCCCCGATCCCGGAAGGCTGAATCAGGACCGGGGATTCCCAGAACGGGGTGTAGATGCAGCCGGCCTTGTCGTAGCCCGGCATTTTTTCCGCGCATTGCGGCACGATCGCATCGCCAAGCGGAATCGGCTGCGTCGCCGCCGTCTTCTGCCGGGGCTCCTGCGGCACCGGCTTCTCCTCGATGCCGACCAGCGGTTTTCCGTTGGTTCGGTCGAGGATGTAGACCCAGCCGGTGCGGCCGGCCTCGGCGATTCCCTTGCGCGGCTCGCCGTTGATCACGGTATCGAACAGCACGACGGGGCTCGCGGCATCGTAGTCCCAGAGGTCGTGGTGCACCTGCTGGAAGTGCCAGGCGTATTCCCCGGTCTTGGCTTTCAGCGCCACCATCGACGTGCAGAACAGGTTGTCGCCTTCGCGCATCGAGCCATCGTAATCCGGCCCGCAATTGCCGACCGCGAAATAGAGCAGGTCGAGTTCGGGATCGAGCGCCGGCGTATTCCAGATCGAGGCGCCGCCGCGCATCGCATGATCGGTGCCGGGCGGCCAGGTCTCGCTGCCTTTCTCGCCGGGACCCGGCAGCGTGAACCAGCGCCACGCGATCTCGCCGGTCCTGGCGTTGAGCGCGGTCAGCCGGCCGCGGACGCCGAACTCGCCGCCGGTGATCCCGCTGTAGATCATGCCGTCATAATACAGCGGCGCGCTGGTGATGCCGTAGCCGTTCTGCCACTTTTCGATCGGCGTCTTCCAGTTGACCTTGCCGGTCTTCATGTCGAGCGCCACGACGTTGGCGTCGAGCTGGCCGAGATAGATCTGTCCTTCGCCCATCGCCAGACCGCGATTGACCCAGCCGCAGCAGACCGTCGAGATGGCCTGATCGATGCCGGACCAGTATTCCCAGATCATCTCGCCGGTCTTGGCGTTGAGGGCAAACACGTCGTCGTTGCCGGTGACGACATACATGATGCCGTCCTTCACCAGCGGAGACGCCTCGAGCGAATATTTTCCACCGACGCCGGAGCCCTT
>JBBIQR010000128.1:0-526 GCA_037442245.1 Candidatus Solibacter sp. | reverse complement strand
GGCGGGATGTCGCGCGGCGCGCCGCGCAGCACGCACGCGCCCTTGAGCTTGCCGACATTGGTGGTGTCGATCTGCTTCAGCGTCGAATAGCGATCATTGGTGAGATTGCCGCCGTTCGTCACCCAGTCCTTGCCGACCGGACTTCGAAGCAACTGGTCGATCTCGGCATCGGCGGCCCGGGCGGGGGCGTGCGCGGCAATCGACAGGCCGAAAACAAGCAATGCGGAAAGCGTCCGCCATCCCCGACGAGGCATTTTCGACTCCCCTTTTTGTGCTGGCGTTCGGCCAGTCAAACACAGGCTACAGCCGCGCTTTGGATTTAGCTAGGCTGTTTGCGGGAATCTGAATTGCGGAAGGTTCTGTTCGGGGGTTTCGTTTACGAGCGACGCCGGTGGCCGCTGCGAAGCAGGAACGACAAGCCGATGTCATGCCTGCCGCCTCTTCGCGCGGGGATCAGCTCGCCAGGCTGCCGCGTTCGCAGCCGTCCGCCGCGGCCGGTTCGGCCGAGCGCCGCCATGGCCTGGCG
>JBBIQR010000127.1:0-12501 GCA_037442245.1 Candidatus Solibacter sp. | reverse complement strand
CGCCTCGGCGCGCGAGATCTACACGCCCAACCACCCGCAGATCAAGAAGATTCAGGCTCAGTTGGAAAGCCTGCAGCGCCAATACGACGACGAGCAGAAGCGCGACCAGCAGAATCAGGCCACCGCGGCCGCGGCGACGCCGCAGACCCGCCGCCAGACCAATCCCCAGATGGCCCGGATGGCGCAGGATTTCCAGAACCAGATGAACATGATCAAGACCGACATCCAGAACACGAATCTGGAAATGGACAGCAAGGTCAAGCAGGTGCAGCAGATCACCGCCAACATCGCGAATTTGCAGGGGCGGATCGAAAGCAGTCCGCAACTGGAGCAGGAATATGCATCGCTGATGGGCGAGTACAACATGGCCAAGCAGAATTACGAGGACACGCAGCACAAACAGGAGATCACCGATACGGCCAAGAGCCTGGAGGAACACAAAGCCGGTGAAAACCTGGAAGTTCTCGATCCGCCCAGCGACCCGACGGCGCCTTCCGAGCCGAACCGTTTACAGATTGCGGCCATCGGCACCGGCCTCGGCCTGGTGCTGGGCATCTTCCTGGCCGGCGCCAAAGAGATGAAGGACACCTCGCTCAAGAACCTCAAGGACGTCCGCGCGTACACCAACCTGCCGGTTCTGAGCAGCGTTCCGCTGCTGGAAAACGCCCTCCTGATCCGGCGGAAGCGGCGCCTGCAATGGCTGGCCTGGTCCAGCGCCATCATTATCGGCTCGATCGCGATGAGCGGCTCAGCCTACTATTACTACTTCGGACACGGTTCATAGGCCGGGAAGCCGGGGATCTGAGTTTGCGACGGGAGAAACGATGAGTCGAGTACATGACGCACTGAAAC
The DNA here is from genome assembly GCA_037442245.1 of Candidatus Solibacter sp. Lineage (GTDB taxonomy): Bacteria > Acidobacteriota > Terriglobia > Bryobacterales > Bryobacteraceae > Solibacter. Next base: position 11,649 of record JBBIQR010000127.1, on the reverse strand, counting down.
GCGCGGAAATGGGCGGTGTCTTACCGCCGGAACAGCCGGTCCTGCCGGCGGATCCGCCGCCGATCATGGCCGCCGCGGGCATTCACCTCGATAGCGATGGTCCGAACGGACTGGCCGGTCCCACGTTATCCTCCACCCCGACGCGCCTGAACCTCAGTCCGGCCATGCTGAGCGAAGTACAAATCGTGCCCTTCGAACCCGCGCCGGAGTCGCACCTGCTCGACCTGAACAACTCGCACGAGACCCCGGCAGAAGAATTCCGCACCCTGCGCACGCGTCTCAACCACCTGCAAACGCTACAGCCCCTGCATACCATCGTCGTCACCAGCCCGTCCCCCGCCGAAGGCAAGACCTTTTCCGCGGTGAACCTGGCGCTGGCCCAGTCCCACCTGGCCGAATCCAGCGTGCTGCTGGGCGATTTCGATCTGCGCCGCCCCATCGTGCACAGCCTGTTTCAGATGGATCGCGGGCCGGGACTGAGCGATTTTCTTACGGGCCAGTGCAGCTTCGCGCAGGCCCTGCGCAAAATCGAATCCATGAACCTCTACGTGCTGCCCGCCGGCAGCCCGGTCAAGAATCCGCTCGAACTGCTCAACATGCGGCAGTCGCGCCTGCTGTTTGAGGAATTACCGCGCATGTTCAACTGGGCGATCTTCGATACGCCGCCCCTGTTGTTCAGCGCCGATGCCAACCTGCTGGCCACCATGGCCGACGGCACGATCCTGGTGGTCAAGATCGGCTCCACCACATTCGACAACGTGACCCGCGCGATGCAGTCGCTCTGCGAGAACAACGTTCTGGGCATCGTGGCCAATGGCGCCCGCGCCAGCGAACTCTACAGCAAGTACACCTACTACTACTCCAAAGCCGAGTAACGGCAGCCAAGGGCGCCGCTTCCGGCGTCAGCGTTCTTCCCGGCGCACCCAGACGCGGGCCGCCGCCTGGCGCGCCACGGTCAAGCCGTTGCGCATCACAATGGCTCCGCCGGCATCCGCCACTTCCAACAGGGCGCCGGGCCGAATCCCGACTCCGTCGAGATCCTCCAACAGTTGCCGGTCCCGCTCGAATACGCTCACCACGCGCAGCCGTTCCCCTGCCATGGCTTCGTCCAGGGGCTTCAACCCGCGCGCGCGTTTGAGAGGCGGAGGATCCGGCCCCACGCCGTTGCCGTGCGGGCACACCCCACCGGTTCCCAATCGCTCCAACAGTTTTCCTTCAAAATCCGCGGACACCGCATGCTCCAGGTGTTCGGCCTCTTCGTGGACCTTAAACCACTCCAACCCGAAGATCTCCGTCAACATCCGTTCGATCAGGTGATGGCGGTTGAGCAGCCGGCTGGCGATCTGGCGTCCTTCATCGGTCAATGCGATCTGCCCGTCGGCGGCAACCCGGATCAGGCCGTCGCGCTGCAGCCTCCGGCTGGCCATAGTCACGGCCGGAGCCGAGACCCGCAGCCAGCGCGCCAGCGTCACCGCCTTGACCGTCTCGCCTTCGCTCTCGGCTTCGGCGATGGCCTTCAAATAGTTTTCCTTGGAAATCGTGATTCGCGGCAAGGGACGTTCCTAGAGTTCGTCGAAAAGCTCCCCGTCGAACCAGTAGTCGCGCCGGTCGATCGCCGCTTTGGCGCCGCCGGCGGTTTCACCCTCGATCGAGATCCGGTAGGCCCCGGGCTTGAGGGGCGCGAGTTTGATGCGCGACTCCAAAAACCTGCCCGGTCCCGCCGGCTTTACCGCCGCCGCCGTGCTCGATCCCAGTTCCCGTGCGGCGGTGAACGTTCCACCCGGACGCGCATATCCGGCCAGTTCGGACCACCGGATCGTCACCCGCGTGTAGGACGCTTCGATCCGGTATTTCACGTCGTACCAGCCTGACACCGCGGCAAGCCTCCTCTGATTCACGGGATCGGCGCGCAAGGCGGTCTCGATCTGCTTCGGGTCGCCGTCGAGCATCACCAGACCCGGCACCGCGGTCGAAGAAATGTTGACGGATTTGTCCTCGGCCAGGCGGCGGAGGTCGCTGCCCACTTCGGCCGATTCGGAGTAGACGGCGCACACGCATGCTTCGGTGCGGAGCCGACCTACCTTCGCGGCCAATTGTTTGGCTGCCTCCGCCGTGGGAGCACCCGCGGTGAAGGGATGAGCGCCTTTCGGTCCGGGATCGCCGAGGGTGACGCGCGCCAGCCGCGACACGGAAACCATCAGGCCCGCATGTTGCCAGGTGGGCACGGCGCGGAACTCCGGCTCGTCCTCCAGCATGCGGGCCAGTTCCCTTCGCGACCCGTAGATGGCGCCGCCGGCATTGCGCATCGGCGGCAGTTCCTGAAAAGTGACCGCCGCATCCTGGGCGGCGCGGGCGGCGAATTGCAGCATCCAGCCCTTGGCCAGAGTCTCGGTGGATGCCTCGGTGGGACGCTTCATGGTTACGGTGAGTTGTCCATCGCCGCCGGCGAAATAGACCCACATGTCGCGCCACACCTCGTAGCGCTCCCCAGGCGCGATTTCCGGGAGCACGGCCTCCAGTTTGCGCCCCACCTGTTCCTGGTAATAGGAATCGAGGTTTGCCAGCACCTGCGCGGCCGGAATCGCGGTGTGAAACTCGCCGGCCAGCACGACATCCGGCGCCGCTGGAGTCCCGAACTGCGCGCACAACGGCAGGCACGCCACGGTCGCCCATGCCAGCAGTCGCGTCGGTCTCATATAACCGCTATTTTCGCGCAACCAACACGCGCGAAGGGTAGAAAGTCTGCTTCACAACCTGATCGTGCAGGATCTCAAACCGGACGCTTTCGATGAGTTGGGGGACGCGTTGTTCCACCTGCCTGCCCCAAAACGCCGGCGCGACCTTCCCCAGCACCTTGTACACGGCATTGAACACCGCCGTGTTCTGCCCGATCAATACCATGGTCAGGTGTCCGCGGTCGCGAAGCACCCTGCGGAATTCGCTCAGCGTGCTGACGATATCCTCGGCCGAGAGCAATTCCAGCAGGTAGCAGCAGAAGATCGCGTCGAAGGTCTCGCTGTGAAACGGCATGTGGCGCGCGTCCACCGCCTGGCAGTGAGTACGCGCCGAGGGAAACTTGCGGCGCGCCGCGCGCTGCGTCCGCGCAGCCATGTTGGGGGAGAGGTCCAGTCCCACGGTCATCCCGCTGGGGTTGGCGCGCACCAGCCGGCGAAACATCTCGCCGCTGCCGGTGGCCACTTCGAGGACCCGCATCCCGTCGCGCAATCCGCTCGCGCCGAGCGCGCTGCGATGAGCCCGCGAATGAAAAAACATGGTGGACAGCGGATACACCGCGGCCAGGCGGTCGTAGACGCGGCGCGTCCGGTCCGCCAGTGTGGCGCCGGCCGCGGGCCACGCGCTGATCGTCTCTTCCAGTCGGTTCACTGTTCTCCTCTGCTTCCTCGCTCCGCAAATCCACTACGCACGCAGCGCCGGGACACCTAAGCGGACACCAGAGCCGGCTGTAACTCCGGCATCTCGATGTAAACCCGCACGCCCTTGCCCGGCTGGCTTTCGATCCACATGCGAAAGTCGCGCCCAAACAGGACCTTCAGCCGCTCGTGCACGTTGTTCACCCCGATGCCGCCGTCCAACAGCGTGGCCAGTTTCGCCTCGGGAATCCCGACGCCATCGTCCTCGACGGAGATGCACAACCGCTCTCCCGCGCGCCAGGTACGAATCCGAATTGTACCGCCCTCCACCTTGCTGCTCAGCCCGTGCTTGATCGAATTTTCGACCAGCGGCTGCAGCAGCATGCTCGGCACCAGCGTATCCAGCGTATCCGCGGCCACGTCGCGTTCGAAGCGCAGCTTCTCTCCGAAGCGCACGACCTCGATCGCCAGGTAGTCGTCGATGAAGCTGAGTTCGTCGCGCAAGGGGCTGTAGTGCTCGTGCTTGCGCAGCAGGCGGCGCAGCACTTTGGAGAGCCGGATCACCATCACCCGCGCCTGTTCCGGGTCGGTGCGGATCAGGCTGGAGACGCTGTTGAGCGTGTTGAAGAGGAAGTGCGGGTTGATCTGGCTGGTGAGCGCCGCCAACCGCGCTTCCACCAGCAGGCGCGCCTGCTCCTCCAGTTTCTTTTCGTTGCGGGTGTTGTTCCAGATCTTGAGCGGAATCGCCACCGCGAACACGATGGCGGCGTAGTTGGCCGCCAGAATCAGCCCGGGCGCGTTCTTGCCGGGCAGAAAATAGATCTGGCGCGGGAAGCCCTCGCCCAGGATCTGCCGCAGGAACTGCGCCACCAGAATGCCGGCGAAGAACTCCAGTTGAAACGCCGTGCGCCGCGGATCGCTGTTCTCCTTGAAGAACCGGTAGATGTTCAGGTCGAAGAAGGGCGTGAACCGCCACACCTCCTCGGCCGACGGCGCCAGGTCGCGCAGGACGCCGCCGAGCACCCCCACCGCGGCAAGCAGCGGCATGGTCAGATACTCGCCCGCGATCATCGCCGGAATCGCGATCAGCACGCCGGAAGCCAACCCGGTCGCGTAGCCGCCGAGGATGCCCGCCAGCAGCGCGCCTTCCAGCCCCAGGTCCGCGCCGGGATAGTTCCGGCTCACCACCCGGATGGCCACACTGGCGCCGAACGCCGCGGAAAACCAGATCGACAGCCACATCCGCTGCCGGAGGGTGCGGCTCTCCAGCAGCAGCATCGACTTGAAGCTCCCCGAGCGCGCCAGCAGGCTCGCCAGCGATGCGATAGCGCCGAGTTTCACCAGCAGGGGGAAGTAGCTTTCCAGCATGCGCTGCCGGAAGCCATTATAATAAAAGCATTAAGGTTCCCCTAAAAGGCTTCATGAACGACAACCCTTCCCCGCGTGTGTCCAAAGTGGCAGAGGCGGAGTTTCCCAGCGAGTTCGGCCTCTTCCGTATCTATGGCTTCGAGGCCGTGACCGGCCCGCGTGTCGAGGAAGCGGTGGTACTCAAGATGGGCGATTTTCCGGCCGGCTTCGCTCCGCTGGTCCGCATCCATTCGCAATGTCTCACCGGGGATGTCTTCCACAGCCTGCGCTGCGACTGCCGCGCTCAGCTCGAGATGGCGCTCGACGCCATCGCGGGCGAGGGACGCGGGTTGCTCATCTACGAACACCAGGAGGGCCGGGGCATCGGCCTGCTCAATAAACTCCGCGCCTACGAGCTGCAGGACGCCGGCGCCGATACCGTCGAAGCCAACGAGCAACTCGGCTTCGAAAGCGATCTGCGCGACTACTGCGTGCCCGCGGCCATCCTGCGCTACTTCGGCCTGACCGCGGTGCGTCTCATGTCCAACAACCCGGAGAAGGTGGAAGCCGTCGAACGCGCCGGCATCCGGGTCGCGGAGCGCGTTCCCATCATTGCCGACGTGCTCGAAACCCGCCGCGCGTACCTCGAAACCAAGCGCGAGAAGATGGGCCACCTGTTCGAGTAGCTCCCGCCCTCCCCGCCCCAGCATGCTATGTGTCAGGTGATGAACCCACTTGGCATAATCCGCTTTCTTTTGCTTGCCGGGCTTCTGACCGCGCCGGGGATCGCCGCCGATGCGGCCAAGAGCCGCGCCGATCTCCCCGACCCGCTCGCCGGCACCTGGTCCATGTTCGAGTTGTCTCACGGCAACACCTATCCGGGCGTGTTCACGCCGTTTGGCATGCTGGGGTGGACGGCCCAGATGACGGAGGGCAACGGCTGGCCCTACCAGTATTTCCGGGAAACCCTGATCGGCTTCATGGCCACCCACCAGCCTTCGGCGTGGATGAGCAATTACGGCCCGTTCTCCCTGATGCCCATCACGGGCCTGCTTCAGGTGCGGCCGGGCGAACGCGCGTCCCACTTCCGGCATGAGCAGGAGCGGGCGCTGCCGTACAAGTACAGCGTGCTGCTGGACGCGTACCGGGTGAAGGTGGAGATGGCGCCGTCGCCGCGCGGCGGAGCCTTCCGCTTCACGTTTCCCAAGACCGAGGATGCGTACGTGCTGCTGGATGGCAATCACGGCGGCAGCACGGTGACGATCGAGCCCGGCGGCCGCACGATCACCGGGAAGAACGTCTCCGGCGCGCGCAGTTCGCCCGATTTCGCGCAGTATTTCGTCGCGGTGTTCGACCATGCCTTCACCAGGCACGGCGTTTGGGAGATCCCCGAGAACCGGCAGGGGCGGGCGCTGCCCGGTCAGGAGGCGGTCATCGCGGCGGACGCGGCATCGCGCGACGGCAACCACGTCGGCGCCTACGCCGGCTTTAGTACGAAAGAGGGCGAAAGCGTCACGGTCCGGATCGGAGTCTCGCTCATCAGCCTGGAGCAGGCGCGCCGCAACCTGGAGCAGGACATGCCCGAGGCCGATTTCGACCGCATCGCGGCGCGCGCCAAAGCGGCTTGGGAGAAGCAACTGGCGCGAGTCGACGTCGAAGGCGGGACGGAGGCGCAGCGCCGCACGTTCTACACCGCCCTGTACCACGCCGTGCAGTTCCCGCACATGTTGCAGGAGACCGATGCCTCCGGAAAGATGGTCCACTGGAGCCCCTACGACGGCAAGGTTCATCCCGGCGAGATGTTCGCCGACAACGGATTCTGGGACACCTTCCGCGCGCAGTTCCCGCTGCTGACGATTCTGGAACCGAAACAGGACGCCGCGATTATCCGCGCCATGCTCCACGCTTACGACGAGGGCGGCTTCATTCCGAAGTGGCCGAATCCCGGCGAGACGAACGTGATGATCGGCACTCACGGCGACTCGGTAATCGCCGACGCCTATGTGAAGGGCATCCGCGACTACGATGCAGACAAGGCGTACGCGGCGCTGCGCAAGGACGCCACCGAAAAGGGCGCCGGCGTGTTCCACGCCCGCAGCGGCATCGAGGACTACATCCAGTTGGGTTACGTGCCCTACGACCACGGCGTCCACGAGTCGGTGGCGTGCACGCTCGAATATGCGTACGACGATTTCGCGGTGGCGCAAATGGCCCGCGCGCTCGGCAAGCAGGACGACTACAAGCTCTTTCTGGCGCGCACGAAGAATTACCGCAATCTGTACGACCGCGCCTCCGGGTTCATGCGCGGGAAGAAATCCGACGGTAGCTGGATCGAACCCTTCGATCCGCTGGCGTGGGGCGGCGTCTACACCGAGGGCAATGCGTGGCAGTGGCTGTGGAGCGTGCAGCAGGACATTCCCGGGTTGATGGAATTGATGGGCGGCAGGGACGCGTTCCTCAAGAAGCTGGATGCGCTGTTCACCGCGACTACCTCCTTCCGTACCGGCGGTTACGGGCAGGTCATCCACGAGATGACGGAGGCCAAGATGGAGGATATGGGGCAGTACGCGCACATCAATGAGCCGGTGCATCACGTGGCGTATCTGTACGATTACGCGGGGCAGCCGTGGAAGACGCAGCGGCTGGTGCGCGAAATCGAGGACCGGCTCTACCGCCCGGGTCCCGACGGGTGGCTGGGCGATGAGGACACCGGACAGATGTCGTCCTGGTACATCTTCAGCGCGCTCGGATTCTATCCCGTGAACCCGGGCCAGCCGGTGTACGCGCTGGGCAGTCCGCTCTTCGACCGCGCCGCGATCCACCTGGAAAACGGCAGGACGTTCCGGGTGGAGGCCGCGCGGACGGCGCCCGCCGATGTGTACGTGCAGTCCGTGACCCTGAACGGGAAGGCGCTGGACCGGCCGTGGATCTCACACGCGGAGATCGTCAACGGAGGCGTGCTGGCGTTCCGCCTGGGGCCGAAGCCGAATGAGAAGTGGGGCACGTCGGGGATGCCGTCGCCGGAACCGATGCCGTAGGGTCCAAGCCGGGAAGTGGACGCCGGATTGCAATATCCTCAGCAGGCGTTAAGCTCGAAGTGAGAGTGCATCCTGGATCAGACAAGGAGATGTCATGAACAACACAAAAAACGGAGGCCGGGTAGCCATCTTCTTTCTGGGAGCCGCGGCTGGCGCGGCTGCCGCCCTGCTGACAGCGCCGGCGTCCGGCGCTCGAACCCGCCGGAAACTGCGCCGGCAGGGAGAAGAAGTAGCGGACTATTTGATCGATCATGGCCGCGAGCTGATGGATCAGTGTGAGGATCTGTACCAGCGCAGCGGAGAGGTCGTGGAGGATGCAAGCCACGAACTTTCCGGAAAATATCGCGCGCTGCGCGAATATACCAGGCAATTGCTGGACGAGACGGAGGGCATCCTGCGGCGCACCAGGCTCGCCGCCATCGGCCGCTAGGGAAGGGTTTTCCGCGTCCGCTAGCCGGGGAAACGCATCGGTTAAAATGAGGGTTCGGCCCTCCATCTGACTAATGAGTTTCCCTGCATTCGGCATCACCGGATCGGTTTTCGGCGCGCTGGCGGTTCTGGCCTGGCGCGTGCGCGAGGCGCGCGGCGCCGTCTCGATGAAAAAGATCGTGATCCCGCCACTCGGGATGGCGACGGGATTCTGCATGTTCCTGGTGCCGGCTTTCCGCGTTCCCTGGACCTGGGCGGCGGCGGCGTTCACCATCGGCGCGGTGGCGCTCGCATATCCCCTGGTAGCCACGTCGCGTTTGGTGCGTCAGGGCGACGCCGTGATGATGCAGCGGTCGAACGCCTTCTTCACGGTCATCCTGGCGCTGGCGGCCATCCGGTTGCTCGCGCGCAGCTACTTTGACCGCCTGCTCACGGTGGAGCAGACGGGCGGCCTGTTCTTCATCCTGGCCTTCGGCATGATCCTGCGCTGGCGCGCGCAGATGTTGCTGGAATACCGCAGGCTCGTCGCGGAACCCGTGCCCGCCAAAGCCTGAGTCCCCTTCCCGGTCCCTGAAAGCCGCACCACCGCCCCATCGCGAAAGAATCGCTTGACGGCCTTCACTTTATGTCATAAAGTACTTGTCATATGCCCAAGTGGTCCGCAGCGCGACGCCCCTGGTGCCCGGAGGAAATGCGGCGGCCTCCGCGCCTCGATCCTGCCGCCGGGGGACCGGTTCAGGCGCGCTATGCCCTGCTGCTCAATCCCTTTTACGCCAAGGACCCCAATGCCAGTTTCGGCAAGCACGTGCTCACCCCGACCCTCGCGTTGACCAGCATTGCCGCGGCGACCCCCGACCACTGGGAGGTGCGGTATTGGGACGAGAACCTGCTGGACGGCCCTCCCCCGGCCGCGCCCGTGCCGGAGGTCGTGGGGATTTCGGTCCACCTGACGTTCGCCCGGCGGGCGTTCGAACTGGCGCGGTGGTATCGGAGCCGCGGCAGCAAGGTCGTCCTCGGCGGACTGCACGTGCTGTCGTGTCCCGAGGAATGCGCGCCGCACGCGGACGCGCTGGCGGTAGGGGATGGCGTCCAACTCTGGCCGCGGATTCTGGCCGACGTGGAAGCCGGCACTCTGCGGCCGTGCTACAGCGCCACTTACGAAAGCGACTACCGGCTCGACCCGGCGCCGCGGCGCGCGATTCTGCCGCGCAGCAGTTTCCTCACCACCACCAGCCTGATTGCCACGCGCGGCTGCCACAACCGGTGCGGCTTCTGCTACCTCGCTACGGAAGGGCTGCGCATGCCCTATCGGATGCGCGAACCTGGGCAGATTGCGCGCGAGTTCGCCGAAGACGGGCAGCCGTACGGCGTCTTCGTCGATAACAACCTCGGGTCGAACCGGAACTACCTGCGCGCGTTGTGCGATGCCCTGCGTCCGATCGAGAAGATCTGGAGCGCCGCGGTTTCGATCGACGTCACCGACGATCCGGCGCTGGTGCGCGCCATGGCGCTGGCCGGCTGCACCGGCGTTTTCGTGGGCTTCGAATCGCTCACCGACGAGAACCTGGCCGACGCCGGGAAGAAGACGCCCCGGACCGCCGACTACGCGCGCCGCGTCAGCCTGCTGCACGACCACGGCATTCAGGTGAACGGCTCCTTCGTGCTGGGGTTCGATCACGATCGCGCGGACGTCTTCGCGCGCACCGCGCAGTGGGTCGAGGAGAACCGGCTGGAGTGCGCCACGTTCCACATCCTCACTCCCTATCCGGCGACTCCCCTGTTTCGCCGGATGGAGGCCGAGGGCCGCCTGCTGCATCGCGATTGGGATCTCTACGACACGGCGCACGCGGTGTTTCGACCGAAGCACATGTCACCCGAGGAACTGGAGGCCGGCTACGCGTGGCTCTATCAGCGCCTCTTTTCGCACGCTTCCATCTGGCGCCGGCGGCCGGAGGACTGGCGCGCGGTGCCTCCGTATCTGGCGATGTCCTACCTCTACAAGCGGGCCAACCGCCTCTGGCGATTCCTCATCCGGCATCATCTGGTCCACGCGGTCTGGCAGCCGCTGGTGGAGGCGACGCGTCTCAGGCATTTGCGGTTCCGCAAGGAGCTGGCCGCGCGGCGGGCATCCTGCGGCGGCCGCGCCAACGTGGTCACGGCCGGCGTCTGAGCGGGCGGCGGCGCGGGTGTACACTCGGAGGCATTGTATGAAACTCGCCATCCTGTGTCTCGCCGCGCCTCTCATGGCGCAGCAGGTGATCGTGTTGCGTCCCGCCCCTGCAGGCGCGCCACCAGAGAAGATCGAAGAACGCGGCACGGCGCAGGCCCACGACCGCTCGATCTCTAACGTCGCGGAACCCACCGTGACCGTGTACCTGCCGGATGCGAAGATTGCCACCGGCGGAGCGATGGTGATCGCGCCGGGCGGCGGATATGGGCACCTGGCAATCGATAAGGAAGGCTACGACATCGCGCGGTGGCTGCAGTCGATCGGCTGGGCAGGGCTCGTGTTGAAATACCGGCTGCCGGGAAGCATGAAGGGCACGATGGGCACGGTGGCGGAGGCGGAGCAGGCCGCGCGCATGCCGCTGGAAGATGCCGCGGCGGCGATGCGGCTGGCGCGCGCCAACGCCGCGAAATGGCATCTGAAGCCCGACGCGGTGGGGATGATGGGATTCTCCGCCGGAGGAAACCTCGCCGCCATGATGGGGATCACGGCGCCCGCGGACGCGCGTCCGGACCTGCTCGTGCTGGGTTATCCGGCCATCCCGCAGGGCTTGGGCGACCTGCCTCCAACGGTTCCGCCCACGTTCCTGGTGCAGGCCGACGACGACCGCCTGGTGGCAAGCGACAACAGCGTGCGCTTCTACCTGGCGCTCAAGAAGCTCAAGAAGCCCGCGGAACTACACGTCTATTCCTCCGGCGGCCACGGCTTCGGGATCAAGCAGACCGCGGCGACGGCGTCGGGATGGCCTCCCGCGCTGGAGGCGTGGCTGAAGGAGCGGCTCTCCTTGCAATCGGGAACGAAGTGATATAGGAATTGCATCATGACAAACCACCTGGTTTCACGGAGGGAGATGCTGGCCGGCGCGGCCGGATTCGCCTTGGCGGGCGCGGCGCGCGGGCAAACTCAGCCTGCGCCGGCGGCGCCGGTGGCCATCGCGCGCTGCCGCTCGTACGACCGCGCCTTCGACGAGACGCTGGCGTCGGCGCTGGACAAAATCGGCGGCATCGGCTCCCTGGTGAAGGGCAAGACCGTGGCCGTGAAGCTGAACCTCACCGGCAACATCACGCGTTTCCCCAATCGTCCGGACCTGCCCTACCGCAACGATCCGGCGACCGTGCTCGCGCTGGCCCGCCAACTCTCGCGCGCCGGCGCCGCGCGCATCCGCATGATCGAATCCTTCTTCCCCGCGCGGCAGGACCTGGAATTGTGGGCGCGCTACAGCCTGGACGTGAACGCC
>JBBIQR010000126.1:0-12542 GCA_037442245.1 Candidatus Solibacter sp. | reverse complement strand
GACGGAGGCAAAATGCAAAAAAGGCCCGCCGAAGCGGGCCTTTTCGCTGGTTGTTGGAGTTGTTAACTTTGGGGAAACTCAGACGCGGCTGACGTTTTCGGCCTGCAGGCCCTTGGGTCCCTGCTTCACCTCGAACTCCACCTCGGCGCCTTCATCCAGGCTTCGATAGCCCGATGACTGGATGGCCGAGAAATGCACAAAGACATCGTCGCCGCTCGCGCGCTGGATAAAGCCATATCCTTTCGCGGCGTTGAACCACTTCACTGTACCTTTTTCCTTCACTACCATTCTCCTGAACAATCGTTCGTCGTGCTCTTGGGATTCCCAGACAAGGAAAGATGACTTTCGAGGCTTGCTAAGAACTTTCGAGGCGCGTCCAAACAACCGTAATTCTTGCAACTGCGTACGGTATTCTCTCAGATGGCGGTGGTATGGTCAAGCACAGCGCCGGCGGCGGCGCGAGTACCGGCGGAGAGCCCGGGTTGATCGAACGGCTGCGGCGGCGCGCGCCCGTGCCGCGCGGTTCGGAAATCGTGCTGGGGATCGGTGACGATTGCGCCATCGTGCGCCCGCGCGGCGCCCGCGAAGACCTGCTGTTTACTACCGATCTACTCATCGAAGGAACGCACTTTCTGCGGGACACGCACGGAGCGCGCGACGCCGGCTGGAAGGCGCTGGCCCGCGGGTTGAGCGACATCGCGGCGATGGGCGGCGAGCCCCGCTTCTGCCTGGTCTCGCTGGCGCTGGCCCGCTGGACGGACGCGCGCTGGGTCGATCGCTTCTACGACGGCCTGCTCGACCTGGCGGCCCGCGCCGGAGCGGCCCTGATCGGCGGCGACATCGGATCGGGGGATCGCGTGGTGTGCGATATCGTGGTGGCCGGCGCGGCGCCCCGCGGCACGGCGCTGCGGCGCGACGGGGCGCGTGCGGGCGACTCGATCTACGTGTCCGGACGGCTGGGCGTCTCCGCCCTCGGCCTCGCAACGCACCGCGGCGCGGCGTGGCGCCGGCACAAGCGTCCCGAGCCGCGGCTGGCGCTGGGGCGCTTCCTGCGCGAACGGCTGGGCGCGAGCGCCGCGATGGATTTGAGCGACGGCCTCTCGCTGGATCTCTACCGCCTGTGCGCGGCCAGCGGACTGCGCGCGGAGATCGAAGCGCCGCCCGTGTACCGCGGAGCGAGCCTCGAACAGGCGCTCCACGGCGGCGAGGACTACGAACTGCTCTTCACCGCGCCTGCGGACACGCGGGTGCCGGCGAGCTTCGAAGGCATTCCGCTCACCCGAATCGGGCGCATGCTCCGCGGCGCGCCCGGACGCGTGGACCTGGGCGGGGTGGCGCTACCCCGCGGCGGCTGGGATCATCTGCGGGGAGTGCACGCGCCGCTCCCAGGGTTAGAATGATCTCTTGATCGTCACCCTCACCACCAACCCGGCGATCGACCGCGTCTACTCGGTCGACCGTCTCGCCTTTGAAGACCGCGCCTACATCAATTCGACTTACGAATCGCCGGGAGGCCGGGGGATCAACGCATCGAGCGTGATCCACGCCTTCGGTGGAGAGACTCAGGCGCTGTTCATTTCCGGCGGAGAGACCGGCAAGCGGCTGGAGGGACTGCTGCGCGGCTGCCTGCCCTTTGAAGCCGTCCCGGTGGCGAAGGAAATCCGCACCAACCTGACCATTACGGACCGCCATGGCCTGACCGTGAACCTGAACGAGAAAGGCCCGGAACTGAGCGCGCGGGAAGTGCAGGGCGTGGAGGCGGCGGTGCGCACGGCGCTCGGTAAAGCCACCTGGCTGCTGTTGTGCGGCAGCCTGCCCCCCGGAGTCCCGGACACGTTCTACGGCAAACTCATCGCCATGGCGCGCAAAAAAAAGGTGCGCACCATGTTGCACGCGGATGGCGAAGCCCTGCTGCACGCCATCGAAGCCAAACCGACCGTGGTGACGCCGAATCAGCAGGAGGCGGAGCGGCTCCTGGGAAGGACGCTGCTCACCCGCACCCACTACCTGGAGGCGGCGCGGCGCGTCCGTTCGATGGGTGCGGATTCGGTGGTGCTCTCGCTGGGCAGCCGCGGCGCGGTGGGCGCTTTCGCCGACGGCGTGTGGGAGACGCTGCCGCCGCGCATCGACGCCGTTTGCCCCATCGGCGCGGGCGACGCGCTCACCGCGGCCTACGTCTGGAGCATGGAGCAGAAGCCCGACGCGGTGGACGCGCTGCGCTGGGGCGTCGCGGCGGGCACGGCATCGGCGCGGCTGCCGGGCATGCAGTTCGCGTCGCTCGAGCAGACCCGGGAGATCTACGCGCGGGTCGAATTGCGGCGCGCCGATTAGAGCGTGTTACACTTTTCTTAAGCAATGCTCCCCGATCTGAAGCAGGTCATTCGTCTCCAGGAGCTCGATCACCGTTTAGCGGAATTGGCCAAGGAGATTGCGGCGCTCCCCAAACACATCGCGGAAATCGAAAAGAAGCTGGTGTCGCACCAGCGCAAGCTGGACGCCGACCGCGCCGCCCTCGCCGCCAATCAGAAGGATCGCAAAACCTGCGAGATCGCCATCCAGACTCAGGAACAGAAGATTTCCCGCCTGAAGGACCAGATGACCGGCTCGAAGATCACCAACGAGCAATACCGGGCCTTCCAGAACGAAGTCGACTTTTGCCAGAATGAGATTCGCAAGAGCGAGGACCGCATCCTCGAACTGATGGGCGAATCCGAAGCGCTGGATAAGAACGTCAAGGCGGCCGAATCCGCGCTCAAGACGGAGAAGGCTCAGGTGGACGGCGAGAAGGCGGAGGCCGAAAAGCGCACTGCCGCGGACCGCAGCGCCGCGCAGGAAGTGAATGCCGAGCGCGCCGAAATCGTCAAGTCCATTCCGGCTCCCCTATACCAGCGGTACGAGAAGGTGCGGGTTTCCCGCCGCGGACAGGCGGTAGCGGAAGTTGTGGACGGGCGCTGCACCGTCTGCCAGATTGCGCTGCGGCTGCAATACTACCAGGACCTGAGACGCGGCGAATCGATCCAGTCGTGCGAAAGCTGCCAGCGGATTCTCTACTACAATCCGCCGCAGCCCTCCGAGGAATTCGATGGCGGCACGCGCGTGGCCATGTCCTGACACCGCGCCGCGCGCCGCCCTACGCATCAATCTCCGAACTTGAAGCCGACGTTCACGCCGTACTCCGGCACCCAGTTGGTCCCGAACTGGAAAAAGTTGTTCACCCAGCGCAGGTCGAACTTGGGCTCCACATAGATGCTATCGGTCACGAAGAACTTCACCCCGATGCCCGAGTGCCACTGGAAGTGGTTGGAACTTTGCAGGTAGATGTTCTGCGAGGAGCAGCCGGCGAACGCCGTGCAGCTTCCGTTGGGATAGTAGAAGCGAAGATTCACGCCGCCGATGCCGGTCTGCAGTTCGGGCACGACCCGCTTGCTGCCCGGCAGCGGGTGGTAAATTCCGTTGAAGTCGTAAAAGAGAGGACGATAGTTGAGCCCGGCGTAACTGGTCTGCGCGGGCTTGAAGGAAAATTCGCCGCCGAAGCCGAAGTGCGGGGTCAACATGAGCCCGGCGCCGAGGTTCATGAACACGCCGTCCAGCGCCGGGGGATTATACAGGGTGCCGTCGCCGAAAGTATTGACGGCCTGACCGGTGGACTTGGCGTTGGCGCCCGAAACGCCCAGGTGAACATCCAGGCTGGACTGCGCGCCGGCGGTGCCGATGGCGAGCAGGGACGTGAGCAAGACCGGGGTGAAGCGCAATAAGAATTTCAAGGCACACTCCTCCTGTGTTGTGTGTGGAATCCGGGAGGGCCGCTGCTTCCGTGCATCGCGGCCATACACCACTTCCGACGCGGTCTGCATGGGTCGGGTTTCAAGACTTATCCCAAGCCGGAGAGTTCGAAAAACCACCAAAGAAACCTGCAAAAAACAATTTGCAATGAAATTGTTTTCTGGTATTCTGGACTTGCTCTGGCACTCAACCAACCGCGTGAGAACTATGTACACAGCCACACCCGGCAATCTCACCCGCGATGAAATGGAGAGCAGGCGCCTGTTAGCCGCACAGGACCTGCAAACGGGGCTCTCGCAGTCCCAGGTTGCGCGTAAGTTCGGGGTCAGTCGTACCACGGCTTCGCGCTGGAACCGCTCGCTGGCGGTGAAAGGCGTGGACGCCCTGAAAAAGCGCCGTGCGCCGGGCCGTCCCAGCCGGCTGAACACCGGGCAACTCGACCTCATCAAGGAAATGTATGAGGCGGGTCCGCGTGCCGCTGGCTTCGATACCGAGCGCTGGACCACGGCCAAATTCGCGGATGCGATCCTGGCGAAGTTCGGCGTCAAGTACGATCCCGATCACGCCGGCCGCATCATGCACCGCCTTGGGCTACGCGAGCGTCGCAAGGTCCGCCGGGTCACGCCGGAGCTCCTCTACACGTTCGCCAACCCGAACGCGGAACTGCCGGGCGTCAAGCAGGGCGTGGCGTAGGGCGGCACTTACCGCTCCGCTTCGCACGCGACGTTATCGATCAGCCGCGTTGTGCCCAGCCACACCGCGGCCGCGAGGCGGGTGCCCGCGCCTGCGATGGCGGCCGGCTGCATGAGCGCGTCCACCACATCCAGGTACTCGACGCGCATCAGGGTCTCCTCCGCGATCACGGCGAGCGCGGCCGCCTTGACCTTGCCCGCGTCGCGTTCCCCGGCCGCGATGGCGGTCTGCCCGGCGCGCAGCGCGCGGTACAGGCGCGGCGCCGCGGCCCGCTCCTCCGCGGAGAGGCGGCTGTTGCGCGAACTCATCGCGAGGCCGTCCGGTTCGCGCACGGTGGGCACGCGCACGATCGCCACAGGCATGTTCAAGTCCCTCACCATGCGCTCGATGATGGCGAGTTGCTGCGCGTCTTTCTCGCCGAAGTAGGCGCGGTCCGGCTGCACGATGTGGAAGAGCTTGGCCACCACGGTCGCCACCCCGCGGAAATGGCCGGGGCGGTATTCGCCGCACAGGTGGCGCGCCAGGTCCGGCACGTCGACGAACGTGGCCATCGGCTGCGGATACATCTCCTCGGCCGCGGGCGCGAATACCGCGTCCACGCCGCGCGCCGCGCAGAAGGCAAGGTCCGCATCGAGGCGCCGCGCGTACCGCTGATAATCGTCCTGGCGGTCGAACTGAATCGGGTTGACGAAATCGGTGACCACGACTACGCCGCATTCCGCCCGCGCGCGTTCGATCAGCGCCCCGTGTCCGGCGTGCAGGTCGCCCATGGTGGGCACGCAGCCGGCGCAGAGCCCCCGGCGGCGGGCGCCGGCGGAGAACTCGCGGACCGCCGCGATGGTGGAGAGCAGTGGCGCGCTCACTTGGACGGCGCTCCGTGCGCGGCGGCGCCGATCGAGTGCTCCGCGTCCGGGAAGCGGCCCTCGCGGACCTCGCCGATGTACTCGCGCGCCGCCTGCGCCATCGCCTCGCCGAGATCCGCGTAGCGCTTGACGAAGCGCGGCACCGCGCCCTGGTAGAGCCCGAAAGCGTCGTAACTGACCAGCACCTGCCCGTCGCAGTGAGGACCGGCGCCGATCCCGATGGTGGGGATGGACGCCTCGGCGGTCACGCGCCGCGCCAATTCCGCCGGGATCGATTCCAGCACCAGCGCGAACGCGCCGGCTTCCTCGATCGCCCGCGCTCCGGCGAGCACCTGCTCGGCTTCGTCGCGCGACTTACCCACCGCGCGGAACCCTCCCAGCCGGTGGACGTGCTGCGGCAGCAGCCCCAGATGCCCCATCACCGGGATGCCGGCTTCGGTGAGCGCGCGCACCGTGGCCGCGCACGGCACGCCGCCTTCCACCTTGACCGCCGCGGCGCGCCCTTCCTGAATCAGCCGCCCGGCGTTGCGGATGGCGTCGGCGGCGCCGGTGTGATAGGTGAGGAACGGCAGGTCGGCGACGACCAGCGCGCGGGCGGCGCCGCGGGATACGGCGCGGCAGTGGTGCACCATCATGTCCAGCGTGACCCCGAGGGTGCTGTCCTCCCCCATCACCACCATGCCGAGCGAATCGCCCACCAGCAGCACGTCGATGCCGGCGTGGTCGAGGATGCCGGCCATGGTGGCGTCGTACGCGGTCAGCATGGCGATCCTGCGCCCGCTGCGTTTCATTTCGTGGAGATCGGTGACCCGGATCCTTCCCTGCTTGCCCATACTTCTATCTTCTCCCGAGCAGGGCGCGCCGCAGAGAGAGCCTACTGGACGTGATTGCGAAGGTGCAGCCCGAGGCGGCGCAGCCCCTCGGCGAACATCTCCGAGTCCACCCCCATGCCGGCGCGGAAGCAGTCGGACTCGCGGAAGAAGGCGCCGGGGACCACGGAGGTATCGTGCGCCGCGCGCAGCGTCTCGACGAAGGCGTCGGCGTTGCCGTGCTCGAGGCGCAGGAACGCCGTGGTGCCCCACGCGGTGCGCACCGCGCTCACGCCGCTCTCGCGGTCGAGGAAATCGTGGAGGGCGTGCCGGTCGCGCTCCACGATGGGCTGCGTCCGCCCGCGCACGGCATCGAGATTGCGCAGCACGGCCACGCTGAGCAGTTCGCCGGGATGCACGCCGGTTGCGGCGAAGAGGTCGTTGAGGCGCCACGCGGCGCGCGCCAGGTCGGGATCGGCCAGAATCCAGCCGCAGCGCAGTCCGCTCACGCCGTAGATCTTGGTGAGGCTGCTGGTGACCACGAATTGCGGCCCGAGGTGAAACGAAGTGCGCGGCGTGTTGTGGTAGACCGCGTCCAGGTAGACCTCGTCCACCAGGACGCGCGCCCCGGCCTCGCGAGCGATTTCGCCGATGGCGCGCAGCACCGGCTCGGGCGTGAGCACGCTGGTGGGATTGTGCAGGTTGGTGAGCACGATCAGCTTCGTGTCGGGCCGCATGGCGCGGCGCACGGCATCGGGATCGACCGCCCATCCGGCCTGCCGTTCGCGCCGGAAGGGGGTGATGGACGCTCCGATGTAGAGCAGCGAGTCCACCAGCAGAGAGTACGCCGGCTGCTCGATCACCACGTGATCGCCCGGTTCCAGAATCGCGGCGAAGGCGAGGTAATTCGCCATCGAGGTGCCGGCGGCAGTCACCACGCAATCCGGATCGACGCCGTGGCGAGCGGCGATCGCCTGTTTCAGCGGCGCGTAGCCGTACGAGTTGTCGCCGTTGATATCGAGGTCGGGCAACTCGCGCAGCGCGCTCAGCGGGTACGGACCGACTCCGCTGGTAGCCAGGTTGAAGCGGGCGCGCGAACTCGTCTTGGCCCAGTGCATGTAATCGGAATGTTTGTGCATCATCGGCGCGGCTTTCGCAAACGGCTCCAATACAAATATACGGGAAGCCCGGCGAGCAGGATGCCCCATCCGCGGGCCGTATTGCCAGGGTCGGCGGCGGCGGTGCTGGCCACGATGCCGGCGCAGGCGGCCACGAACAGACCGGTCGTCCACGGGTGCCCGGGGGCGCGATACGCGCTCGCGCCGCGCAGCCGGAACAGCGCGAACGCGGTCATCCCGAAGGAAATGAAATCCACCGTGACGACGTAATTCAGGATGCGCTCGTAGCTGCCGCTCCAGGCGATAGCGGTGGAGGCGATGCCTTGCAACACGATGGCGGTGACGGGAGCGCCGGTGCGCGGGTGCAGACGCCCCACCCGCTCGAAGAAGAGGCCGTCGCGCGCCATGGCGTTGTACACGCGCGGCGCGGTGAGCATCCCCTGGCTGAGGAAGCCGAGGGTCGAGACCGCGATCCCCATCGCGATCCACCAGGCGCCACGCTCGCCCAGGGCCGCGCGCATCACCGCCGAGGCCGGGGTGGTGGTCGCGCCCAGTCCCGCGGCCCCCAGCACCTGGACGCACACCAGGTTGACCGCGAGGTAGAGCGCCACCACCGCCGCCACCCCCATCACCAGGCCGCGCGAAAGATCGCGCGCCGGATCCCGCATTTCTCCGGCGACGAACGTGGCGGTCTGCCATCCGCCGTACGCGAACGCGACCGGGATCATCCCGGCGCCCAGCGCGGCGATCAGGCCGAATCCCGCCGGACGGTCCAGCAGCGGCAGCGCGTGCAGATGTCCGCCGCCCATCGCGAAGCCCAGCACCACCAGGCCCGCGATAGCCGCGGTCTTCGTCAGCATGAGGGCGCTCTGCAGGTTGCTGCCGGCGCGTGCGCCGAAGCAGTTGACCGCGGTCAGCCCGAGCAGCGCGGCCGCGGCAATCGCGCTATCGCTCCACCCCGCGCCGGTGATCTCGCGGAAATAGCGCGCGAAGGTCACCGCCACCGCCGCCATTCCGCCGGTTTGCGTCACCAGCAGCAGCACCCAGCCGTAGACGAAGGCGACCGCCGGATGATACGCCTCGCGCAGGTACACGTACTGGCCGCCGGCCTCGGGCAGTCGCGTGGCCAACTCCGCCCAGATAAAGGCGCCGAGCATCGCCAGGACGCCGCCCGCGGTCCACACCAGCAGAATCAGGAACGCGGAGTGCAACCGGCGCGCCACCACGCTCGGGTTCATGAAGATGCCGCTGCCGACGATGCCGCCCATCACCAGCATGGTGGCGTCGAACACTCCAAGCTGCCTGCGCGCATCCAAGGCTGTAGGCTATCACGGGGCGTGAACCTTCCAATTGCTACACTGAGAAGGTAGATGCCGTCTTTCTGTAGCTGCGGCGCGGAACTGGTTCCCGACGCACTTTTCTGCCATAAATGCGGTAGGCCGCTGCGCGAGATTCCGGGCTTTCAACCCGAGCCCGTTGCCGCCGCCGCCGAGCCACCGGGAGAAGCGGAGATCGTCCAACCGCCGCCGGTGAACTTCCATAACCGGCTGGCCCTGCAAATCGGCCTGGTGATGGCCATCCTGGCAACCCTGGCCAGTTTCCTGGTGTACGTGAACTGGCTGGCCGCGGGCTTCTTCACCGTACTGATCTACCGGCGCCGGACCGGCTATCCGCTGGACATGCAGGCGGGGGTGCGGCTGGGCTGGATCACCGGCATCCTGATGTTCGTGATTATGACCGTGATCCTCACCGGTGCGGTGGTGTTCGTCACCGGCGGCGGGTTGGCGAATCTCCCGGCGGAAGTCAGAAACGCGCTCGATCCGCGCATGCAGGAGGCTCTCAAGGCGCTGCAAAGCGGTCCGGCGGTCGCGGAGATGATCGTGATGCTGTTCGTCTTCACCACGCTGTTGAGCATGGCGGGCGGCGCCATCGGCGCCAAGATCGCCTCGCGGGGACGCTAGCCCGCCGGCTTCGCCCCATACCGCTTGACGATCGCCACACCGGCGAAGATGACCGCCATGGCCAGCAACTCGGTCCGCCCGAAGGGTTCGCGGTAGAACAGCCACCCCAGCGCCAGCGCCACGATCACATTGACATAGGAATACAGCGACACAATCGAGACCGGCAGGCGGTCCATCGCGTACACATAGGCGCTGTAGCCCACCAGCGAGCCGAACACGATCAGGTAGCAGAGAGCCGCGACGCCCCGCGGCTTCCAGTGCACGGACCAATCCTCCGTAAGGGCGGCGACCGGAATCATCGCCAGTCCAACCGCCAACTGCTGCACCGCGCCCGCCACCACGGGATGCGCGCGTCCCGCTTTGCGCCGCTGGATGATCGACCCGAAACTCCAGCCGGCCATGCCGAATTGGAGCAGGAGGAAACCCCACACCAGGTTGCGGTCGATCGAGTGCGTGCCCGGATCGGGCGTGAACAGCAGCGCCGCGCCCCCCAACCACACCGCCATGCCGCCGATGGTGGGATCGTGCAGGCGCTCGCCGCCCGGCAGCAGCGCCTCCACCCCCACCATCCAGAAGGGCGAGATGGTCACGATCAGGCCGGCAAGGCCGCTCGGGATGCGGGTTTCGCTGGCCACCAGCGCGCCGTTGCCGATCCCGAGCGTGAGCAACCCGCTGAAACAGGCCCACCACAGTTCCCGGCCCCTGGGCAGGTACCACCCGCGCAGACGGGCGAATCCGAGCAGCACCGAGCCGGAGACGAGGTAGCGTACGCATACCAGCAGCATCGGCGGGAAGCTTTCGAGCGCCATGCGGATGCCCAGGTAGGTCGTGCCCCAGAGGAAGCACACGGCCGCCAGCGCCAGATACGGCTTGAACAGGGGGTGGCGGGTCAAGTTTCAGCGTAGCAGAGGGCCGCGCTCGCGTTACTCTGGAATTTGCAGCCCCTGTTGAACCCCGAACAGCGCGTCCACGTCGCCCGCTTCCGGCCCACCGCGCGTTACCTGATGGAGACGGAGGCGCACGTCTATGCGCTCGCCATCGCCGCCAGCGTGTTGCTCAGCTTTTTCCCCTTCTGCAACGTGATGCTTTCCTTCAGCCGCAACGTGCTCCACTGGCGCGCGGCCGAGGACGCGATTTACCTCGCGCTCAACGATTATTTCCCCGGAGAACTGGCCGGCTTTTTGAAGCGCAACCTGGCGCTCAAAGGCGATCTCCACCTGGGCTCCATGGTGCTGCTCCTGTTCACCGCCAACGGGATTTTCGAGCCGCTCGAAGTGGCGCTCAACCGCGCCTGGGGCGTCGCCCACAACCGCTCGTACCTGAAGAACCAGATCATCGCGCTCGGCATGATCTTCGCCTGCGGCGCCCTGGCGCTGGTTTCGCTGCTGCTGACCGCGCTCAACCGCGACTGGCTTTCCACCTGGACCGCGGGTTCCTTCGGAGGACTGAAGACCTGGCTCAACCTGTTGATCTTCAAACTCGCCGCCGTGCCGCTCTCGATCCTGGCGCTGTTCCTGGTCTACTGGCTGCTGCCGAATCGCAAAGTGCCTCCGGCGCAGGTGATGCCGGCCGCAATGGTGGTGGGGCTGATTCTCGAAAGCCTCAAGTACGTGCACATGGCGATCGCGCCCCTGATCGAGGCCAAACTGGAACACGAGTACTTCATTTTCCGCCATTCCGCGCTGCTTCTGTTGTGGAGTTTCGTGGCCGCGATGGTGGTGCTGGCCGGCGCCGAGTGGACGGCGCGCCGCGGTGTGGAAGACGGCGACTCCCCGGCGCCCTCCGATTAGGTATCGTAAGAGAACCATGAGGGACTGGGCAAGCATCGCGAAGGCCCAGGGTCTGGATCTGCCTGCGCAGGAGGCAGATCGCTTAGCAAGGACCCTGGCGCCGCTCGGAGAGGCGATTCAATCGCTGAGCGCAAATCTTCCGCCGGACCTGGAGCCGGCCTCCACCTTTCACATGGAGGAGGAGTGAACGTACTGGAGGCGGGCGAGGCCCTGCGCAAGCGCCGCGTCTCGAGTGTGGAACTGGCCACCGCCGCGCTCTCCCGCATCGAGCGTCATAACCCGGAACTGCGCGCGTTTATCACGATCACGGCCGAAACCGCGCTGGAGCAGGCGCGGCAAGCCGACGCCGAACTCGCCGCCGGCCGGGACCGCGGCCCGCTGCACGGCATCCCGGTGGCCGTGAAGGACCTCTTTCTGACCCGCGGGGTCCGCACCACCGCCGGCTCGAAGATTCACGAGAACCTGGTCCCCACCCACGATGCCGCGGTGGTCGAGCGCCTGCAGACCGGCGGCGCCGTGATGCTCGGGAAACTCAACATGCACGAGTTGGCCTACGGGATCACCTCCGCCAACCCGCACTTCGGCGCGGTCCGCAATCCGTGG
This sequence comes from Candidatus Solibacter sp., assembly GCA_037442245.1. GTDB lineage: Bacteria > Acidobacteriota > Terriglobia > Bryobacterales > Bryobacteraceae > Solibacter. The sequence goes on along the minus strand of JBBIQR010000126.1, from coordinate 922 downwards.
AACCCGCGGCACTCGCCCGGAGGCTCGAGCGGCGGATCGGGCGTCGCCGCCGCGACCCGCATGGCCTACGTGGCAATGGGCAGCGATACCGGCGGCTCGATCCGCATCCCCGCCTCATTTTGCGGCGTCGCCGGACTCAAACCCACCTACGGACGCGTCAGCCGCTACGGCGCGCTGCCGCTTTCCTGGAGCCTGGATCACATGGGTCCGCTCGCCCGCACGGTGCGCGATACCGCGGCCGCGCTCAACGTGATCGCCGGACGCGACCCGCGCGACCCGGCATCGTCGCGCCGCCCGGTGATCGATTTCGTGCCCGAGCCGGAATGCTCGATCCGCGGGATGCGAATCGGCTTCCCCGAGGGATTCTTCTTCGAAGCCGTGGATAGCGAAGTGAAATCGGCCGTACGCGGCGCTTTGGCGCGCGCGGCTTCGCTGGGCGCGGAGGTCCGCCCGGTGCGGTTGCCGGACATGGAGGCGATCAACGCCGTGGCGAGGGTGATTCTGCTCGCCGAAGCTTCCGCCGCCCTCACCCCCCACCTGGCGCGGCGCGATCTCTTCGGCGCGGACGTGCTGGCGCTGCTGGATCAAGGGCGCCTGGTCCCGGCGGTGGACTACGTCAATGCGCAGCGCGCGCGGCGCCTTCTGCGCCGGGAATTCGACGCGGTCTGGAACGGCGCCGATTGCCTCATCACCCCCACCACGCCCGCGCCCGCGCCGCAGGTGGGCCAGACCGCCGTGCGATTGGGCGGACGCGAGGAGGACGTACGCCTCGCCGCGACCCGCCTGGTGCGCGGCATCAACCTGCTGGGCCTGCCGGCGCTCTCCATCCCCTGCGGACTCACCGGCGCCGGACTGCCGGCCGGATTGCAGATCGTGGGTCCGGCGTTCGAGGAGGCGCTGATCCTCAAGGTGGGGGCGGCGC
>JBBIQR010000125.1:0-12629 GCA_037442245.1 Candidatus Solibacter sp. | reverse complement strand
GACACGTACAGCATCAATCCGACGACGGTGAGCAGCTTCCGCGCGGGGTTCAGCCGGCAGAGCATCATCCGCTATGCGCCGGACACGGTGCCGACGTGGACGAAGATGGGGTCGAACGTGTACCAGGGGGTGCCGGGGTACCTGTTCCTCAGCATCAACGGCTATTTTCAGCCGCAGTGCACGAACTGCTCGCCGGGACCGTGGATCAGCACGAATTATCAGCTTTCCGAGGAGTTGAGCCTGATCCGCGGCGCGCACCAGATCTCGGTAGGGGTGAATGCGACGAACTCGCGGTTGAACTCGTTCAGCAATTTCCAGCGGAACGGCAATTTCAGTTTCAGCGGAGTGAACACGGGGAACGCGATGTCCGATTTTCTGCTGGGGCTGCCGTCGTCGTTCACGCAGAACAACGGGCAGATCGGGGACGAACGGCTGACGCAGCCTTCGTTGTACGTGCAGGACAATATCCGGGTTCTCTCGCACCTGACGTTGAACGTCGGGCTGCGCTGGGATCCGTACGAAGCGCCGAGCAAGGCGGTGCCGCAGGTGAGCATTTTCGATCCGGGGTGGTACGCGAGCGGGGCGCAGAGCAAGGTATTCTCCCGCGCTCCCGCGGGCACGCTCTTTGTGGGCGACCAGGGGATGCCGGGCAACCACTATTTTTACGGCCGTACGGCGGAGTTCGCGCCGCGGCTCGGGGTGGTGTACGACCCGCGCGGGAAGGGCACGGAGACGATCCGCGCCGGGTACGGCATCTTCTACGGGGGCACGCCGCTGTGGCAGCAGGCGGGGATATTCGCGCCGTTCACGGCGCCGGTGAGCATTCCGAATCCGTCGGGCGGGCTGAGCGATCCGTTCAAAGGCTCGGTGGTCACCAACCCGTATCCGGAACCGAATCCGCTGCCATCGGACGTGGCGTTTCCGCTATTCGGTACGGGGCTGGGGAATTTCAAGCTGCATCCGAAGCCGACGTATATGGAGCAGTGGAACCTGGCGCTGCAGAAGCAGTTTGGCGAGTGGCTGGTGTCGGCGACGTACATGGGGAACCGGACGGTGCACCTGGAGTACGCCGAGCCGTACAACCCGTCGCTGTTCATCGGGGGCAACTGCACGGCGGGGCAGTATGGGCTGACGGCGGCGGGACCGTGCTCGAACACGGGCAACCTCAACTACCGGCGGATGATGTACCTGAGCAATCCGGGCAAGGCGCAATACTACGCCGGGGTGACGGCATTCGGCGACGGGGCGAACGCGAATTACAACGGGCTGCTGATTTCGGTGCAGCACCGGTTCGCGCACAATTTCACGGTGCTGGCGAACGACACGTGGTCGCATTGCCTGACAGAGAGCGAAGTGGCGCTGAACGGCGCGGCGGGCGGCCAGGATCCGTTCAACCGCGGCGCGGAATACGGCAACTGCCTTTCGGGGCGGCAGCAGGTATTCAATTTGAGCGCGGTGGTGCGGAGTCCGAAGTTCGCGGCGCCCTGGATGAACCGGCTGGCGGGCGGGTGGCAGGAATCCACGATTTTCACGGACATGACCGGCAGTTACTCGACGGTGAACGTGGGCACGGATAACTCGCGCACGGGGAACGGCGCGGACCGGCCGAACGTGGTGGGCGCGATCGGGGTGAGCAATCCGACGGTCAGCCGCTGGTTCAATACATCGGCGTTTCAGGCGGGGCCGGTGGGCACGTTCGGCAACGCGGGGCGCGACATCGTCCTGGGTCCGGGGGCGTGGAACTTCGACGTATCGGTATCGCGGTCGTTCAACCTGACGGAGCGGTACCGGATCGATTTTCGCGCGGAGGCGTTCAACCTGCTGAATCACGCGCGGTTCGGCAATCCGGGGACGACGCTCAACACGCCGAGTTTCGGCGTGATCACGACGGCGATGGATCCGCGGATCATGCAGTTCGCCTTGAAATTCGCTTTTTGACCGGGGGCGCTATGACACGAAAGAACCGGACGATCTGGAACGCTTTAGGAATCGCCGCTGCTTTTGCGGTGGGAGGAATGTGGGCGGCGTGGGCGCAGAGCGCGCCGGCGGCACCGGCATCCGAGGAATACCTGCTGCTGGGCGACGCGACGCGCGGCGCGGGCGAACCGATGATCGCGGTGGACCCGACGAACCCGAGGAACATGGTGGCGGTGGCGATGGGCAATCTGCAACGGGTGGGCGACGGACCGGCCACGGCGAATATGACCGACGCGTACCACGCGGTTGCGAACTCGACGATCACGTGGCTCGGGGTGACGCACGACGGGGGCATTCATTGGAAGATCGGGGAACTGCCGATTCTGAGCGGCGGGTACACGCGCTGCCCGGATTCGTTCGTATCGGTCACGGCGGACGGGACGTTTCTGGCCGGGTGCGAGCCGCGCGAAACTACGGGCGACTTCTTCGGGACCTCGGCGCTGGTGATCTCGACCGATAAAGGAGACACGTGGAGCAAGGCGGTCGACCTGATCAGCTCGTACGGGGCCAAGCGGTTCGCGGCGGGGTTGAAGCCGCGGATCGGGGGCAATTCTCCGTGGGACCGCCCGTTTCTGTACATCGACGATTCCGACGGCACGGTGTACGCGCAGGCGGGAGGGGGCGAGACGGATGTGGATCAGGAGCCGGGGCACTACCGGACGCAATCGTATCTCACGGCCTCGGCGGATCACGGCAGAAGCTTCGGCACGATCTATGCGTGGGACTCGAAGGAATATCCGCAGATGGGGCGCGGGCGCATGACCGCGGGGCACGGGGTGGTGGCGGTCGCCTATGTCGCGCGGAGCGTGCCCGGCGCCGGGAATGCGGCCTGCCCGTGCGTGGTGATGGGGGTGAGCCGCGACCATGGGGCGAGCTTTTCGTATCACGTGATGCAGGCGATGCCGGCGCCGCCCGCCGCGCCCCGGGGAGGACGCGGTCCGGGAGGTGGTCCGGGAAACGGCGGGGTCGCGGGGTTGGCGGCCGACCCGTCGAGCGCGGGGCGGATCGCGATTATGACGGGGAGCGCCACCGAATACCGGGTGGCGGTGAGCGAGGACTACGGGCAGAGCTGGTCGGGGTTCGCTTCAGCGGGGCGGACGCCGGGGGCGGCCATGCTGAGCAAGCCGTGGCTCGAATATTCGCGCAAGGGCGTGCTGGGGCTGATGTGGCGGGCGATCTACCCGGACCGCACGTACGAGATCTGGAGCGCGATTTCGACGGACGGCGGCAGGAGTTTCAGCGCGCCGCTGCGGGTGAGCCACGCCGCGTCGCCGGGGAGCATTGCGGGGCGGAACGCCGGGTTGTTCGGCGACGACATCCAGGACCTCTCGATCGACGCCACGGATGTGCACATGGTGTGGGGCGATTCGCGCGCGGGATTCCAGGCGGTGTGGTACGGGCGGGTGCCGATCGCGGCATACAGCGGGGTGCGGCCGTGAGGGCCGGGCGGATATCACGAGGAGCGAAATGAAACGATTACTGGGTGTAACGAGCCTGGTTCTGGCGGCGGCCCTGTCCGGCGCCGCGCAGACCAGCACCGTTCAGGTATCGGGTGTGATCCAGGATGCCAGCGGCGCGATCGTGGCCGGAGCGAAGGTGACGATCACGAACATATCGACCTCGGCGGCGCGCGCGGTGGAAAGCGGGGGCGACGGGAGCTACCTGATCACGAACCTGCCGCCGGGAGCCTACAAGCTGGAGGCGGCGAAGGATGGATTCGTGACGTATGTGCGGACGGGCATCGTGCTGCAGGTGGGGAGCAGTCCGCAGATGAACGTGACGATGAAAGTTGGGGCGGTGACGGAGACGGTGGAGGTCTCGGCGAACGCGACCATGGTGGATACGAGCACGACGGCGGTGGGGCAGGTGATCGACCGGGCGCGGGTGGTGGACCTGCCGCTGAACGGGCGGAACGCGACGCAGTTGATCGGGCTTTCCGGGGCGGCGGTGGCGTACAACACCGGGTCCAACCCGAGCGGCACGGGCCTGGTGAACAACCTGGACTATCCGACGGTGGCGGCTTACTCGGTGTCGGGCGGGCAGGGCAACGCGACCAATTTCTTTCTGGACGGCGGGGTTCACATGGACCCGCGGACGAACGTCGGGCTGCCGCTGCCGTTCCCGGACGCGCTACAGGAGTTCAAGGTCGAGACCAGCAGTTTGCCGGCGAATTACGGGAGTCATCCGGGCGGGGCGGTGAATGCGGTCACGATGTCGGGGACGAACGCGCTGCACGGCTCGCTGTTCGAGTTTCTGCGCAACGGTGCGATGGACGCGCGGAATTTCTTCGCTCCGGTGCACGATTCGCTGCGGCGGAACCAATTCGGGGGCGTGGCGGGCGGGGCGATCAAGAAGGACAAGTTGTTCTTCTTTGTGGGCTACCAGGGCACGACGGAGCGGACGGCTCCGGTGACGAACGTGGCGTTTGTGCCGACGGCGGCGGTGTTGCAGGGGAACTTCCAGAGTTTTCTTGCGCCGCCGTGCCAGGCCAGGCAGGTCAACCTGGCGGCGTCCTCGGGGGCGGTCAACAACATCGTGCCGGCGTCGCTGCTGAATCCGGTGGCGCTGAAGTATGCGGCTCTGCTGCCGCCGACGACCGACCCGTGCGGCAAGGTGCTGTACGGGGTGCCGACGCGCGACGATGAAAACCAGGTGATCGCGCGAGCGGACTGGCAGCGGACGGCGAACGACTCGATCTTCTTCCGGTATTTTGTGGCCGACTACTCGCAGGCGGCATATAGCGACCCCAAGAACCTGCTGGCTTCGGTGACGAGTCCGGGGCTGGCCGACCGCGTGTCCTCGGCGATGCTGGGCGACACCTACGTGCTGAATCCGAGCACGGTGAGTTCGCTGCGGCTGAGCTTTTCGCGGTCCGCGATTTTCCGCACGAACGCGCCGGGCGTGCCGACGATGCAGCAGTTGGGATCGAACATCTACGCGCCGGTGCCGAACTACCTGGGGCAGATCTTCGTGATCGGGGCGTTTCAGCCGTTCGCGATTCCGGGTTACTCGGTGACGAATATCTGGGGAGTCAGCGAGTCCATCAGCACGACGGTACGCGGCCACCAACTCAGTTTCGGGGTGAACTTCAACCACACGCAACTGAATGGCCTGGGACCGTATCAGATGAACCCGCGTCTGATCTTCAACGGGCAGCTTACGGGGAACTCGGTGGCGGACCTGATGCTGGGGAAGGTGGATACGTTTTTGCAGGGGAACGGGCAGATCGGGGCGGACCGGCAGAATTCGCCGGCGCTTTTCGTGCAGGACAACTGGCGGATCAGTTCGCGGCTGCAGATCAACCTGGGGCTGCGGTGGGACCCGTTCATTCCGCAGCACCAGATTCTGAATTACGCATCGGACTTCAGCCAGGCGGGCTTCTACGCGGGGCAGACGAGCAAGGTGTATGTCAACGCGCCTCCCGGGCTGACGTTCCCAGGCGACGCGGGATTCCCGGGTCAATCCGACGTGTTCCCGCGGTACGGGGACTTCGCGCCGCGGTTCGGGCTGGTCTACTCGCCGAGCGGAAACGGCACGGATACGATCCGGGCGGGGTACGGGCTCTTCTACGATTCGAGCTACCTGTGGAACACGCTGCACGTGCCGCTGAACGCGCCGTGGGGAAACACGATCAGCCTGAGCGCGCCTCCGGGCGGGCTATCGGACCCATGGCAGGGGTATCCGGGCGGCAACCCGTTTCCGACGGCGTTGAATCCCGCGGCGAATACGGCATTCCCGGTGGACGCGGCTTATGTGTTTGAGCCGGTAAACGCGCACGCGACTTATGTGCAGCAGTGGAACGTGGCGTACTCGAAGCAGTTAGGAAGCGACTGGGTACTTACCGCGACTTACCTGGGGAATAAGACGACGCACCAATGGCTGGGCCGCGAACTCAACCCGGCGGTTTACTCCCCGGGCGCCACGACCGCGACGCAGGAAGCACGGCGGGTGATGATCCGGGCCAATCCGGCAACGGGCAAGTATTTCGGCAGCGCGATCCAGATCGACGACGGCGGCAACGCCAGCTACAACGGGTTGCTGCTCTCGGCCAATCACCGGATGAGCCGGCACTTTTCGATCGGGGCCAACTACACGTGGTCGCATTGTTTCGACCAGGGGGAAGCGAACCAGGACATCGTGAACACGTATCAGGATCCGAATAACCGCAGGGTGGAGTGGGGCAATTGCAACTCCGACCTGCGGCACATCGGGAACGTCTCGGCGATTCTGGAGAGCCCGAAGTTCGGGCCGCGGTGGGTACAGGCGATCGCGTCCAACTGGCAGTTATCGGGCATCTTCACGGCGCACAGCGGCGGATGGCTGACGGTGGTGGACGGCACGGATGTCTCGCTGACGGGCATCGGGCTGGACCGGCCGAATGCGATCGGGGGGGCCAGCCTGGCCAATCCGGCAATCACGAAATGGTTCAATACGGCAGCGTTTCAGAAGCAGACCGCCGGGACCTACGGCAACGCGGGGCGAAGCGTGGTCGCGGGACCGGCGAACTGGAACCTGGACTCCGGCCTCTGGAGGACGTTCACCATGGCGGAGCGTTTCAAGCTGACGGCCCGGTTCGAAGCGTTCAATACGCTGAATCACGCGCGGTTCAACGCGCCGGTGACGACGCTGAGCGCGGGGAACTTCGGGCAGATCACGGCGGCGCAGGATCCGCGCATTTTGCAAATGGCGCTGAAGCTGGCGTTCTGAGAATTCGAAAGTCAAAGGGAGAGACTGTGAAGAAATCATCTGTGTATCGATTCGTTCTGGCGGCGGCGTGCGCGCTGCTGCCGATGGCTGTGTGGCCGCAAGGGCGGGCGGGACAGCGGACGGTGACCATTAACCCGGACGGCTCGGTCACCATCCAGAACGCGGTGATTCCGCTGCCGGCGGTGATGAGCGACGGCAGCAAGGCGGTGCTGATGCGCACCAAGCCGACGGAAGGGCCGGGCGCGCCGGTGCCGGTGCCGGCCAACATTCCGGACATCGCCGAGGTGCGGCGGATTTATAACGAGAACCTGAAGCCGAATGTGGATCACATGCGGCAGGCGTTCCCGGTGGACATCGAAGAGACCACGATCGACGGGATTCAGGCGGCGATCATCACGCCGAAGGGCGGAGTGCCGGAGAAGAACAAGAACCGTCTGTTCCTGAACGGTCCGGGGGGCGGGTTCCGCACGGGGGTGCGCGGTAACGGCCTGCTGATCAGCATTCCGGTGGCGGCGACGCTGGGGGTGAAGGTGGTGTCGATCCTGTACCGGCAGGGACCGGAGTATCAATTTCCGGCGGCCAGCGAGGACCTGTTGAAAGTGTGGGACCACTTCACGAAGACGTACAAGCCGCAGAACATCGGGATGGCGGGCTGTTCGGCGGGCGGGTCGCTGGTGTCGCAGACGACGGCGATTCTGATCCAGCGGGGCCGGCCGACGCCGGGCGTGTTGGGGGTGTACTGCTCCGGTTTGGGATCGACTCCGGCGGGGGACTCGCAATTCTTCGGGGGCCTCTCGGTGACGAACGCGCCGGCCGGACATGCCCAGTCACTCGGTCCGATGCCGGGCGGGGGCAGTGCGATGGGCGGACCCGGCAAGAACTACTACACGGGCGTGGACATGCACCAGTTCATCGTGTCGCCGACGCTGGACGAGAAGCTGCTGGCGAAATTCCCGCCCACGATTTTCTTCACGGCGACGCGGGACTTCGCCTTGAGCGGATCGGCATACAGTTACCGGAAACTGCTGAAGGTGGGGGTGGACTCGGAGTTAATGGTCTTCGACGGCCTGTATCACGGGTTCATGACGAATCCGGACTTTCCGGAAGCGCAGGAAGGGTATCAGATCGCGGCGCGGTTTTTCGATAAACACCTGGGGCGGTAGGCGGGGGATCAGCCGGACTGCTGCCGGAGCACGGCGAGGAGGTCGGCTTCGGACACCTTGCGGGAGACGACCGCGCGGCCCACGGCCACGGGAAGAATCCAGACCGGCGCGCCGCCGGAGACTTTCTTGTCGTGGTGGACGAGTTCGAGGAGCCTTTCGAGCGAGATCGAGGGCAGGCGGGTGGGCAGGTGGAAGCGGGTGAGCAGGCGGTTCTGGCGGATCTCGACCGAGCTATCGGCCATGCCGAGACGCACGGCGAGGGCGGCTTCGACGGCCATCCCGATGGCTACGGCATCGCCGTGGGGCAGTTGGTAGCGGGTGGCGGTTTCGAGGGCGTGGCCGAGGGTGTGGCCGTAGTTGAGGAGGATGCGGTACTGGCCGAGGTCGCGCTCGTCGGCGGCGACCACCTGGGCTTTCAGGGCGACGCAGCGGGCGACGACGTTCAGCAGGGTGGATTTGTCGAGCGCGGTGAGTTCGCCGGCGTGCTGTTCCAACTGGTCGAAGAGGGTCTCGCCCATGACGTGATCGCGGACGAGCGAGCTTTCGAGCATGGCGTACTTGACGACCTCGGCCCACTCGGAGCGAAGCTCCTCGGGGTCTTCGCCGGCGAGCAGGGCGGCGTCCGACCAGACGAGCCGGGGATGAAAGAAGGTTCCGATCAGGTTGCGGGCGCGGGGATGATTGATGGCGGTCTTGCCGCCGATGGAGCTGTCCACGATGCCTTCGAGCGAAGTGGGGACCTTCACCAGCGGGATGCCGCGCATGTAGGTGGAGGCGGCGAAACTGCCGACATCGTCGATGGCGCCGCCGCCGATGACGACGACGGCATCGTCGCGGCGCAGGCTGGCGGCCAGCAGCCAGTCGTGGATCTCCTTTACCTCGTCGAGGGTTTTGATGCTTTCGTTGGGCGCGGTTTCGCGCACGTGGACTTCGAGGCCGGCCGATTCTAGGGAGGTCCGGACGACGCAGCCGATGCGCTGCCAGGTGCTGGCGTCGGTGAGGATCGCGGCCTTGCGGGCGTGCGGCAGGACGTGCTGCAACTGCTCGCCGAGGGCGGGCAGGTGGCCCCAATCGACCACGGCGTAATACGGCCAGGGACCGCCGCCGACGGCGATGGGCGGGGGGGAATCGGGATTCAGCGAGTGGCGCCGGGGCGCGCCGGAAACGTCGCCGGGGGGTTCGGCGGACTCATCCAGAATGGCCGCGGCGCGGACGACTTCATCGGCAATCTGAGCGGCAGTGAGGCGGTCGGTGTGGATGGTCCAATCGGCGAGCGCGTAGACGGGCTGGCGGCTTTGCTTGAGGGTACGGATCTGGTCGAGGGGGTAGACGGCGTCCAGCATGGGGCGGATGGCTTTGGGGTCGGCGCCTTCGAGCTGGCGTTGGATGCGGGAGAGGAGAGTTTGGGGACGGCCCTCGAGGCAGATGGTCCAGCCGTTGTGGGCCATAAGCTGGCGGTTGCCGGCGGAGATGAAGGTGCCGCCGCCGGTGGCGACGACGAAGCGGCCGGTATCGGAGATGGCGCGCAAGGCCTGGGTTTCGTGCATGCGGAAGCCGGCTTCGCCCTCCCGTTGAAAGATGACCGGGATGGGCATGCCGCTGCGTTCCTCGATCTGCTCGTCGAGATCGTAGGCGGGCCAGTTGAGCTTTTCACCGACCAGCCTGGCGATGGTGGATTTGCCGGAACCGCTGAAACCGACCAGATAGATGCCTCGCGACTGACTCACCCTTCATCTCCTCACACAAACGGGGTTTACGCTAGCGAACGGAAACACACGGGCCGGCCGGCGGCAACGGGTCCGGCGGGCGGCAGTGCACGCGCGGATTGCCCAGGGCAAACCGATGCGGCGCACGAACGCACGCTAGCGGCCCCTACCAGTCATTGTAGTATGGCGGGTCATTCGGACTGCCGGCAAGCGGTCTCGCGGGTGAAGGCGATGAGGAGGCAGGCGGCGACGCTCCACCCGGCGCTCAAGAGGAACGCGGTGCGGAACGCGTCGATGCCGTACACGCGCAGGCCGTTCGCGAGGGTTCCGGCCCACTCCTTGTCCAGGAGCCAGCCGATGCCCGGCTGCAGCAGGGTCGGGCCGATCATGTTGCCGCTGTTGATGACGCCGGTGATGGTGCCGGAGACGCGGGCGGGCACCGATTCCTTGCCGAAGGCGAACCCGAGGATGACGGCGCCGGAGGCGAGGCTGGTGACCGCGGCGACGGCGACGAAGGCGGGCAGGGGAAGCTGGGGGACGTAGAACATGGCGATCCATCCGGCGGCGGCGATTGCGGCGCCGGAGAGGTAGAGGGGCTTGCGCCGCCCGGTGTGGTCGGAGAGATGGCCGAACACGGGGCTGGCCAGCGCCCAGCAGACGATCATCACGGAACAGACGGCGGCCGCGGTTGCAGGCGTCAGAGCGAAGCGGGCGCGGAGGAAGGGCGCACCCCACAAACCGGTGAAGGCGAGCATCGGACCGACGAAACCGCCCTGCGCGAAGAAGATCAGCCAGGTGTTGCGGTATCCCAGGATGCTGCGGATGCCCGCGCCGAGCGCGCCGAGTTGACCGGTTTTCCGGGCGCGCGCTTCGGGCGGCGCCCAACTGCGGAATCCGCGGTCGGAAGGATCGTTGCGCACGAGCGCCCAGGCGAGGACGCCGACGGCGAGCAGGGCGGCGGCGGAGGCGGCGACCACGGCGCGCCATCCGTAGGATTCAATCGCCAGGCGCAGGGGGACCTGAGCGCCCAACGCGCCGAGATTTCCGAAACACAGTCCCAGACCGGTGAGCATGGCGAAGCGCCGGGACGGGAACCAGTGGGTGGACAAGCGGAGCAGGACCAGCCATCCGACGGCGGTGGCGGCTCCGACCACGGCGCGGCCGAAGCAGGCGGCGGCGAAGCTGCCGGTGGCCGCGACCAGGAATGTGCCGGCCGCGGCGGCGAGGGTTCCGCCGATCAGGAGGCGGCGCGCGCCGAGCGCATCGATGAGGACGCCGACCGGGATCTGCATGGCGAGGTAGAGGTAGAAGTAGAACGCGGAGAGATTGCCCAGATCCCTGGCGCCGATGTGAAAATCGCGCATCAGCTCCGTGGTCATCACGGCCGGCGAGACCCGCTGGTAGAAACCGGTGAGGTAGAAGAGGGCGGCGATACCCCAGATCGACCAGGAGAGCCAGCGGGGAGCTTCGGTATCGCTCTCGCGGGCGATGGAAGGCTCTGTGGGCACACTCCGGCCGGGGGGATTCGCCATGCCCTCGATTGTATGCTTGGGGAACGGCGGGGCGGCCTATGGCCGCGCGAGGTTACGGTAGCGAAACGGTAACCGGCGGCGGCGGGAGCGGCCGGTGGGCGCCGGATGATAGGTTGGGAAGCGCGTGATGTTCGCGGCGGCCGGCAGAGTCGGGGAGAAAGCGCGCGGCCCGCGGGTCTGCGTGCTGGCTTTGGTGTGCGCGCTGTGCGGGTATGGCGGTGCGCCGCAACTCCTCCGGCAGTCGCGCCGGATCATGGGAACGTACTGCGAAATCCAGGTGTACGACGCGAACCCGGCGCGGGGGCGGAGGGCGATGGAGGCGGCGCTGGACGAGATGGCCCGGGTGGATCGCCTGTTGAGCAACTACGATCCGGCGAGCGAACTGAGCGTGATGAACCGGGCAGCGGGCGCGGCGCCGTTTCGGGCGTCGCCGGAGTTGTTTCGATTTCTGGAGCGGTGCCGCGGGTTCTACCGGGGCACGGGCGGCACATTCGATCCGGCGGTGGGGGCGCTGGTGCGGGCGTGGGGATTCTTTTCGAGCAAGCCGGGGGTGCCCGGAGGGGATGCCATCGCGGCGGCGAAGGCTGCGTCCGGATTCGCCAAGGTGCGGCTGGAGGGCCGCGGCCGCACGGTCGCTTTCCTGGCGGCGGGACTGGAGGTGGACCCTGGCGGAATCGGCAAAGGGTATGCGGTGGACCGGGCGGTGGCGGTGCTGCGGCGGTGGGGCGTGCGGTCGGCGCTGGTGAGCGCGGGCGGCAGCAGCCTTTACGGATTGGGGCATCCGCCGGGGCGTAGCGCGTGGCGGGTGGCGATTGCGGACCCGGCCGTGCCGGACCGCGCGGCCGCCATCGTCGCGCTCCGCGACCGGTCGCTCTCGACGTCGGGCGTGTCGGAGCAGTCGGTTCGGACGGGGGCGCGCCGTTACAGCCACATCTTCGACCCGCGCAGCGGGCAGCCGGTGGAGGGTATGTGTCAGGTGACCGTGGTGGCTCCGACGGCGACGGAGACAGACGCGCTCACCAAGCCGGCCTTCATTTTGCCGCGGGAAGAGGCGGCGGCGGTTCTGAGGCGCTATCGGGGGGCGAGCGCTCTGCGGTTGGAGGGCGAGTGCGGCGCGAGCAGGCAGTGGCGGACGCCGGGGGCGGCGGAGGTTTTCGCGGCTGCGGGGCGCTGAGGCGACGGGCGATTCCGTTTTGCTCCAAAGGCAGGCCGGAGGCCTGCGCTACCGGGAAGAGGGCGGGAAGGGGCGGGGGGTGACGTCGGCGTCGGAGAGTTTGAGCGCCCAGCGGAGCGCTTCATAGTAGATCTGGTAGATGTCCGGATTGTCCCAGGTGCGGGCATCGTGGGCGAAAGTGGCGTAGAAGACCCGGCCCTTGCCGTAGGTTTTGGCCCAGGCGATGGGGAAGTCGCCGCTGGTGTTGTGGACATTGGGATTCACCGGCAGTTTGGATGTATCGAGGCGCAGCAGGACGCGGCTCTTCTCGCGGGAAAAATCCTTGGTCTGGTAGAACTCGTCGGCGATATCGAAGGTCAGGGGCAGATGC
>JBBIQR010000124.1:0-12654 GCA_037442245.1 Candidatus Solibacter sp. | reverse complement strand
ATGCCCCGGAAGTGATTGCAGCGCGGGGGTTTATGGAAGAATATGGAAATCCGAATCGGCTCGATGGCTCGATTGGGGTATTGACAAGTAAAACACTTTAAGACCGATTTCTCTTGTATTTGGCCGGGCAAATGAAAACGGGCGAGGCGATGCCCGCCCGTTCGTCTTGCTGAGTTCCAGGGCTTACTTTTCCAGCGCGACCACGCCCGGCAACTGATCGCCAGCGAGAAATTCCAGCGAAGCGCCGCCGCCGGTCGATACGTGCGAGATCTTCGACGTCACGCCCGCCGCTTTGATTGCCTTTTCGCTGTCGCCGCCGCCGACCACGCTGATGGCGCCGGACTCGGCCACCGCCTTGGCCAGCGACACCGTGCCCTTGTCGAACGGCGGCTTCTCGAAGATCCCCATCGGCCCGTTCCAGATCACGGTCTTGGCGGCGCCGATCTCGCGCGCATAGAGCTCGATCGTCTTCGGCCCGATGTCCACCGCGATCTGTCCGTCCGGAATCGTCTCTACGGCCTGGTTCGGCGCGCCGGGCGCGATCTCCGCCACCACCACGTGATCCACCGGCAGCAGCAGCTTCGATCCCAGCTTCTCCATCAGCGATTTCGCCAGTTCCACCTTATCCTCTTCGACCAGCGATTTGCCGGTGGGCTTTCCCTGCGCGCGCAGGAAGGTGTACGCCATCGCGCCGCCGATCAGAAGCTTATCGACGATCTTGCTCAGGTTCTCGATCACCTGAATCTTGTCCGACACCTTGGCGCCGCCCAGGATGGCCACTTCCGGGCGCGGCGGGTTGGTGGTCACCATCCCCAGGTATTTGAGTTCCTGCTCCATCAGCAGGCCGGCCGCCTTGACCGCCACGTGGTGTGTGATGCCCTCGGTGGAGGCGTGCGCGCGGTGGGCGCTGCCGAAGGCGTCGTTCACGTAGATATCGCACAGCGCGGCAAGCTGCCGGGAAAAGGCGGCGTCGTTCTTCTCTTCCTCGGCGTGGAAGCGGAGGTTTTCGAGCAGCAGCACACCGCCCGGAGCCGGCAGCATGGCCTGCACTTCGCTGCCCACGCAGTCCGGCGCCATCGCGACCGGCAGCTTGAGCAGCTCGCTGAGACGCGCCGCGGCCGGTTTCAGGCTCTGTTCGGGGTCGCGCTTGCCCTTGGGCCGTCCCAGGTGGGAAGCCAGGATCAGCGCGGCGCCTTTTTCGAGGGCGTACTGAATGGTCTCTAGCGACGCCTTGATGCGCTTATCGCTGGTGATTTCGATCTGCCCCTGCTCGTTCTTGGCCAGCGGCACGTTGAAATCCACGCGCATGAAAACGCGTTTGCCTTGGATATCGATATCGCGGATAGATAGGTAGGACATAAGAAGCCTCGTCGGGGAAATAACGAGGGTAGCATGGCGCCGCGCGGCCCTCAATTCACCGTCGCGGATGAGGCGCAAAGCCGCGTGCCGTCAGGCGAGTTCCTTTTCGATGGCGGCGGCGAAGGTGTCCACTTCCGCGGGCGTCGAATACACGTTCGGCGTCACGCGGAGCCCGCTGTACTCGCCGTCGCCGATGAACGTGGTGATGATCCCGTAGTTGTTGAACAGCGTGCTGTACATTTTGCGCCCGTCGATGCCCGGAGCGAACGAGAGGAAGCCGATTCCGGCCGATTGCGCCGGGTCGGGCGAGTGCAGGATGCGGCACTTGGGATGCTTCGCCAGCCGCAGCGCCCAGCGGTCGCGCAGGTAGCGCAGCCGCGCCGCCTTGCGGTCGATGCCGAGGTTCTGGTTGAACACCAGCGCCTCGCTGATGGCGTTATGGTTCGCCGCCGGGTGGGTGCCGATCTCCTCGAACTTGCGGATGTCGTTCTCCTGCCGCTTGTCGCTCGCCATCAGGCTCCAGGTGGATGCGATGCGGTCGCGCCGTACGTACAGGAATCCGGTGCCGACCGGCGCGTAGGTCCATTTATGCAGGCTGGTGCCGTAGTAGTCGCACTCCAGGTCGGCGATCTTGTAGGGGAAGTGGCTGAACGCGTGCGCGCCGTCCACAATGGTCGGGATGCCGCGCTCGCGCGCCATGCGGCAGATGCGCTGCACCGGGAAGATCTGTCCGGTGCGGTTGGTGATGTGGCAGAACAGGATGAGCCGGGTTTTGGGCGTGATGGCGCGCTCGAAGCGCTGGTAGAGGTCGTCCATCGAAGGCGGCGGCACCGGGAAGGAGATGGTCTTGAGCACGATGCCTTCGCGCCGTTCGCGCTGCGCGAACGTGGTCAACATGCGCGGGTAGTCCTGATTGGTGGTCAGAACCTCGTCGCCCGGTTTGAGGTCGATGCCGTACTGCGCGTTTTCCAGGCTTTCGCTGGCATTGCGCGTGATGGCCATCTCTTCGGGGTCGCAGCCGGCCGCCTCGGCGAGGCGCCGCCGCACCGCTTCCACCTGCCGCTCCAGCACGGCGACCATGGTGTGGTAGGGGCCCATGTTGCTGTAGTCGAGTTCGCGCCGCATGATGTCCTGCACGGCGCGCGGCGCGGGACTGACGTACCCGTTGTTGAAGTTGATGACGTTGCGGTCGATGGAAAACGCCGCGCGCACCTCGGCCCAGAAGTCCTCGTCGGTGGCGATCTCCTCGGGCGTGCGGCCGCCGGCGCCGCGGCTTGCCGCGCGGACCCGCCGGATGGCATCGTCCTGAAAGACCGCCGCCGCGGCTGCGGCTATACCGAAAAGCTGACGCCGGTTCATCCATTGACCTCCCCGGTTACGGATCATTCCATTATGCAACCGCGCGAGGCAAAACGGGCGATCGGATGCCCTGGGATCAGAGGGTGGCGGAGCCGCGCCGGCAGGATTTGCGGTCCCGCGCCGCGGAGGTGTGGGGGCGCGCGCAGCGTGCCGCTTCCCGCGTCACCGCGTCGAGCAACTGGCGCAGGCGTTCGCGGCGGGCTTCCAGTTCGGCGACAAACAGGTCGTACACATCGTTCACGCCATCCTCGCGCCAGGCGCGGGTAGGGCAGGTGGGGGCAGGTGGCTTTTTCATGGGCTTCTGTAGATGTATGGTGGCGCGAGTCAGGCGCACTTCTCTCGATCTGCCCAGACTTCGAGTGTAAATTCCGTGGCGCCCGGAGCCCAATGTACGGCCAGGGTGTTTCCCGCCGGCAGAATCACGTCCAACGGTTCGATCCACTCCGGATGCCGCCCGTCGTTGGTATAGATGGCGCGTCCCGCGGCCGCGTGCCAGCGAACCTCGTGATGCATACCGCGAGCCAGGGCGCGGCAGCCCGCCGCCTCCAGCGCTGCCAGCCAGATCGGGGCCTGTTCGCGGCCGTCCGCCCCCTGCCGTGCCACGCCGGCCGGGTCCTGCGAATTCGTTTCGAAACCGATCGTCTTCCGGTTTGCCTGCGTCATCCCATGTCCTTCGGGTCCGGTCCCATGACACGAACCCTCATCTTGCCCATCGGCCGCCGGCCCCGGCGGCACGCCTGACTCTCCCGCGGAAAAAGGATGAATCAGTTGCCCTTCTCCTGCTTGACCGCCTGGCACGCCTGGTAGACGTCCAATTCGCCGGCGCCCATCTGCTGTCCGATGTAGCGCGCGTTCGCCAGCGCGGCCGCGGCGGAGGCCGGATTCAGCCGGTTGCTGAGATCCACCAGAAGCGCCGCTCCCCCCGCCACCATAGGCGCGCTGAACGATGTGCCCCACACTTGTGCGTAGTGGTTGCCCGGGTACACCGTCACGTCGCCCTCTCCCGGAGCCGCCAGGGAAACCGGCGGCGTGCCGTAATTGGAGAAGAGGCTGCGGGTCAGAAAATTATTCGTCGAACCGACTCCGATCACACTGCTGTAAGCGGCGGGCCAGACCGGAATCGCCTGGCCGTTGTTGCCCGCCGCGGCCACCAGAATCACGCCCTTTGCCGCGGCGTAATCGATCGCCGCCGCCAGCGCCGGGGAATTCACGGTGGTGCTGAAACTCATATTAATCACGTCCGCCCCGTGGTCCACGGCCCAATACAGGCCGGCCACGATCTGCGAAATCGTGGCTGCTCCGTTGGCGCCGAAGACCCGCACCGGCATCAGATGCGCCCGCGGCGCCACCAGGTGGACCAGTCCCGCCACCATAGTGCCGTGCCCGAACGCCGGGTACTTCTTCGCATCCAGAATCGGGGTGGTTTCCTGCTGGAGGATGATCGCGGAGCCCCCGTCCAGAATCGGGGTAGTCTCCTGGTCCAGGATGGGGGTAGTCTCCTGGTCGAGGATGGGGGTGGTCTCCTGATTGATGTCGGCTACCTCTTGCCCGCCGGGGACGTTGTTGACGAAGTCGTATCCCACGGCGACGCTGGCGAGCAGGACCGGCTGGAAGCGGTCGATGCCGGTATCGACGATCGCCACCCGCGCCTCGGAGCCATCGGCCAGTTGATGCGCCTTGGCCAGTTCCACGATGAGACCCGCCTGCTGGTTGACGTACGCCGCCGCCGCAAAGGAGTTGTAGTAGAAAACCGCGGTGCCGTCCAGCACGGTCGAACCGTAGCGGTTGCCGGCCGGGTTCGGATTCACGCCGGACGACAGCCCCGGCAGCCGCACCGGCTTTTCGGTCTCTACCGCCTGCACCGCCGTGTCCGCCGCCAGCGCGCGCGCAACCTGTTGCGGGTCGCTGCCGGCGGGCGCCGATACCACGTATGTCCCGGAACCGCCGCCGCTCAATGCCTTGGCGACTGCGACGTGGTTGCGTTGCGCCACCCCATGGATGTCGCCGTTTACCTTGACCAAAAACCTGTCCTGGGCGAAGACCGCGACGGGTAACAACAGGGCCAGCCTGGCCAAACGAACTGGGAGATGGGGTGTAGTGAACATGCGTGCGTTTCCCTTCGTGAACTGGTCTCCCCCGATCCTCTACCTCTTTCGCGACAGGCTCCGGCTCTTGGCGGCCGGTTCGTCGAACGACAGCTTCTTTAATGGGAGTTCCATGCGGCGCGAGTCCGGGAGATGGACCACGAGTTTCAACCGCGCACCTTGCTCGTACTCCATCTGGAATTCGCCGAACGGGTTGCTGACCGTCCGGGCGACAATCTGATTCCCGCACCGCAGATCCACCGGGAGGTTGCCCATGGGAACGGCGGGCGCGACGTGGTTATTCACCTGCCCGGTCACCGAGGCGCGCGAGGACTTCAGCTCGGGTTCGATCCGTAAGTCCAGCGAGCAGGCGCCCGCACGGTACAGTCCCTGCCACCCCACCTGCCACGTGGAGCGCAGCCCAGCAGGCGCCGGCGCCAGGAAACTGTCGAAAATCACCTCTATCGGGAGGCGGTTGCCGCGCGTAGGGCGGCTCTTTGGCTGTACGGGGAAGATCGCGCGCGCCAGCCGCACCGTCCTGTCGGGTACCTCGCTAGCGGGCAGATTGGCGCACACCGCCGTTAACTTTTCGCTGAGACCGGCAAGACTCCGGCAGCGGATACAACCTGCCGAGAGATGCCCGTTCATCTCCGTGCGCTCTTCCACGCGGACCAGGTTGCGCGCGAAGTCCACCCATCGTTCGATTTCGTAATGCTTCATAGTCGTGTTTCCAAGACTCCAGAATTTTGCGTTCCTATAGCCCCGTTTCTGGTATTGGCCTGCACTATAAAAGGGGGTGGCGGCCCGATCCGTGTGATATAGCCCGTCCCGTGATTTCCCCGCCTTCCCGGTTAGCATTACTGGAAATCAAATTCTACGGACCGGCTGGCATCAGCCACAAGCTAACCGATGGCCAAGGCGGTAATGGGGAATACTCCTGATGGGATGGGTTAACCCTCCATCCTACTGGTACTTACCAAGCAGGACGAAGGGCGCCCAGTAGAACGGGTGGGGATGGGAGCGACGCACCTCGCGGCAGGCTTGCCGGAGGGCTTCGGCCTTGTTCCGGCCTGGCTGGAGCGCCTCGTAGAACCGCCCCATCCCTTCCGCCGCTGTACGGTCGTGCACATCCCAGAGGGTCACCAGCACCCCCTGTGCTCCCGCGTAAAGCAGTCCGCGGACGAGACCCAGCAGTTCGTCGCCTCCTACTACCACGTTCAACCCGGTGCCGCAACCGCTCAGCGTCACCAGTTCGCAGGGCAGGTCGAGTTGATAGAGATCGAAGAGGTTGAGGTGGGAGTTGCCCAGCCGGATGCTGCTGAACATGGGGTTGTCCTGGCGGAAGTGGCCGTGGGTGGCGATGTGCACGAACCGCGCCCGCGCGCCGTGTTCCCGCAGCACCTCGCGGGTGGCCTGTTCGCCCAGAAACACCTTGGCGCCGGGCAGCGCCGCGCCGACCGAGCGCACCTCTTCCTCGATTTGCGGCGCCGCCGGGTCCGGCACCCCCAGAATCAGCGATCCGCCGTGGCGGTTTCCCGGCTTGGTGGCGCACAGGTGGAACACACTGGCGCTCGGGGTGCCGGAAAGGGAGTAGCGGTCGCCCAGGTACGCGCCCCGCGCGTCGATCATGGCCGCGAACGGCAGGTAATGCAGAAAATCGTGCGGCGCCACGATCAGATGACCGGCCCCGGCGATCCATTCCTCGACCGGCTCGACCAGCCCCCGGTAGAACTGCCGGAGGTGGGCCTGCGTGGCGTCCAGCAACTGCGCGGCGAACGTGCGCGCATAGCCCGCGCCCAGGCGGAATTTGGAAAGTTGGAAGCGCAGCAGTTGGAGCGTTCGCCTCATTTCCGCAACGGTTCCCGCCGGCACGATGCGGAGCGAGTCGCGCGAGAGCACGCAGGCGTGGAAGCGGTCCCCTACCCGGTAGTATTCGAGCAGCACCGCGCCCTCGGGCAGCGACGCGCGCACGGCTTCGACCGGCACGCTGCCCGCGGTCTGCAGGCTGGCATACTCGGCGTCCTCCACGCGCAAGCCGCCCAGCGCCTCCACCAGGCGGTGCTCGCAATCGTGCGCCGCGCGGCGCAGTTTCACCAGATGCGGCGCCATCAGGTTGGCCGCGCGTCCCTCCAGCAACTGGATAGTGCGGCTGTACCAGTTGAGTTCGGCGCGCAGGCGCGCGACCTGCTCGGCCAGCCCGCGTTCGGTGCGGCGGTGCGCCGGCAGACCCTGGGAGCGGAACGCGATCAGGTCCGCGAGGCTGCGCGATTTGGCCTGCTCGATGTAGTCGAATGCCTGCTCCTGCCCGGCGGCCGAGGGGTCCCGCGCCAGGGTCATGCGGACCAGCGCTTCGTAGACCTCGAGCTTGTCCTTGAGGAACGCGATGCGCATCTCCTCGGCCCTGAGATGGCTGCGCAGGTTCTCCAGGTGGCGGTGGGACTCGCGGTACGCCGCGTATGCCGCATCGCCATGCCCCAGCGCTTCCTCGGCCGTGCCCAGCACGTACCACGCCTGATAGCTCAGCGACGGCGCGACTTCCCGCTGCAGCCGCGCCACCGCTTTGCGGCACACGCGCCGCGCCTCCACTCCCTCCCCGCGCTCCAGGTGGATGCGGGCCAGCAGCAACTGGTTGAGCACGGCCCGGGTGAACAGCGGGGACGGCGCGAAATAGGCCAGCGCGCGCTCGCCCAGTTTGAGCGCCTGGCTGAAGCCGCGGCGCTGGTAGTGGACCAGGGCGCGGTACAGGTCGATGGTGGCGATCCAGGCGAGGTTGCGCTCGCGGGCGAATAGCTTGCGCGCCTCCCGGAACAGAGCCAGCGCCTCGGCTGTCTCGCCGTGGCGGGTCAGCGAAATCGCCAGGTTGGTCTGCGCCTTGGCGGCTTCGTAGCCCATGCCGAGAGCGAGGAACGCCGCCTTGGCCCGCCGCGCCAGGTGCGCCCCTTCCTCGACCAGGTTCAGTTCCAGGTACATCTCGGATTGATCGAGGTCGCACAGCGCTTCGCGGTACGCGTCGCCGTGCGCGCCGCAGGACTCCCGCGCCTGCCGGTAGAGTTCGATGGAGCGGGTATATTCGCCGCGCAGGTAGTAGAGGTAGGCGATATTGTAATCGGCCACCGCCACCAGCAGCGGCATGCCGTGTTCGCGGCAGAAGGCGCGGGCCTGTTCGTAGGTGGCCAGCGCCTCATGAAAGAGGTTGAGGCTGATCTGGCAGGTAGCCGTGTTCTTGAGCGAGATGGCCACGTCCTGCGGCTCGCCGGACTCGCGGAAGGCCAGGTACGCGCGCTGGTAGAGTTCCAGAGCCTCCTCGAAGCGGTCCTGCCGGTAGTAGATGTTGCCGAGATTGGCGTCCAGCCGCGCCAGCCGCAGGCGGTCGCCGTGACGCGAGAAGATTTCCCGCGCGCGAGCGGCGTGCTCCAGCGCCTCCTGGTACCGGCCGAGGTAGATCAGGCTTTGCAGCGAACTGCTCAAGGTGCGGGCCGCCTCGCGTTCATCGCCGAGGCGGGTGTGGATGGCGAGCGCCTGCCGGTAGAGGTTCACGCTGCGGGTGTAATCGCGCTTGCGGTAGAAGACGTGTCCCAGAGCGCGCAGGGCGCTGGCGCGCGAGGCGGCGTCGCGCGCCCGGCCCGCGGCCCACAGCGCCGCGCGCGCCA
This sequence comes from Candidatus Solibacter sp., assembly GCA_037442245.1. Classification (GTDB taxonomy): domain Bacteria; phylum Acidobacteriota; class Terriglobia; order Bryobacterales; family Bryobacteraceae; genus Solibacter. The sequence goes on along the minus strand of JBBIQR010000124.1, from coordinate 4,202 downwards.
CGCGTCCGGCCTGTTCAATGTCCACATGGAGCAGGCGGATCACCTCTTCGTACAGAACAGCCACCGCAAGCGGGGTCCACGGGACCGGCCCCGAGGCAAGCAGCTTGCGCCGCCGCGCGGAGTCGGGTTCCGCGGCCAACTGCGCCATCAGCTTCTCCAGGGACTCCGCCATCGTCTCAGAACCCCCGCCGCTCGAGTTCCTGCTTGAGCTTCTTCAGACACCGTGCCCGGATGAACCCGATGGATCCCTTGGCGAGATTGAAGCGGCGCGCCACTTCCTCGTAAGGAACCGGCGGCTGCTCGAAGAAGAGCGCCTCGATCATGGCGCGGCAACGCGGTGGCAGACCGGCCATCGCCTCCCGCACCATCTGCTCGCGCTCGATCTCGGCCATGGTCTCGGCCGCCATCGGCTCGGTCCCGGCCATGGCTTCGAGCACCTCATCGCTGAAGCGGTCTTCCGGCGGAGGCTGGCGCCGCTTCCAGTGGTAGCACTTGTGCGCCGCCACCTGAACCAGCCATCCTTGCAGCGCTTCGGCATCGCGCAGCCGCGCCAGTTCGTTGAACAGGTCCAGACACACCGCTTGAAAAATGTCCGCCGCGTCCTCCCGGCGCAGGCCGTAGCGCAACGGGATCGAGTAAATCAGGTTCTTGTAGCGGTCCAGCAGGACGTTCCAGGCGCGCTCGTCTCCCGCCAGGCAGTGCGCCACCAGCCGCGTATTGGTCCAGCCGGAATCCGGCACGCTCATCGTCCGGCACCGGCCGTGGGGCGGCTCCAGAAGAATTCGTCCGCATTCCACGTCGTGAACGGCTCCAGCAGCGCGGGCCGGAAATTCTCCAGCCCGGTTTTGGCGCCTACCAGGATGCTGGGGCTCACCAGCGCGATCATGGGCTGGTAATCCACCAGGATCTGCTGCACGCGGTCGAACATCTTCTTTCGCTCGGCGTAATTCAGAGCCACCTGCTGGCGCCGCATCAACCCGTCGATCTCCGCCTCCCATGGGGTGTCCGGCGTCTTCTGCGAAGGATTCCACAGATGATTGCCCGCGCTCGAAAGGAACACCGCCAGGCTGGGATTGGGGTCCGCGTCGGGACTGCCGAGAGAAAGCAGCGCGGCTTCGAACTGCCGCGTCCGCTGCAGCCGGTCTCCAAGGCTGCGGAAATCCATCGGCGCCACGTTCACCCGCATTCCGAGCGGCTTCAGATCGTCCTGGATCATGGCCGCCATCTGCTGCCGCTCCGGATTGCTGTTGCTCACCAGGATGGTGAACTCCACCGGCCGGCCGGAGGGATCGAGCAGCGCGCCGTTCTTCCACTGGAAGCCGTCCGCCGCCAGCAGTTGGCGGGCGCGTTCGAGCGAACGCGCCGGCGCGGGCAGTGTCGCGTCCACCCAGGCGCGGTTGCCCGGAGACACCGGACCGGCCAGCGCGCTCGCCCGTCCGGAGTAAATCAGCTTCACCATGGCGGCGCGGTCGATCGCCGCCGACACCGCCTGCCGGAAGGCCTTGCGCTTGAGAAATGCCTGCCGCGCGGCGATCTCCGCGGACGCCTGCCCACTCAGGTTGAACACCAGGAAGCTCGTCTCCAGGCTGGGTCCCAGGTCCTGCATCCGGTAGCCGCGGCGCGCCTGCTCGCGTTCCAAAACCGTGAAATTGCCGGCGCCCACCCGGTTGATCAGGTCCGTCTCGCCGGACTCGAAGCGCAGCACCTGGTTATCCTCGGTCCCCACCACGAGCAGCCGCACCTCATCGAGATACGGCAGTTGGCGCCCGGCGGTGTCCGCTTTCCAGTAATACGGATTCCGCTCGAGGGCGATCTGTTGCCCCGCGGCGTAGCTTTTCAAGCGGAATGGTCCCAGCCCCGCGATTTCGGCGGGCGGCGTGGCGAGGGTCCACGCGTCGCCGAGTTTCCCCGCTTTCCACGCCGCTTCCAGGCGATGCCGCGGCAGCATGTAGACGCTGTCGAACAGCCGGTCGGCCACCGCGCGCGCTTCCGGCAGCAGGAACTCGACGCGAGAGGGCCCCAGCGCCCGTACCGCGATCGGCTTTCCGTCGAGCAGCAGCAGGTCGCGTTGCGGCGAGTCCAGTTTCTCGTCGTAAATCACCTGGAAGGTGAAGACCACGTCGCTCGAATCGAATGCGTGGCCGTCGGAGAATTGCAGGCCTTGGCGGAGTTCCAGCGTCCAGCGGCGTCCATCGGGCGAGACCTGCCAGGATTTGGCCAGCGCCGGTTCGGTCTTTTGCGTCTGGCGGTTGATATGGATCAGGTCCGCCATCAGCAGGCCCAGCACCTCGCGCGAACCCGCGTCGCCGGCGACCGCCCAATTAAAAGTGCGAGGTTCGATTCGCAGCGCGCTCAGCAGGCGCCCGCCGGCGACGCCGGGAGTTCCCTGCACCAGCAGGCGTTCGCCCCCGCGGGCAACCAGGGCGCAGGCGAGCGCGATCGCCAGTGCCCGTGCAGTGGAGCAAGAAATTCTCCCTCCCATGGCCGAAGCCGTAGTTTATCCTACCGTTGAAGAAAGCGATATTAACCACGGTACTGGGGTTCGGGCGTACATCCGTGACCTTCAGGTACCCGCGTCCCAGAAGGTTCCGCCAGCCAGCGATCGGCCAGCAGGAAGTAGCCGAGCAGGAGAGGAATCAGCATCAGCCCCGGCGCCAGCAGCCAGCCGTGGTCCACCAGCGCGAAGTACTGCCGCGCCTCGGCCAGCATGTTGCCCCAACTCGGCACCGGCTCCGCGATTCCCAGTCCGAGGAAACTGAGGGTGACCTCCGCCAGAATGAATTGCGGCACCAGCAGAGCCGCCTGCGTCAGCACGACGCCGCGCGTCTCCGGCAGAATATGCCGCCGGATGCTGTACCATGGCGCCGCGCCGAATCCTCGCGCGGCTTCCACGTAGGGACGCTCGCGCGCACTCAACACGACCCCGCGGACGAGTCGCGCCGGCCGTACCCAGCCGAGCGAACCGATGATCGCCACCACCAGCAGGAATGCCTCTTCCGTGGGGATGTGCAGCGGCAGGGCGGCGCGCACGGCCAGCAGCAGGTAGAGCCAGGGCAGGGCCAGGACGAGCTCGCCTCCGCGCATCAGCAGGCGGGAGGTCCAGCCGCCGAAGTATCCGGCGAGCGTGCCCGCCGCGGTGCCGAGCGAGAGCGCGAGCAGCATCGCGGCCAGCCCGGCGAGCACGCTGATGCGCCCGCCGTACAGCACGCGCGAAAACACGTCGCGCCCGAACGCGTCGGTGCCCAGCAGGAAGATGCCGCACGGCGGCGCCGCGCCGAAGAGGCGTCCGCCGCGCAGCAGTTCGACGCGGCACGGCGTGCCCGGCGTCTCCGCCCGGGCGTGCCACGAGGGCGGCGCGTAGGGGAGTCCGCGATGCTGTTCGTCGTAGGGATACGGCGCCACGAAGCCGGCCAGGAGGAGCGCGGCGTGCAGCAGCCCGAGCAGCAGCGGGAGGAACGCGCGCCGCCTCATCGCAGCCGGATCCTCGGGTCCGCGCGGTACAGCAGCAGGTCGGCGGCCAGGTTGCCGGCGATCAGCATCGCCGCCGAAACCATCACCACGCCCAGCACGATGGCGAAATCGCGCGCCAGGATAGCGTCGAGGAAGAGCGGTCCCAGGCCCGGCCATCCGGCCAGCACCTCCACCAGGAGCGAGCCGCTCAGCAAGGTTCCGAGCGAGAAGCCGAACAGCGCGATCAGCGGGTGCATCGCCGCCGGGAGCGCGTGCCGCCAGAGGATGCGGGGCCACGGGATGCCGTGGGCGCGCGCCGCCAGCACGAACGGCGCATCCAGCACTTCGGCCGCGGCCGCGCGCACGTGCCGCTCGAGCACCGGCAGCATGCCCGCCACCAGCACTCCGGCCGGGATGGCGAGGTGCGCGGCGAGATCGCGCCAGCGCGCGGCGTCGTCGAGCGACTCCCAGCCGGGCGAGTGCATGCCGCCCGCCGGCAGCCAGCCGGTGCGCACCGCGAGCGCCAGCAGCGCGATCGCCAGCAGCAGCTCCGGCACCGCCAGGAACACGGCCGCGCCCAGCCCCAGCGCGTGGTCCTGCCAGCGTCCGCGGCGCACCGCGTGGTAGACGCCGATGGGCAGCGCCAGCAGCCACCCGAGCGCCGCCGCCACTCCGGCCAGCAGCAGGGTCGCGGGGACGCGCTCGCGGATCAGCGGCCCGGCGGCGGTGTGGTACGCCAGCGAATCGCCGAA
>JBBIQR010000123.1:0-12759 GCA_037442245.1 Candidatus Solibacter sp. | reverse complement strand
CGGTGGAGGCGATTGCGGCGGGCGAGTGCCGGAGCATCGACGCCTTTCGCGCGCGATTCCGCGGTCCGGGAGGCGTACCGGCCGAGCGCTGCTTCCTCAACGCTGCAAGCTTCGGGCTCGGAGCGGTCGCCGCCGCCAAAGTGCGCCGCAACCGCGCCCCCCTCCCCGGAAGCGCCCGCTACCTCCTGGCGGCGATTCCTCCGCTTGCGTCCGGACGCGGCTATCGCATCACCCTTTGGGTGGACGACGTTCCCCGCGGCAGTTTCGAGATTACAACCGTTGCCGTGGCCAACGGGGCGTATCAGGGCGGAGGCATGAAGATCGCGCCCGAAGCCGTACTCGATGACGGGTTGGCGGAGGTGACCCTGGTGGAGCGGGTCGGCCTGGCGGAAGTCGCCGCCCATCTGCCGATCCTGTACTCGGGCGCGATTCATTCCCACGCGAAAGTGCGCCACTGGCGGGGTGCGCGCGTCCGGGCGGCGGCGGAGCACGAGGTACCGCTCGAACTCGACGGGGAACCGGTAGGCACGCTACCGCTGGAGATCGAGGCGATCCCGCGGGCCGTGCGCTGTATCTTTCCCCGCGGCAGGCACACCCACTGAAATGAGGGTGTAAGTTTGGGCGGCCGCCGGGTAGCTAATCCGGGCGGGGGCGCATCGCCGCCATCCGGCTAAGACGCGCGAATTCACGAACAAACGGAAACTCAATACGATAAATACCCTATGTCAAAAATGCATCAAGCCGCTGTATACTTGTCCAAAACCATGCCAGAGCCCCCCATGGGAGTGAGGACGCTGGCTGAATTTAAAAACGCCGGTCCGACCGCGTGAGTCAGGCCTGTGCCTGTATTCGGCGTCCCTCGGCAACCGGCATCAGGGGGTAGAATGTCCACGTTCCGACAGATCACAGCGGCCCTGCTCGTCCTGGCAGGTCCTCTTTTCGCGCAGGAAACGCGCGGCAGAGTTCAAGGCGACGTCCGCGATTCGAGCGGCGCCGCGATCGCCACCGCCAACGTCACGCTCGCCAATGACGACACCGGGGTGAGAGCCAACGCGGTCACTAACGAGACCGGCCATTATCTCTTCGATCTGGTCACGCCGGGTCATTACTCCGTCAGCGTACAGGCCCCGGGATTCCGGGCGTTCGTGCAGAAGAACGTCCTGGTGGAGACCCGCGGCGACGTGACGGTCAGCCCGACCATGGAGGTTGGCGCCACGCGCGAGACGGTCACCGTCGAAGCCTCGCCCGTAGCCGTGCAGTTCAACACCGCTACCATGTCCAACACGGTGGACACGAAACTGGCCAACGATCTGCCGGTGATCAGCCGCAATCCGTTCATGTTCGTCGCGCTCGATCCGGCGGTGGTGGTGCACTCCTCCACGCAGCAGGAGCCGTTCCACTTCTGGGCGGGATCGCAGTTCGACGTCGGCGGACGCACCAACGATAAGAACGACATCATCATGGACGGCACCGCGTCCATGACCGCGCAAAAGTCGAGCTACACTCCGCCGCTGGACGCGATTCAGCAGGTGAGCGTGCAGCAGAACGCGGTGGACGCGGAGTTCGGGCACACCGCCGGCGGCGTCATCGTGATGGACATGAAGTCCGGCACGAACGACTTCCACGGAACGGCGTATTACGCGGGACGGAATCCGGCGCTCAATGCGGTCGCCGACCGCATGACCCTGACCGACAACCTCACCCGGCAGAATACCTGGGGCGGCACGCTCGGAGCGCCCATCAAGAAGAACAAAATCTTCAACTTCTTCGCCTATGAAGGGATTCATCTGGCCAATCCCTACTCGACCCGCATCGAGACCCTGCCCACCGCCGCCGAGCGCAACGGCGATTTCTCGCAGCAGTTGAACACGCAGGGCGCCCTGGACACCATCTACGATCCCTGGACCACCCAGACCAACGGCAGCAACGTGAGCCGGACGCCCTTCCCGGGCAACGTGATCCCGGCTTCCCGCATCGATCCGCTGGCCAAGCAGTTCATGGGCGGCTTGTGGCAGCCCAACAATCCCGGCGACGGCATCACCGGGGCCAATAACTTCAAGGGGCAGCTTTACGACATCTACCCCTACTACAATTTCATGGACCGCGTGGACTACAACATATCCACGAAGCTCCGCTTCTTTGCCCGCTACAACTACCTGCACACCACCGAGACAACGTCGGATTACACCGGCAGCAACAGCGTGATGCGCTACTTCCAGGGTTCGGCGCGCAACGCGCAGAACGCCGCCGGCGACCTGGTGTGGGCGATCAGTCCGACCACGGTATTCAACATCCGCGGGTCCTACCAGGGCATCAACGACTCGTTCCTGAATACGCCCACCGAGATCGGCTCCAAGGGGCTGGCCGGCCTGTGGCCGAATAACCCCTGGTATTCGTCTTACCTGGCCAATCTGCCGCAGATCTACTACCCGAATCTCAATGTCACGAGCAGCAGCGGCACGGGCAGCGGCATCTTCTCGAGCAGCGTCGGCAATTACTGGTATCAGACGCCGGAGACTTACACCATCGCCTCCCGTCTGTCCAAGACGATCGGCAATCACTATCTCAAGTTCGGCGGCGAGTTCCGCCGCGAGATCGTGGACGCCGCGCGCCCCGCGTTCGCCCAGTTCTACTTCCCCGCGGGTCTCACCGCCAACACCTATCTATCGCCCAATACCGCGCTCAGCGGCAACGGCTGGGCGACCTTCCTGCTGGGCGCCATGGATAACAGTTCCACCGCGCAGACGATTCCCATCCAGCACCCCCGCATCTCCTACTCCGCCTTCTTCCTGCAGGACGATTTCAAGATCAACTCGCGCCTCACGGTGAATATGGGACTGCGCGCCGAACACAACGGGCCCATGGTGGACACCGGGTACCGCCTGACCCAGCAGTTGGACCTGACCGCGCCGATTCCCGAACTGTCCGGCGCCAACGCCCCGCAAATGCCCGCGGCGGTTACCGCCCTGCGGAGCGCCGCCCCGATTTACAACGGCGCCTGGCAGTTCACCGATTCCAGCCACCCGGGCGTGCTCAATACCCCGACGGTATTGTGGGAGCCGCGTATCGGCGTCGCGCTCCGCATCAACGACAAGACGGCGTTCCGCGCCGGGTACGCGCGCTACGTGACCCCGACCTCACTGACCGATACGCTGAACATCCTGGGCAGCGTGTATTACGACGGGTTCAGCGCGTCGACCTCCGCCTTCGCGCCGCTACAGGGCGTGCCGCAACAGACGCTGTCGAATCCGTTCCCCAGCGGCCTGGTCCAGCCCATCGGCAAAGGTTATGGAACCTATACCAACATGGGTAACTCGGCCAACTGGTATAACCCGAACTTCCAGCCCGAGACGAACGACCGCATCAATTTCAGCCTGCAACGGCAGTTACCGGGCGCGGTGCTGGCCGACGTTACTTACTTCATGAATTACGGCCGCAACCTGCCTTACACGTACAACCTGAATATGGCGGATCCGAATATCGCCTACACCGCCAAGAACGCGACCACCGCGAAGGTGTCGAATCCGTTCTACAACCTGCTGCCGGCGAACAAAATGCCGGGTACGCTGCGGTCGCAATCGCAGGTTTCCGTATCCTCGCTGCTGTCGCCCTACCCGCAATATGGCGCGTTGAACGAACTGATGCAAAATGGCGCGGGCGATCACTACCGCGCGCTGCAGATTTCCTTGCGGCGGCCCTATTCGAACGGTCTCACCGTGATGATGGGGTTCAACTACAACAGCGAACAGGATCAGGGCTTCTACGACGACATCGCCACGTACTCGCGTACGCTGACCTGGATTCCGGCGCAGACTTCGCGCTTCCGCATGACCGGCGCCACCGTGTACGAATTGCCGGTGGGCAAAGGGCGTCACTTCCTGAGCCACATGAATCCGATCCTCGATGGCGTCATCGGCGGTTGGGTCGTGAGCTCGCTGTTCACTTACAACACCGGCGTGCCGATCCGCCTCGGCGGCGCCGTGGTCAACGGCGATCCGGCGCTTTCGAACCCGACCCGCGGGCAGTGGTTCAACACCAGCGCCATTTCGCTGCTGCCGCCGTTTACCCCGCGCACCAACCCGATCCAGTACAGCGACATGGTGGGGCCGCATATCGTCAACCTCGACAGCACCATCGGCAAACAGTTCGCGATCACGGAGCGCATCCGCTTCGAGCTGCGCTTCGAGGTCTACAACACGCTCAACAACATGGCTCAGGCCGACCCGATCACCAGCATCACGTCGGCGAACTTCGGCAAAATCATCGACGAGCGGACCGGTTTCTACGGACGCCAGATCCAGTTCAGCGGACACCTCACGTTCTAATCGGGAGGCGGGTGAATCGCGGCGCCGCCCCGGCGGTTACCGCGGTTCACCCAATCCCCAATTCGACGATTGCACCCGAATCCCGAAGGTCAACGCGTTTACTGTGGAGCGGAACGGCGGCAGCCGCCCCTTCTCAAACGTCACACAGATGGCGGAGGCGATCCGGGGCGCCGAGACAAACGTCCACTGCCCGCTGCTCCTCATGTAGTGCACCCAGTCGTTGCCCGTTTCTCCCCGCACGTACGCCGTCTGGGTCGTGGTCAGCGAGAACTTCCCGTCGAAGTCGATTCCCAGGTCCCCGCCCACATACCCGCGCGTGAATCCGCCCAGCGGAGTCTGCGCCGAGGGTAAGATCCCCCGCAGATACGAGCGCCCTTCTTCGAAGCCGATGTAGGGCGAAAGCGTACGCCCGATCTTTTCTCCCGTGGTGCGGCGGTGCCCGGTACCCTTCAACGACTTCGGATCGACCGCCGGACGGTTCGCCTTTCCCCATATCGGCCGCAACTCGGCCGCGACCCGCGGCTCCATCAGTTTGAAGTCGCGGTCCGAAGTGCTCTTCGCCGAAAGAATCAGCCGCAGCAGGTTGTCGCTGATCCCTCCCAGCTTGTTGCGGGCGTACCATCGCAGTTCGTACTCCGGTCCGGCCACGATCCGGTTCTGCGAAAGCGTGTCCGCGGTGATGGATTGGTTGGATGCGTGCGCCTCGATGGCGAAGGGAGTAAAGAACGTGACGAAACTGCTGCCGGTATCGTTGTAGCTCATCGACCGCACGCGCAGAATCGGCGCCAGAAACAGGTCGAACGTCGCCTTCGTGGCCCGGGACCGCGTGGTCACCCCGCGCGCGGTTGTGTCCCGCACGGCGGAGAGCACGACCCCGGAAAGATCCAGTTCGCGCGCGAAACTCCTCGCCGCCGGGGTGGACGCACCCGGCGCGCCCGGAGCAGCCGGTCCGGCGAGGCTCGGGTTCGTAATCGCCTCCGTCAGGTCCGCGGGCAGCGCCGGTAGACCCGCGCCCGGCGGCGGCGTGAACGCGAGCCGCGCATCGAGGGCGCCCGCCGGCAGCGCACGCCGCGGAATCAGGCAGAGTTTCAATTCGCGCGGCGGGGTGAACGGAATCTCCGGATGCCGCGGATCGGGCGTCCAATCCGCGGCGCCGCCGCCCATCACCTCGGCCCGTTTCAGCGCGACCGCTTTCGGTTCCTGATCCAGCGCCTGCACGCGGAAAGAGAACGCCATCGCCGGATCGCCTTTCACCGCCGCATCGGACCATTTCCAGATCGCGACCAGCCGGTCCTGCACGGCCGGGGTGAAATCCGCGGCCTTCTCCACTTTGAAGATCACGGCCGTGCCGTCGCACCCCGGCACCCCGGTTGCGAGCGATGCCTGGATCGGCTGCGCCGCGCGCGCCGCCGCGGCAAACAACGCACATACCGCCATCAGACGCCGGTTCACTGCATCACCTCGCATAGCGTCCCTCAGCCGATGGGAGTCGACGAGGAGTAGGTATCGAAGATCCGGCCGGCGACATCTCCCGCCTGCTGGTCGAGCCCGATCGACGCCAGAAACTGGCTCATCGCGGGTTTGGAGAGGTCGCGCCGGTCCTCCTTCAACATCGGCACCAGCGTATCCCGCGCCGAAAAGGCCGCAAGGTTCTGGTCCGTCGCAAAAAAGAATGCCAGCTTGGCTTTGTCCCAGTTGTCTCCTACTTCCGCCATCTTGCCCGGCTGCATCTTGCTCAGGGTCGCCCGGTAGCGGGCGGTGGCGTCTTCCGGCGTGAACTTCATAGCGTCTCCTTGCGAGAGTACCCACAAGTATAAGTGGACTCGCCAGCGAAACACCGTCCGGTGATTTCCCGAAGCACTAGCGCCGCAGGACGCCGTCGACCGGCTTACCGGCTTGCTCGACCGCGCCGCCGTAGTCCTCGCCGAGCAGTGCCGAGAGCGTCGCGGCGATCTGGTTCTGCGTGACCGCCGGGACGTTCACGCGCTCGCCGCGAGCCGGCGTGTCCGGACCCAGAAATGCCGTCCAGATGTACCGCGAATCGGGAACCTTCTCGCCGTGACTCTTCCACTCCACCGGCGCTTCGCCGCGGCCATGATCCGGCAGGAAGATTAGGGTGGTGCTGCCGCGATACTCCGGCATCGCCTGCACCGTGCTCCACAGTTCCTCGAGAAACTGGTCCACGCGGCGCGCGGAACGAAGATACTGCTCGTAATTCCCCGCGTGCGCCCACTCGTCGGTTTCGCCCAGCGAGAGAAAGAGCACGCGCGGACGGTGCAGTTTGAGGTACTCGATGGCGGTGTGGAAGGGGAAGGAATCGAACGGCTCGCCGTCCCAGATGCGCGTATCCGCCTTCAGGCGGTTGAGCAGCGCGATTTCGCGCGTGACCGGCGGGGCGGTGAGCGCTTCGTAACCCGCGTTCGCGACGAAGCCGCCGCGCGCTCCGTTGGCGGCGGAGGCGATCACATCCCATGCGCCGAAAGCGGCGACCTTCCCCTGAAACGCCGGCTTGCGATTGAGCCATTCGAGCACCGTCACGTTCGGGTTGGGAACATTGTCGTTGCTGGCGATGCGCGAGTCGGCGAACCCGCACAGCGTTTCGCTGTACCCAGGGTAGGAGAAGTTGTGGCCGTTGGTGACGTAGGCTTCGGAACCGCGGTCGCGGTTGCCGTAGATCTGCCCCTGGACCGCGACCGTGCCCCACAGGAAAGGCATGAGGGCGGCGCGGCGCGCTTGCGGCGTCTCGCGCCAGTAGAGCTTTCGCAACGCGGCGGGATCCTCCACCGCGCCGTTCTCTTTCGTCATCAGAACCGCGTCGGCGCCGCGAAAGACTTCCTGCCACCGAAGCCCGTCGGTCATCACCAGAATCACGTTGTGCGTCCTGCCCGCCGGTGGCGCGGCGAAGACGGAGAAGCTCAGCACGACGCCCAGCAACACAGCGCGGTGGGGCAAGCAAAATGGCCGGATCATCGAGTTCTTGGGGCAGCGGACTGCCAACGCAGTTTAGCATCCCACAACCGCGGGCAGACCGGACGCGAAGGACGCTACTGCCGTCCGGGTTGCATGACGCGCCACACTCCGCGGCTCTCGCCGACCGCGCGCGTCATGCGGATGGCGGCGACTTCGTTCAGCATCCGCTTCGCCAATTGCTCGATGGCGTCCAGCGCCTGTGGGTCGGCGCGCAAGGCGTCGGCGGGCATCGCGGCTAACCGCAGCGCAGCCTGAGCGACCTGTTTGGCGAGTTCGTCCACCTTGGTTCCCTGTGCCCGTGCAGAACCTTTCAGCACCATCGTATCGGGCAAAACCCCGCCCGAATACTCCATTTGGTTAACGAATCGATGCAACCGGTACCTGCCCGGTAACGCTGCCCGCCGCGCCTATTGTGCCGCCACCGCGATCACCGCGCCCCACGTCCACCTGACCAACGCGGTCAAACCCGCCACCGGCAGGCGCTCGTCGTCGGAGTGCGCGCCCCCCAACGCGCCCTCTTCCGCGCTGGACGTTGCTCCGGTCCCGTACGCCTGCACGCCCTTGGCCCGCAATTGCGCCATGTCGGTGGCGCCGGTCATCATGTAGGGCAGCGCCGGAGCCCCGAACTCGCGCCTGCCCGCGGCGGACAGCGCGCGGAACATCTCGTTATCGATCCCGGATGGCGGCGCAAACGGCCTTGAGTTGCCTTTCGGCGCGATCACCTCCACCGCCGGATCGGCGATCACCCGCCGCAGTTCCGCGACGAACTTCGCCATATCTTCGTCCGGCAGGGCGCGCACGTCCAGAGTCGCCTCCGCTTCGGACGGGATCACATTCGAGCGGAATCCGCCGCTGATGATGGTCGGCGCCACGCTCGTCCGTAGCATCGAGTAATGCGCCGGTTCGTGCTCCCGCAGGTACCGGTCGATTTCGCTCTCGTTGCGTCCCGCCGCCAACTCGCGATAGCGCCGCGCCGCGTCCGCCGCGGTCAAGGGCGCCAGCCCCGCGAAGTACGCGCGCGTCGTCTCACTCAGGCGCAGCGGAGTGTTCCAGGTCCCGGCCTTGGCTACCGCGGCGGCCAGGTGCACCACGGCGTTATCCGTGGTCGGGCGCGAACCGTGTCCCGCGACGCCGTGCGCCACCAGCCGGATGCGCTGTGGATTCTTCTCCGTGTTGCTGACCAGCAGGTAGCGCGGCTTCCCGCCCTCGGTCACGATCGCGCCGCCCTCGGCCAGCGCGTACTCGCACTCGATCTCCGGCCAGTGCTCGCGGATCATGTAATCGATGCCGTACTGCGCCGTGCCCTCCTCGCCGGCTTCGGCCAGGAAGATCACGTCGCGGTCGAGCTTCACGTTCATCCGCTTCAGCAGGAGCAGCGTCATCACGCCGGCGATCACGTGCGGCTTATCGTCGCGCGATCCGCGCCCCCAGATCACGCCGTTCCTCAGCACGCCCGCGAACGGGTCCACGCTCCACTTCTCGCGCTGTACCCCGACCACATCGGTGTGTCCCAGCAGCAGGATCGGACGCCTGCTCCCGCTGCCGCGGATGCGCGCCACCAGGTTGGCGCGCGCCGGCTCCAGCGCGAATTGCCGGGTCTCGATGCCCTCGCGCTCCAGCATCGCCGCCACCGCGTTCGCCGCCCGCGTCTCATTGCCCGGCGGATTGCTGGTATCGATGCGGAGCAACTCGCGGAAGCGCTCCACCATCTCCGGCTCCAACTTGCCCCAGTCCACCGGATACCGCTCCTGCGCGCCCGCCGCCAGCGCGAGCGCGAGCCACAGCACGATCGCTTTCATAGAGGTATGTTGCCATGCTTTTTGCGCGGCATCGTGTCCACCTTGTTCTCCAGCATGCGCAGCGCCCGGATCACCCGCGGACGCGTTTCGCGCGGCTCGATCACGTCGTCCACGTACCCGCGCTCGGCGGCGATGAAGGGGTTCGCGAAGCGCTCCTTGAACTCGTCCACCTTCTGCCGGCGCACGGCATCCTGGTTCTCCGCCGCGGCCAGTTCCCTCCGGTAGACGATGTTCACCGCGCCTTCCGGACCCATCACCGCGATCTCCGCCGTGGGCCAGGCGAAGTTCACGTCCGTGCGGATGTGCTTCGACCCCATCACGCAATACGCGCCGCCGTACGCCTTGCGCGTGATCACCGTGATCTTCGGCACCGTCGCCTCCGCGTACGCGTACAGCAGTTTCGCGCCGTGCCGGATGATGCCGCCGAACTCCTGTTCCGTGCCCGGCAGGAAGCCCGGCACGTCCTCGAACGTGAGAATCGGAATATTGAACGCGTCGCAAAAGCGGACGAACCGCGCGCCCTTCACGCTCGAGTTGATGTCCAGCACGCCCGCCAGAAACGCCGGCTGGTTGCCCACGATCCCGATGGGGCGTCCCTCCATGCGCGCGAACCCGACTACGATATTCTTCGCCCAGTGCTCGTGTACCTCGAAGAATTCGCCTTCGTCCACCACGCGATGGATCACGTCCTTGATGTCGTACGGCAGGTTCGATTCCGCCGGTACGATCGCGTCCAGCGTCCGGTCCATGCGGTCCGCCGGATCCGTGCACGCGCGCCGCGGCGCATCCTCGCGGTTGTTCTGCGGCAGGTAGGTAAGCAGTTCCCGGATCATGCGGCAGCACTCGCCGTCGTCCGCCGCGATGAAGTGGCCCACGCCGCTCACCGAATTGTGCGTCATCGAGCCGCCGAGCTTCTCCTTGGTGACGTCCTCGTGAGTCACCGTCTTGATCACGTCCGGACCGGTGACGAACATGTAGCTCGTCTCCGCCGTCATGAAGACGAAGTCCGTGATCGCCGGCGAGTACACCGCGCCTCCCGCGCATGGCCCGAGGATCGCGGAAATCTGCGGCACGACGCCGCTGGCGAGCGTGTTGCGCAGGAAGATGTCCGCGTACCCCGCCAGCGAAACCACGCCTTCCTGGATCCGCGCGCCGCCGGAATCGTTGAGCCCGATCAGCGGAGCCCCCATCTTCAGCGCGAGATCCATGATCTTGCAGATCTTCTGGGCGTTGGCCTCCGATAGCGACCCGCCGAACACCGTGAAGTCCTGCGCGAAAACGTAGACCAGCCGGCCGTGGATGCGGCCGTAGCCGGTGACGAAACCGTCGCCCGGCACCACCTGTTCGTCCATGCCGAAGTCGCGGCAGCGGTGCGTGACCAGCTTGTCCAGTTCCTCGAACGTGCCCTCGTCGAGCAGGAGTTCGATGCGTTCGCGGGCGCTCAGCTTGCCTTCCTTATGCTGCCGCGCGCGCCGTTCCGCGCCGCCGCCCTGCTCGGCCGCTTCATGCCGCCGGCGCAACTCGTCCAGTCGATCCATCCCCGTTATTCTAGCGGCTGGTGGGGTAAGCCTCCTGGCCTGCCCTCTTTACACTGGTTCAAACCTTCCGTCCGCGCGCAGATAATACTTGCGCCCGCGCCATACGATCGTGTTTCCGAAAAACCCGCCGATCCACATCGCCAGGCTCAGCGCGTCCTGCAACGGCACCAGCCAGAAGAGCCGCGCCGTGAGCGCATCGCGCAGCGCCAGCCCCGCCGTCGCCCACCCCGCGATCGCGCGCAGCACCAGCGTGGCCAGCGCCAGCGGCCACCACGCCGGCTGCACGATCCACAGCAGCACCGCCGGCGGCAGGGGAATCGTAAACAGTTGCCCCACATACCCGGCGGGACGCGAACGCCGCGTGCTGCGATTCCACCGCAGCCGGTGAACCAGGTTCGGCACGAGCTTCTGCGCCCCGATGCGGTGCTCGATCACGTAGGAGGACAGGATCACGCCGTCGCCGCGCTCCGCCGCGAGCTTCCCCATCACGAAGTCCTCGGCCAGATATTCCTTCACCGCGTCGAACCCGCCGATGCCTTTGAGCGTCGAGCGCCGCGCCGCAATCGTCGGACCGAGCGCAAACTTCATCCCGTCCAGCATGCGCGCCACCACCACCCCGCCGATGAATTCCGTGTTCAGCCCGATCGCTTCCAGCGTGCTCCAGAAACTCCGGCCCGGCACCGCCCGGTACGGGCACGTCGCCATCCCCAGCTTCGCGTCCTGGAATTCCGCCGCGATCGTACGCAGCATCCCGCTCGTGACGCGGATGTCGCTGTCCGCCATCACCAGCAGATCGTGGCGCGCCGCCGCCAGCATCAGGTCCAGGCTGTAGACCTTGTGGTTCGCGTACGGCGGGTCGCCGGTCACGATGAGCTGCGACGGCACCGCCGGATACTCCGCGCGCAACTTCTCCACCAGCGGGACGGCGGCGTCGGTCGCGTGACGCACCGAGAACAGAATCTCGAACGCCGGATAGTCCTGCTCGAAAAAGGAGCGCAGGTTCTCTTCGAGTCCGAGGTCCACTCCCGAAAGCGGCTTCAACACGCTGATGGGCGCGAACTCCCGCAGCACGGGCGGGCGCACCGCGCGATACCGCACCGCCGCCACGATCGTGAGCACGCAGTAGACCGCCGCGCCGGCCACCAGCGCTGGCAGGAGGAACGAAAGCACCTCTACACTGTAACAAGCGGATGAAAAACATCGTCGTTGGAACCGCCGGCCATATCGATCACGGAAAGACCGCGCTCGTCAAAGCCCTGACCGGCATCGATGCCGACCGCCTCGCGGAAGAGAAGCGCCGCGGCATCACGATCGATCTCGGTTTCGCGCACCTCGATCTCACGCCGGAGATCCGGCTCGCATTCGTCGACGTCCCCGGCCATGAGCGCTTCGTGCGGAACATGCTCGCCGGAGTAGGCGGCATCGACCTGGTCCTGTTCGTCATCGCCGCGGACGAATCCATCAAGCCGCAGACCCGCGAGCACTTCGATATCTGCCGCCTCCTCGGCATCCCCCGCGGCATTGTCGCGCTCACCAAGTGCGACCTGGTCGATTCCGACATCCTGGGTCTAGTTCGTCTCGAGGTCGAGGAACTCGTCGCCGGCAGTTTCCTCGCCGGCGCCCCGATCGTGCCGGTCAGTTCCATCACCGGCGCCGGACTCGACGATCTGCGCTCCGAACTCGCGCGCGCCGCCTCCGCCGTGCCCGAAAAGGACGCCGCGGGCCACTTCCGCCTGCCCATCGACCGCGTTTTCTCCATCAAGGGATTCGGCACCGTGACCACCGGGACCCTGATCTCCGGCAGCGTGGCGCGCGAACAGGAGGTGGAACTCTACCCCGCGGGACGCCGCCTGCGCGTCCGCGGCGTGCAGGTGCACGGCACGGCAAGCGGACGCGCCCGCGCCGGACAGCGCACCGCCGTGAACTTAGCCGATATCGAGCCCGGCGAGATCGCGCGCGGCGACGTGCTCGGCGAACCCGGACGCTTCCACCCCGTCACCCACATCGACGCCCGGCTCGACCTGCTGCCCTCGGCAAAGCCCTTGAAACATCGCGCGCCGGTGCACTTTCATGCCGGCACCGCGGAGATCGAAGCCGAAGTGCGCCTCCTGCAGGGCCCCGCCGCGC
>JBBIQR010000122.1:0-12784 GCA_037442245.1 Candidatus Solibacter sp. | reverse complement strand
TTCACATTCTCTCTGCGGTTCTGCCTGCGAGGCGGAAAGTTTCTACCAGGATACATTTGGTTATTCGTCGGTCTTCAAGTTGAGGTGAGCGGAAGGGGCGCGCCGGGCGCGAGAGAAACTCTCGTGGCGAGAGTCGGGATGGAAAAGAAGCGAAAACAAGCAGCGATAACGTCTGTCTCAGTGTACAACAGATTGGCCGGGGGGAGTCAAAGGGGATTTGGGACGGTTTGGGGCGGGCGTCACGGAGCGGTAGGGCGGGGCGACTCCTCCGCGATCTGCCGTACGATTCGGGGATCGACCCAGACGCCGCCGGAAGCGATGCGGGTGAGCGCCTCGATGAGGGTGGCGGCGGGACCGGATTTGAGGAAGATGCCGGCGACGCCAAGGCTGAGGAGGGCGGAGGCGCGGGCGGCTTCGGCGCTGGCGGAAACGACCAGGAAACGGGTCGGGAGGCCGGAATCGCGGGCGGCGGCGAGGAGAGCGGCGGTCTGAGGCAGGCCGATTTCCGAAGCCAGCAGGACGATATCGACGGGCGTGGCGGCGAGGATGGCGCGGGCTTCGTCGGCGGTGGCGCACTCTCCGGCGATTTCGAAGCTGCCTTCGCCGGCGAGGAGGCGGGCGAGGCTGGTACGGAACAGTCCCTGGCTGTCGAGCACGATCAGGCGGACAGGGGGCTTGCCGGGTTGGTTCTGGACCGAATCCGGCGGCGCGGATGCGGCGTGGCCGCGGTTGCGATTGTCGAGCATCCTTGGAAGGAACGCCGCGGCGGCCCCGTAACCGCCCGGCTTACACTTCATGCTAGGCCGGACGGGCGGCGCTGCCAAGTGCAGTGGCCGAAAGATCAACGGCTAGATCGAAAGATACAGCCGGGGGGCGATGTATCGTTCCGCGCGACGAAAGATTGGTTGGCCGGAGCGGGCGATCGCGTTAGAACTGGAGGAAAGTTCCGCCACCACTCCTTATCATTGGATTATGGACATTTTTGTTACGGGAAGTACCGGACGCCGCGCCGCGTTGTGGATTCTGTGGCTGATGCCGGTATGCGTTTCCGCACAGACGGCGTTCACCTGGCAGGAGATCAAAGACAAGTTCGCGGCGGCGAATCCGACGCTGCAGGCGGCGCGCGCGAACGTCGACGAATCGCGGGCGGCGGAGGTGACGGCGTTTCTGCGTCCGAATCCGCAGGTATCGCTGACGATGGACGGGCTCCAGGTGACGCCGGGGCAGGGAGTGTGGAGGCCGTTGAGCGGCATCGTGCAGACTCCGGGGATCAGCTATCTGCGGGAGCGGCGCAACAAGCGGGAGTTGCGGCTGGAGGGGGCGAAGATCGCGACGGAGATCGCGTCGTCGCAGTATCTGGATCAGCAGCGGAGCCTGCTGTTCAACCTGCGCAGCGCGTTCATCCAGGTATTGCAGGCGAAGGCGGTGTTAGAGAACGCGAAAGAGAACCTGGGTTATTGGGACCGGGAACTGGACGTGAACCGCACGCGCTTCAAGGCGGGCGATATGGCGTTGACGGACCTGAACCGGATGGAATTGCAGCGGGTGCAGTTCGAGAGCGATTACGAGACCGCGACGGTGAATCTGCGGACGGCGAAGATCGAGCTGCTGATGCTGTTGAACGACCGCACGCCGATCGAGCGGTTCGACGTGAAGGGGCCGTACGATTTCGGCGAGCAGGCGGGCGGGATGGAGCAGTTGCGGAGCATGGCGGTGGAATCGCGGCCGGACCTGAAGGCGGCGTTGCAGCAGGTGGAGGCGGCGCAGAGCGCGCACCGGCTGGCGGTGGCCAACGGCTCGACGGACCCGACGTTCAGCCTGTGGTACTCGCACAATCCTTCGTTCGCGAATCCGTACGCGAGCGAGACGATGGGGGGAAGCGTGAGTATCCCGCTGCGGATTTTCGACCGCAACCAGGGGGAGAAGGCGAGGACGGAGATCGACATCCGGCGCAGCGAGCGGCTGCGGGAGGCGGCGCAGGCGCAGGTGTACGGCGACGTGGATTCGGCGTATGTGACGGTGGAGAGCGCGCTGAACCTGCTGCGTCCGTACAAGAACAAGTACATGCCGCTGGCGCTCGATGTGCGGGACCGGATTGCGTTTTCGTACAAGAACGGGGGCGCGTCGCTGTTGGACTACCTGGACGCGGAGAAATCGTACCGGGATACGCGGCTGGCGTACCTGAACCTGATCGGAGCGTATTTGACGGCGGCCGCGCAGATGAACCTGGCGGTGGGCCGCGAGGTGCTATGAGGGTGCGGGGAAGCGCTATTTGCGGGCGCCGATTTCGGCCTGGAGCTGGCGGTAGGCGGACTCTTCGTAATTGGTCTTGAGCCGGAGCTTGCCGTCCTGGCGGGTTTCGCCGGGGCGGAGGGCCTGCTGCTTGAGGGTGCGGCCGAGCATGGCGGTGGCTTCGTCGTCCTCGCTCTTGCGGGCGAGGGCGTCGCGGAAGCTTTCGGCGGCTTCGTTGTAGCGGCCGGCGCGCCACAGGGCCGTACCGAGATTGAAGTGGTAGTCGGGGTCGGCGTCGTCGCCTTCGAGGGCCTTGTGGAAGCTGGCGGCGGCGGCGGTGTAATCGCCGCGCTGGGCCTGGGCGGCGCCGAGGTTGTTGAAGACCTCGTTGAGCGGGATGGAGCCTGCCACTCGCTGGAAGGATGCTTCGGCGGCGGCGAAATCGCCGGTCAGGTACTTGCAGAGGGCGAGGAAGAACTGGGCCTCGAGGTAATGGGGGTCGGCGACGGCGACGCGGGCGAGCCAGCCGGAGGCGGTGCGGTAGTCCTTCTGATCCCAGGCGCTCTTGCCGAGTTGGAAACAGGGTTGGGAGTAGTGGTCGTCGAGGCGCGCGGCCTGCGTGAAGTAGCGGTGACGCTGCTCGGGGTTGGCGGCGAGCAGACCGCGGACGTAGCTTTCGACGGCGTCGAGGCGCACGGCGGGGCGGGCGGCCATGAAGGCGCTCTCGGCGGGAGCGCCGCGCGGGATGAGCCAGGCGAGCACCTGCCATCCCAGGTGATTCTGGAGCGTGCCGAGATCCTCGACCGCGCCGGTTTCGGTGAAGGCGCCGCCGGGGCGGGACTGCTTGACGTCCATGACGCGCGCGGTGATTCGCAGGGAGCCCTTCGACTGGGTATTGCCGGGAGGGGGCGGAGTGAGCTCGAAATCGCCGTAGATGACCTTGGAGGTGTCAAGGGTGACGCCGATTTTGAGGATGGAGGCGTGGGTCAACTCGGCGCCGGGGCGGAGGGAGAGGCGGCGGTAGGCTTCGAGGCGCTCGTCGCGTCCGAGGACAAGGAGTCCCTGGCCGGCGAGCGTGTCGCCGATGCTTTCGGCGATGCTTTCGCCGATCCAATCCACGTTGGGATTTTTGGAGTGGTTGAAGAAGGGGATGACGAGGTCGGTCTCGGCGCGCAGCAAGCCCGCGCAGAGGGCCAGTAGAGCCAGGGATCGCATGAACTTTCAGTGTACCCGCTTGGGGCGCGGCGGCGGGGCGAAGGGGTAGGCACGGAGGCCAGGCCGGGAGGCCGGCCGGGAGGCCTACCCTACCAGGAAGGATCGGGTGAGGGCGAGGGCGCGGGCGGCGATTTCGGGAGCGGCGCCGAAGCCGTGCAGCCAGACGAGATCGGGCTCGCGTTGGAACCAGGTGATCTGGCGCTTGGCGTAGCGGCGGGTGTTGCGCTGCGCGTAGAAGACGGCCTCGTGCGCGTCGAGTTCGCCGCGGAGCATTTGCAGGCACTGTTTGTAGCCGTGGGACTCGAAGGGCTTGGCGGTTGCGGGGACGCCGAGCGCGAGGATGCGGCGGACTTCGTCGAGCAGGCCGTGATCGAACATCCACTGGCAGCGCGCGTCGAGCCGCTGGTAGAGCTGGTCGCGGTCCGGCAGGAGGCCGAGCTTGAGAGTGCGGTAACCCTGGAGGGCGCTGCGTCCTTCGCGGAAGAGTTCGCTGGCCGGGCGGCGGGTGAGCAGGCGGACTTCGAGGGCGCGGGTGACCTTGGGCAGGTCGTTGGGATGGATGCGGGCGGCGGTGGCAAGGTCGAAGCGGGCCAGCAGGCGATGGAGCGAACCGGGGCGGCGGGCTTCGCGGGCGGCAAGGCGGTCGCGGAGAAGTTGGTCGCGCTCGGGCCCTTCGAAAAGGCCATCGAGCAGGGCGCGAAGGTAGAAGCCGGTGCCGCCGGCGAGGATGGGCAGGCGTCCGCGGGCGGCGATGGCGGCGATGGTGTCGCGGGCGAGGCGCGCGAATTCGCCGGCGGTGAAGACCTGGTCCGGCTCGGCGATATCGATCAGGTGGTGGGGGATGCCGCGGCGTTCTTCGAGGGGCAGTTTGGCGGTGCCGAGATCGAAGTGGCGGTAGACCTGGAGCGAATCGCAATTGACGATTTCGCCGTGGAACTCTTCGGCGAGGCGGAGCGCGAGTTCGCTCTTGCCGGAGCCGGTGGGTCCGGCGACCGCAACCAAAGGGCAGGCGGGCGCGTCTGGTGGACAGGGGCCGTGGGAATTTGACGTCAAACCCCGTTATACAATAGGAACGAGAAATCCGGCCCGGAGGGTGTGTCGGGACGGTGGAGAGAAATCGATCCTCATGATTCGATCAGCCAAAGCGCTTCTCCTTGCGGTATCGCTGGGCGCGCTGTGCTTCGCGCAGGAACCGGCGGCGGTTACGCAGCCGGCCGATTCCAAAGCCGATGCCTACTACAACTTCACGATGGGCCGCATCTACGCCGAACTGGCGCAGGCCTACGGGAACCGGCCGGAGTATCTCAACAAAGCGGTTCAGTATTATCAGACTGCGCTGAAGCTGGACCCCAAGGCCGGCGAGATCTTCGACGAGCTGACCGAACTGTACGTGGCCACCAACCAACTGCACGACGCCGTGGCGACGGCCGAGGAAGTGCTCAAGCAGGACCCGGACAACCTGGACGCGCGGCGCATGCTGGGGAAGATTTATCTGCGGATGATCTCGAGTCCGGACAGCCGCATCAACGACGAGTATCTGAAGAAGGCGCTGGAGCAGTTCAAGCTGGGCACGGACAAGGATCCGAAGGACGCCGATAGCTGGGTGGCGCTGGGCCGCCTGTACCGCGTGGCCAACAATTCGCCGGACGCGGAGAAGGCGTTCAACCAGGCGATCGCGGCGGAACCGGACAACGTGGACGCTTTGACCAGTCTGGCGCAACTGTACTCGGACCTGGGGGACAACGCGCGCGCGGTGGAGAAATTGAAGGCGGCGGCGGAGAAGAACGCGAATCCGGAGACGCTGATCGCGCTGGGCCAGACCTACGAGCAGATGCACGATTACAAGAACGCGTCCGACGCCTACAAGAAGGCGCTCGAAGCCAACCCGGACAACGTCCGGCTGGAGCGCGTTCTGGCGCAGACGCTGTTGCAGGCGGACCGGCTGGATGAAGCCCTGGAAGTGTACCAGGATCTTTCCAACGACGAGCCGCGCGACGCGCAGTTGAAGCTGCGGATCTCCGAGATCTACCGGGTGAAGCGCGATTACACGAAGGCGCGGGAGATTCTGAACCAGGTGAAGGCGACGAACCCGGACGATCCCGAGGTGCGCTACAACGAGGTGAAGCTGCTCGAAGCCGAAGGCAAGACGCCGGAAGCGATCCCGGTGATGAGCGGGCTGGTTAAGGATACGGAGAAGCGCAGTTACTCGGCATCGGAAGCGGAACAGCGCGCGGGGATGCTGCAGGAATTGGGAGTTCTGTACCGCAACAACAGCCAGTTTCCGCAGGCGATCGAGCAGTTCCGCGCGGCGGGCAAGCTGAACAAGAGTCCGGCGATCGCGATGCAGATCATCGACACGTTCCGCGCGGCGAAGGATCCGGAGAACGCGCGCAAGGAGATCGAGTCGGCGATTGCGGATCTGAAGACGCAGGCGAACGGGAAGAACACGGTGCAGTTGAACCTGGCGCTGGCGTCGATCTACGAGAAGGCGAAGCGGTACGGCGACGAAGCCGCGTCGCTGAACGCGGCGGACAAGCTGAGTCCGGCGAAGGACGACCAGATCAACATCCACTTCATGCGCGGGGCGATGCTGGAGCGGCAGAAGAAACTGGACGCCGCCGAGGCGGAGTTCCGGAAGGTGCTGGATCTGGAACCGGATAACGCCGGCGCGCTGAACTACCTGGGGTACATGCTGGTGGACCACGGGACGCGGGTAGAGGAAGCCACCCAGATGATCAAGAAGGCGGTGGACGCGGACCCGGAGAACGGCGCCTACCTGGACAGCCTGGGATGGGCGTATTTCCAGCAGGGACGGTGGATGGAAGCCGAGACCATGCTGATTCGCGCGCTGGACCGGATCGGGGACGACCCCACGGTGCACGACCACCTGGCCGACGTGTACATGAAACTGGGGAAGACCAAGGAAGCGATCACGCAGTGGCAGGCGTCGCTCAAAGATTTTCAGGGGGTTGCCGGGGTGGACAGTGAGCCCGAGGACGTCGCCAAGGTGACCCGGAAACTGGACGCGGCACGGGTCCAGTTAGCCAAGGAAGCCGGCAAGTAGCGGGCCGGTCCTGGCCGAAAAACCCGAGTGGTAGCGCCCCGGCAGGGGAATTGTGGGCCTCTTTTGCAAATTGGTTAAGTTCTCCTGTTTCTGTTGGTTAGGGGCGCACTAGGCGGCCTGAAACTATCGTTTTTCCCGGCGGTGTGGGATACTTTTGGGGAGAACAGGCTTTCAACCCAGAATGTCCCAGTTGGACGACGCAGTCGCGCGATACAACAAATCGCTCGAGTCTGGCCCCTATAGCGACCTGGCATGGGCCGAGGCTCTACACGAAAAGATGGAGGCAGCCGGTCTATCGGCCGGCGGACGCCTGATCTGTCCGTTTCTTCGCCCGCATTTCATCACACGGCGGCAATATGACTCCCTGGTGAAGACCGGTGAGTCGCTGATCGCGGCCATCGACCGCACGCAGCAGATGGTGCTGTCGAGTCCCAGCCTGCTATCGCGGTTGGAGTTGCTGCCGGCGGAGAAGATGCTGGCGCAGATCGATCCGGGCTACCAGGCGCTGGAAGTGGCGGCGCGGCTGGATTCGCACCTGGCCAACGGGCACCTGCACTTCGTGCAATACAACGCCGATTCGCCGACGGGAGCGGGATACGCCGACGCGCTGGCGGGGCTATTCCACGACATCCCGCCGGTGAAGGAAGTGCGCAAGAAATATAACCTGGTGCGGACGGGCAGCCGCAAGCACCTGTTGCAGGCGCTGCTGAAATCGTACAAGCAGTTCGGCGGCTCGAAGAAGCCGAACATCGCGATTGTGGAATTCCGCGCGCAGTACCACGGCGGGCAGAGCGAATACGACCTGTTCCGCGATTTTTTCCGCGACGAAGGCTATCAGGTGGAGATCGTCTCGCCGGAGCAACTGGAGTATCGCAACGGCGTGCTGCGCAAGGGGTCGTTCGAAATTCACCTGGTGTACCGGCGGTTGGGCGTGCAGGAGTTTCTGATTCGCTTCGACCTGAGCCATCCGCTGGTGCAGGCGTACCGCGACCGGGCGGTGTGCGTGGTGAACAGTTTCCGCAGCGAGTTGGCGCACAAGAAGGCGATGTTCGGGCTGCTCACGGACGAAGCGTTCACCGCGAAGTTTCCGGCGGCGGAGCGGAAGGCGATCCGCGAGCACGTGCCGTGGACGCGGCTGGTGGCGGCAGCGAAGACGACCTACGGCGAGCAGAGCGTGGACCTGCCGGAGTTCATCACGCGGAACCGGCAGCGGCTGGCGCTGAAGCCGAACGACGACTACAGCGACATGCACAGCTACTTCGGCTGGGAGATGGACGATTCCGGCTGGAATCGGGCGCTGAAGATGGCGATGCGCGCGCCCTACGTGGTGCAGGAGCGGGTGGATCCGGTGCGGAGCGTGTTTCCGCTGCTGAGTTTCGGGCACCTGGAACTGCGCGAGATGCAGGTGGACGTGCACCCGCACGCGTACCTGGGGAAGGTGCAGGGCTGCTCGAGCTGGCTTTCGACGGGCAAGAGCGGGTTCTCCACCGCCGCGGGGATCGTGCCCACGTTTATTCTGGACCCGAAGTAGGGGTTCGGCGGCCCGCGGCGTCCGGTTCACAGGGAAGCCAGCCACAGTATCGTGACACAATAGGCGGTGGATACCGATCATGCCTTCCAACCGTCGAGAGTTTCTTAGACAGACTGCGGGCGCCGCATTGGCCGCGCCTTTTTTCGTTCGCGACCTGATCTCCAAGCCTCCGGGCAATACGCTGCGGGTGGCGGCGTTCGGCGGGGACGGGATGGCGTACTACACGCTGGACGGCGTGGGACGCCATTCGAAGGCCGCGATCGCGTGCGTCGCCGAGGTGGATACGGCGCGCATGGAGAAAGTGAAACAGAAGTATCCCAAAGCCAAGCTGTACCAGGATTGGCGGGAGATGCTGCGCAAGGAGAAAGGGAACTTCGACGCCGCCTGCGTGGGGACGCCGGATCACATGCACGCCGCGATGGCGATGAGCGTGATGCGGATGGGGCTGCCGGTATATTGCCAGAAGCCGCTGGCGCACAATATCTACGAAGTCCGGCGGCTGACCGAGTATGCGCGGCAGAAGAAGCTGGCGACGCAGATGGGGATTCAGATTCATTCGGCGCGCGAGTACAAGACCGCGGTGAAACTGATGCGGGCGGGGGCGATCGGGAAGGTGAAAGAGGTGCATTCGTGGAGCGAGAAGAAGTGGGGCGATATGGACCCGCTGCCGAACCGCACGGATACGCCGCCGGCGACGCTGAACTGGGATGAGTGGATCGGGGTGGCGGCGCCGCGTCCGTACATCGACGGGGCGTATCATCCTTCGGAGTGGCGCAAGCGGGTGGATTTCGGGACGGCGACGTTCGGCGACATGGGGTGCCACATCCTGGACCCGGTGTTCGATTCGCTGGCGTTGACGGCTCCGCTTTCGGTGCGCAGCGAGGGAGCGGCTCCGAGCGCGCAGAGCTGGGCAATCAATTCGATTATCCACTACGTATTTCCGGCGACCGCGTACACCGAGGGCAAGACGCTGCCGGTGAGCTGGTACGACGGCGACGCACGTCCTCCGCAGGAGATTCTGGCGCTGGTGGGGAACGCGCGGATACCGGGGCAGGGGTCGATTTTCGTAGGGACCAAGGGCGTGATGCTGCTGCCGCACATCGGGATGCCGCGGCTGCTGCCGGAGAAAGATTTCGCGGGGTACGAGATGCCGCAGGAAGAGCCGGTGAACCACTACTTCCAGTGGGTGGACGCGGCGATGGGGAACGGGACGGCGTCGGCGCGGTTCGAATATGCGGGTCCGCTGACGGAGGCGGTGCTGCTGGGACCGCTGGCGACCCATTTTCCCAAGACCACGCTCGAGTGGAACGCGGCGAAGATGAAGTTCCGGAATGCTCCCGAGGCGAACGCGCTGGTGCGGCGGCGGTATCGCGGCGGGTGGGGCGTGAAGGGGCTGTAGGGGACGGGAAAGACAAGGCTGGGGCAGGCGGGGACGCCTACCCTACGCTACGCGAGCGCCTGGGCGAGGTCGGCGATGAGGTCGTCGGGGTGCTCGAGGCCGATCGAGCAGCGGAGGAGGGTCTGGGGAGTGCGGGTATCGGGACCTTCCACGCTGGCGCGGTGTTCGATGAGGCTGTGCGCTCCGCCGAGGCTGGTGGCGCGGAGGAAGAGTTGGCAGCGCGCCGCGACCGCCATCGCGGTTTCGCGGGAGCCTTGGACTTCGAAGCTAAGCATGCCGCCGAAACCGGACATCTGGCGGGCGGCGGTCTGGTGTCCGGGGTGGGTAGGGAGTCCGGGGTAGTGGACGGCGGCGACGGCGGGGTGCGCGGCGAGGAATAGGGCGATGCGGAGGGCGTTCTCCGAGTGGGCGCGCATGCGCCACGGCAGGGTATCGATGCCGCGGCGGATGAGCCAGCAATCGAAGGGTGAGGGGACGCTGCCGCCGTACTTCTGGGAGTTGCGGGCGCGTTCGAACAGGTAGTTCTGGTGGCGGGTGACGAGCGCGCCGCCGACGACGTCGCTGTGCCCGCCGAAGTACTTGGTGGTGGAGTGGGCGACCATGTCGATGCCGCAATCGAGGGGGCGCTGGAGGATGGGGGTGGCGAAAGTGCTGTCGCAGATGGTGATGACGTTGGGACCGGCGGCGCGGCTGAGGGCGGCGATGGCGGTGAGGTCGGTGATCTTCATGAGCGGGTTGGAGGGGGTTTCGATCCAGACGAGGCGGGTGTTGGGGCGGAGGGCGGCATGGAAGGCGTCGATATCGGTCGTGTCGACGTAGGATGTCTGGAGGTCGAGCTTGCCGAAGACGGAGGAGAGGACTTTGCGGAAGCCCCAATAGACGTCGTCGGGAGCGATGATGTGGTCGCCGGGTTCGAGTCCCTGGACGACGGCGGTGGTGACGGCGAGACCGCTGGAGAAGCACAGAGCCTGGGTGCCGGATTCGAGGGCGGCGAGGCACTCTTCGAGGGCGCGGCGGTTGGGATTGTCCTCGCGGGAGTAGCTGAAGCCGCGGGGGTACTCGCCGGTGGGGCTGCGTTCGAAGGTGGTGGAGAGGTGGATGGGAGGGGTAACGGCTCCGGTGGCGGGGTCGATGTGGCGTCCGGCGTGGACGGCGCGGGTTTCGATCTTCATCACCGTTAGTGTAGCGTTCTGGCGCAGGGAAACCGCAATTTGGGGGCTATCACCCACCTGGGGGAGCGGGATTGTCGATTTTCCCGCCTGATTTTCTTGAGTTTAGGAGCTGGCAGGGAAATTGCACGCAAGAGGGCATGGCATACGTAATTACGGACACCTGTACCAAAGACGAATTGTGCGTGCAAGCCTGCCCGGTGGACTGCATTCATCCCAAGCAGGACGAGGCGGGGTTTGCGGATGTGCCGCAGCTCTATGTGAAGCCGGACGATTGCATCGATTGCGGGGCGTGCGTGCCGGTCTGCCCGACGAACTCGATTTTCGTACTGGAGGAATTGCCGGCGGAGTTTGCGCACTTCGCGGAGATCAACGCGAAGTATTTCAACTAAGGCTTCGAACCGGAAGAATCCACGGCCGGGCGTGTCCGGACGCGCCCGGCCGTAAACCTCCCTCCCTCCGGGTCCTTTCCCCCGTCCAACCAAGCCGCGAGGCTGGTGTGTGGATGCGGCGCTCTTCGGAAATCCTGGTAAAGTGATCTGCGTTCCTGGTGGCCAAAATGGCTAAAATAGCTATTGGAGGATGGATGCGGATGTCACGAACGCGGCCCCGACGGCTGGTACCCGAGCAAAGTCGCCGGTTGGATCCGGCGCAATCGGTCGCGATTTCCGCAACCGAGGCGAAGAACGAGTTTGGCCGGGTCCTGGAGAAGGTGATCCGAGGAACCAGGGTGGTGATCACGAAGCACGATTCACCGAAGGCGGTCCTGATTTCGATGGATGAGTTCGATGCCCTTTCGAATGCTCACACCGCCGAGATCGAAGCGCTCAGCCAGGAATTCGACGGTCTCTTCGCGAGAATGCAGACACCGGCAGCTCGCGCGGGTATGAACGCCGCTTTTCATGCAACGCCAAAAGATTTGGGAAAGGCTGCGGTAGCCGCCGCACGCAAGCGTGTCTGAGCAGAAAACGCCGCCCTGCATCTACGTCCTGGCCGGAACCAACGGCGCAGGAAAGAGCAGCATCGCAGGCGCCATGTTCCTTGCCACGGGCGCCGATTACTTCAATCCCGATGATACCGCTGCTCGAATCCGTCACGCGCGGCCGCACGTCTCCGAAGCCGAAGCAAATAGCCTGGCTTGGAATCAGGGGGCGCGGCTTCTCCAACGCGCCATCGCCGAACGACTGCATTTCGCATTCGAGACGACGCTGGGCGGCAACACCATCCCGGCGCTACTGCGTTCGGCGTTGTCGGCCGGACTGGAGGTTCGCGTCTGGTACGTGGGTCTGAGTAGCGTCGAGCTTCATATCGCTCGAGTGAGGGCGAGAGTTGAGAAAGGCGGGCACCCGATCCCCGAGGAGAAGATTCGCGAACGGTTTGACCGGAGCCGCTTGAACCTGATCCGGCTCTTGCCTCGTCTGACCGAGTTACTGGTTTACGACAACAGCAGCGAAGCCAATCCAGACGCGGGCGAGCGTCCGGAACCCAAGCTCCTCCTGCATATGGAATTTGGCGAGATTGCCGATTCGTGCGATCTCCGATTCATCCCGGAATGGGCCAAACCAATTGCCGCCGCGGCGCTGAAGACCGCCGGCCGGCGCGCGCGCTAAAAGGCCGGCAAGGCGCCGATCGACGCGCGGCGACAATCTGATGTTGAGTCCCGGGGGCACGCGCTGATTTTGCCGGCTCCCGCCTTGGTATGCTCGATAGAAGCGCGGGGTTCTCCGGCGCATCTTCCGAATGAAAAAACTCCTGGCACTGAATCGCAGCGAAATCGCTATCCGCATTCTACGCGCGGCCAATGAGCTTGGCTTGCGCACCGTGGCTATCTACTCGAAAGAAGACCGGCTGGCACTGCACCGTTTCAAAGCCGACGAAGCGTACCTGATCGGCGAGGGCAAGGGGCCGGTGGAAGCGTACCTGGACTACGCCGGGATCGTGGCGCTGGCCAAAGAAAAAGAGGTCGACGCGCTGAAGACCGTCGGCCGGCGCGCGCGCTAACTAAAAGGCCAGCAAGCCGCCGATCGACTCGCGGCGACGTTCTGATCCTGAGTCCAGGGGCGCGGCGGATCAACTCCCGTGCCCTGTTATCGCCGTCGCGCCACTCTTGATGGCTGCGGATGTGCTCCTCAACTGGCCAGTCGAAGGCAATTCCGCTGTATCGGGCGGCCGGA
>JBBIQR010000121.1:0-13041 GCA_037442245.1 Candidatus Solibacter sp. | reverse complement strand
TCACGATGCGCGCCATGATGGAGAACGTGGTGCTGAACGGGACGGGATCGCGCGCGCGGCTGGATGGGTACACGGGCGGCGGCAAGACCGGGTCGGCGCAGATCTTCGATGTGAAGAGCGGGCACTACACGCACACCTATAACGGATCGTACGCGGGGTTCGCGCCGGCGACGAATCCGCGCATCGTGGTGGTGGTGACGGTAAACGGCACGCGCGGCGAGTCGGGATTCGGGGGAGCGACCTCGGCGCCGGTGTTCAAAGTGGTGGCGACCGAGGCGTTGCGCGAGTTCGATGTGCCGAAGGACATTCCGGAGAGCACTCCGCCGGTGCAGGTGGCGAAGAACGAATCGGCCGACGACCTGGCGATCAGCGATCTGGAGGACCGTGCGAACAGCATCCTGGCCGACGATGACGATTCGGGCGACGCGGCGGCGGCGGCCGCGGTGGCGAGCCCGGCGCCCGGACCCAAGGTGCCGAACTTCAAGGGAATGACGATGCGGGCAGTGTTCGCCGAAGCCGCGGCGCGCGGTCTGACGGTGCTGCCCGACGGGAGCGGCATCGCGCGGCTGCAATCGCCGCCGGCCGGAACGCCGCTGAGAGAGGGGGAGCGCATCCGCGTCCGATTTGCGCGATGAAGCTGGGTGATCTACTGACGGGCGTGGGGCTGGCGGAGCCGCTGCCGCCGGAACTGGCGCGGCTGGAGATCGCCGGCCTGGAATACGATTCGCGGCGCGTGCGGGAGGGATACCTGTTCTTCGCCTTTCCCGGCGCGCGCGCCGACGGACGCCGCTTCGCAGGCGACGCGATGGCGCGCGGAGCCATGGCCGTCGTGAGCGAGTCGCCGCGTCCGGAGGACTTCGCGGGAGCTTGGGTGCAGGTGGAGCACGGGCGGCAGGCGCTGGCGTTGGCAGCGCGGAACTTCTACGGAAAGCCCGATGAACGCATCAAGCTGACCGGAATCACGGGCACCAACGGGAAGACCACAACGGCATATCTGGTGGACGCAGCGCTGCGCGAGGCGGGCGCGGTCACGGCGCTGATCGGAACCGTGGAGTACCATCTGGCCGGGCGCGTGCTGCCGGCGGCCAACACGACGCCGGAATCGCTCGACCTGATGCGGCTCTTCGCGGAACTGGAAGCCGCGGGCGGGAGCCACGCTGTGATGGAGGTCTCTTCGCACGCGCTGGAGTTGCGGCGCGTCTTCGGGCTCGGATTCCATACCGCGGTGTTCAGCAACCTGACGCGCGACCATCTGGACTTTCACGGCACGATGGAAGCGTATTTCGCGGCCAAGCAGAGGCTCTTCGAGGGAGCCGGCGGGACACCGCCGCGCTTTGCCGTTCTCAACCGCGACGACGAGTACGCGCGCCGCCTGCGCATCGGGCCGAAGACCGAGCTGATCGACTACGGGTTCGCGCCGGACGCCATGCTGCGCCCGCGCCACGTAGTCACAGGCATGAGCGGGCTGCGTTTCGAGCTTCAGTTCCGCAAGCTGCGCTTCCCGGTGGAGTCGCCGCTGATCGGCCGGATCAACGTGTACAACATCCTGGCGGCGTGTGGGGCGGGGCTATCGTACGGAATCGGGCCGGAAGTGATCGCGCGCGGCATCTCGAAACTGGCGGCAGTGCCGGGGCGCTTCGAGCGGGTCGATGAAGGGCAGCCGTTCACCGTTGTAGTGGATTACGCGCACACCGACGACGCGCTGCGCAACACGATCGCGGTGGCGCGCGGGCTGAATCCGAACCGGGTGATCACGCTGTTCGGCTGCGGCGGCGACCGCGACCGGACCAAGCGCCCCCTGATGGGTGCGGCGGCGGCGGAAGGCAGCGATTTCGTGGTGCTGACCAGTGACAATCCGCGGAGCGAGGATCCGCTGGCGATCATGAACGACGCCCTGGTGGGAGTCCGGCGCTACGACGTGCCGCACGTTGTCGAACCCGACCGCGAGACGGCGATCCGCGATGCGATTCAGGAGGCGCGCGAAGGCGATATCGTTATCCTGGCGGGAAAGGGGCACGAGCCGTACCAGGTTTTGAAGGACCGCGCGATCGCGTTCGACGATCGCGCTGTGGCGAGAGAAGTGCTGAAAAGTTACGGGTATCACAAAAGCGATTCAGCATGATCCTTGCACTTCAAGCAGTTGCGGCGGCGATGGACGCGCGGTGGAGCGGTCCGGAGGAAAAAGCTACCGGCTGGAGCGTGGACACCCGGACACTGAATCCGGGAGACGTGTATTTTGCGCTACGCGGCGCGAATCACGACGGCCACGCTTACGCGGAAGCGGCGTTGGAGAAAGGCGCGTCCGCGGTTGTCGTGGAAGCGGGCAGGACCGTGCCGCGGGAGCGCGCCATCGGCGTGGCGGATCCGCTCCAAGGGCTGCAACAGCTTGCGGGCAGGGCGCGGCGGGAGTGGGGCGGACGCGTCGCCGCGGTCACCGGAAGCGCCGGTAAGACGACCACGAAGGACGCGATCGCGCACCTGCTGGCCGTGGATGTGAGGGTCGGCAAAACCATCGGGAACCTGAACAACCACGTAGGCGTGCCGCTGTCGATCCTGCGGCTGCCGGATGACGCGCGCGCAGCGGTGCTGGAAATGGGGATGAATCACGCGGGCGAGATCCGGGAACTGGCGTCGATCGCCCGGCCGGACATCGGGGTGGTGACGATGGTGGGCTACGCGCACGTGGAGTTCTTCGAAGGAATCGAGGGCGTGGCGGCGGCCAAGCGGGAGTTGATCGAAGGATTGCCGCGCGACGGCGTGGCGGTGTTGAACGCGGACGATCCGCGAGTGGCCCGCTTCGCCGGTTCGCATCCGGGACGCAGCGTGACGTTCGGATTCGGCGAGGCGGCGGACGTGCGCGCCGAAGAAGTCGAACTGCGGGCGGACGGTTCACGCTTCCGGGTGCGCGGCGTGGAACTGGAGACGCCGGTGCCGGGCCGGCACATGGTGATGAACCTGCTCGCGGCGATCGCGGTGGCGGGAGAATTCGGCCTCGCGCCGGAGCGGCTGCGCGAAGCGGTCCGTACGTTCGCTCCGGGAAAGATGCGGGGCGAACGCTTCGAGCGCGGTGGCGTGGTGATCTGGAACGACTGCTACAACTCGAATCCGGAAGCCGCGCAGTCGATGCTGGACGTGTTGAGCGAAACGCCGGCGGCGCGCCGTATCGCGGTCCTCGGTGAGATGCTGGAACTCGGTGGCGCGAGCCCGGAGTTACACCGGCGGGTCGGACGGTATGCCGCGGGGAAGGGAATCGACCTGGTGATCGGAGTGCGCGGCGCGGCACGCGAGTTGGCGCGCGCGGCGGAGGAGACCGGGGCGCGGAGCGCGTATTTCGACGACCCGCAGTCCGCCGGCGAGTTCGCGAAAGCGGAGGCACGGGAGGGCGATGCGATTTTGTTCAAAGGGTCGCGCGGGGTGAAGGTCGAACTCGCGCTGGAAAGGTTTCTGGCTTAAGCGATGCTTTACTGGCTGCTCTACGAACAACTGCAACGGTACGTGAGCCCGTTCCGCGTGTTCCGCTACACCACGTTCCGCACCGCATTCGCCAGCATCACAGCGCTCTTTCTGTGCATCGCGCTGGGACCGTGGCTGATCAACAAGCTGCGGCAGTTTCAGATCGGGCAATACATTCGCGAGGAGGGTCCCAAGTCGCACCAGAAGAAGGCCGGCACGCCGACGATGGGCGGGGTGCTGATCATTATCTCGATCGTGATTCCGACGCTGTTGTGGGCGGACTTGGGCTCGCGCTATGTGTGGATCTCGATCGCGGCGCTGGTGGGGTACGGTTGGATCGGGTTCCTGGACGACTACGCGAAGGTGACGCGGCAGCGGAATCTGGGGCTGACCGGGCGCAGGAAACTGGCATACCAGTTTCTGGCAGGATTTGTGTTTGCGGGCGCGCTGCTCTTCATGCGGGCGTACGGAGACTTCAGCACCGCCATGAACATTCCGTTCCTGAAGCAGTTCAAACCGTCGCTGCTGATTCCGTCGCTGATGGCGAATCCGTGGACCTACGTCGCGGGAGTCGCCCCATTCTGTATTTTCGTGTCGCTCGTGGTGGTGTTTTCCTCCAACGCGGTGAATCTGACGGATGGGCTGGACGGGCTGGCGGCGGGCCTGATGGTGATCTCGGCGGGCGCGCTGACGATGCTGACTTACGCCGGCGGACACGCGCAACTCGCCGAGTACTTGCAACTGGCGCGCAATCCGCGCACCAGCGAACTGACTATTTTCTGCGGAGCGATGACCGGCGCGAGCCTGGGCTTCCTGTGGTACAACGCGCATCCGGCGGAAATCTTCATGGGCGACGTGGGCTCACTCGGTTTGGGCGGAGCGATGGCGGTGGTAGCGGTGCTGATTAAGCAGGAGGTGCTGCTGCTGTTCATCGGAGGGATTTTCATTCTGGAAGCGGTGAGCGTGATTCTGCAGGTGGGAAGCTACAAGCTGCGCAACGGGAAGCGGATCTTCAAGATGGCCCCGCTGCACCATCATTTTGAGGCGATGGGGTGGGCGGAATCGAAGATCATTGCGCGCTTCTGGATCGTCGGACTGGTACTGGCGCTGTTCGCGCTGACGACGTTGAAACTGCGATGAACCTCAAGAGCGTAAGGACACTGGTGGTCGGGCTGAAAAAGTCGGGCGTGGCGGCGGTGGGACTGCTGCGGCGGGAAGGAGCGGTGGTGCGCGCTACCGACCTGAAGCCGCTGGAGGAACTGCCGGATGCGCGCGGGCTGGACATTCCGTTCGCGCGCCAGACAGACGCCGTGTTCGAGGACTGCGAACTGATCGTGCTCTCGCCGGACGTGCCCGCCGATCTCGAGCCGCTCGACGCCGCGCGGCGCAGGGGCGTCACGGTGATCGGCGATGTGGAACTGGCGGCGCCGTACCTGCGGGGGCGGGTGATCGGGATCACGGGGTCGAACGGCAAGACCACAACCACGAGCCTGACGGGCCACATCCTGCGGGAAGCCGGCGTGCCGGTGCAGGTGGGCGGAAATATCGGGGTGCCGGTGGCGGCGATGATCGCATCGTCGCGCGCGGATGGCTGGAGCGTGCTGGAGCTTTCAAGCTTTCAACTCGAAACGATCGGGGGCTTCCGCGCGCACGTGGCGGCGCTGCTGAACGTCACGCAGAATCACCTGGACCGGCATCACACGTTCGAGAATTACGCAGCCGCGAAAGGGCGCATCTTCGAGAATCAGCAGCCCGGCGATCTGGCGATTCTGAACGCCGGCGATCCGGTGAGCGCGGCGTACGCGCCGCACCTGAAGGCGGACGTCGAGTGGTTCAGCAGCCGCCGCGATGTGGAACCGGGCGCGATGCTGCGCGGCGGCGAACTGGTGCTGTACGGAGAGCCGCTGATGCCGGCGGCGGACGTGCCGATTCGCGGGCGGCACAACCTGGAAAACGTGCTGGCGGCTTCGCTGGCGGCGTCGCGCGCCGGTGTGGGGCGGGCTGCGATCGCGGCCGCGGTGCGCACATTCAAAGCCGTCGAGCACAGGCTGGAATTCGTGCGGCGGATCGCCGGCATGGATTTCTACAACGACTCGAAGGCGACCAGTGTGGATGCCACGTTGAAAGCGCTGGACGCGTTTCCGGGCGGGCTGTGGGTGATTCTGGGCGGCAAGGACAAAGGGTTGGATTATCGCGCGCTGCGCGAACCGCTGGCAGCGAAGGCGCGCGCGGCGCTATTGATCGGTGCTGCGGCAGCCAAGATCGGCGCCGCGCTGGCGGGGGCGGTCCCGCTGGTGGAAAGCGGCACGCTGGATGCCGCGGTGGCGCACGCGGCCGCGCACGGCGCGCCGGGCGATACCGTGTTGCTGGCTCCGGCGTGCGCGAGCTTCGATCAGTTCACGAGCTTCGAGCACCGCGGTGAGGTTTTCAAAAAGATCGTGGAAGGACTCGAGGAGAAGAGTTGAGATGCCGCAGAGATTGAAAACCGATTGGATCCTGTTCATCACCACGCTGTGCATGGTGACGTTCGGCATTCTGATGGTGTACAGCGCGAGTTCGATCATGGCCGAGGTGGACGCGCGCTACCACTCGACGCTGCATTTCGTGATTCGCCAGGCGGCGTGGGCGGCGATCGCGGTTGCCGTGATGATGGCGCTCAAAAGCACGCCGTACTCGAAGCTGCGGAACCCCTCGGTGGCGCTGAGCGTGATCAGTATCGCCCTGCTGCTGCTGGCGGCGGTGCTGGTACTGGACCCGGCGAATCATCGCTGGCTGCGGTTGGGCGGACCGGTGGGCGTGCAGCCCTCGGAACTGGCCAAGCCGGCGCTGGTCATTTTCCTGGCGTTCTTCGTCACGTGGCGCGCGCGCGCGATCAACAATCCGCGGTACACGCTGGTTCCGGCGGCGATGGCGGTGGGCGTGGTAATCCTGCTTGTGGTGGTGGCCGACCTGGGGACGGCGATCGTGCTGGCGGCCGCCGCGGCGCTGGTCTTCTTCGTTGCCGGGCTGGAACTGCGCTACTGCGCGATTGTCGGGGTGTTGGCGATGATCGGGCTGGTCTACTTCGTGTGTGCCAAGCCGTACCGCCTGGGGCGCGTGGTGCGCTTCTTCGATCCGCACTTCACGCTGCTGGCCAAGGTGGATCCGAGCGGCCGGCTCAAGGGGCGGCTGGAAGAATCGCTGGCGACGCGCGACACCAATTATCAGTTGGAGCAGTCGCAGGTGGCGGTCGGCGAGGGCGGAGTGGCCGGGTTGGGGCTGATGAAGGGCCGGCAGAAGCTGCTCTACCTGCCCGAGGCCCATAAGGATTTCATCTACGCGGTGGCGGGCGAGGAACTGGGGATGATCGGGACCGCGGGATTGCTGTGCGGGTTCCTGCTGATCTTCTGGCGCGGGCTGCGCACGGCGGTGCGTATGAAGCACGACGATTTCGGACGCTACCTCGCGCTCGGCCTGACCGTAACGGTAGTTGTGCAGGGTTTCATTCACATGAGCGTCGTGCTCGGCATGATGCCGACGAAGGGGATTCCGCTGCCGATGATCAGTTACGGCGGTAGTTCGCTGGTGAGCACGCTGGCCAGTCTGGGGATCCTCATGAACGTGAGCGAGCACGCGGGATGACGGCGATGAGCGCACCATCCGCAGCCGGCGCGACGCGAGTCTCCGCCGCCCGCCGTTGCTTCCTGATGGCCGGAGGCGGCACGGGCGGACACGTGATCCCGGCGATCGCGGTGGCGCGGGAGTTGTCGGCCCGGGGGCACGAGGTATTCTTCGTGGGAACGGAGCGCGGGATGGAGAGCCGGCTGGTGCCGGAAGCGGGTTTCCCGATGCACCGCATTGAGATCGGCGGACTGAACCGCGTGGGCGCGGCGCAAAAACTGGCAACGCTGGCGCGGCTGCCGCTGGTGACGATGTCGTGCCTGAAGTTCGCCGGCGAGGCGGACGCGGTCTTCAGCATGGGCGGTTACGTCGCCGGCCCGCCGGTGATCGCGGCCCTGCTGCGAGGTTGCCCGGTGGTGGTGATGGAGCCGAACGCCGTGCCGGGCTTCACCAACCGGCGCATCGCGCGATTCGTAGCGCGGGCGGCGGTGAACTTTCCCGAGACAGCGCGGTTTTTTCCGAAGGGCCGGACGGAAGTGACCGGGATGCCGGTCCGCGCCGAGTTCTTTGCGATTCGCCCCCGCCCGCGCGGCGAGATGCTGCAATTGCTGGTCACCGGCGGCAGCCAGGGATCGCGCACGCTCAATCGCGGGCTGATGCAGGCGTGGCCTGTGCTGCGGCATCGGGGAATGAAGGTGCGGATCGTACACCAGACCGGAGCGGCGGAGTTCGAGAAAGTGCGCGATGCGTTTTCGGGCGCGGGGGTGGAGGGCGAGGTGGTGCCGTTCATCCGCGACATGCCGGCGGCGTTCGCGGCGGCGGACCTGGTGGTGTGCCGGTCGGGCGCGGGGACGGTGTCGGAGTTGGCGGCGGCGGGAAAGGCGTCGGTGCTGGTGCCGTTTCCATTCGCGGCGGACGATCATCAGGCTCGCAATGCCGAAGCCATGGAGAACGCCGGCGCGGCGCGCGTGGTCACGGACAGGGAATTCCACGGCGAGGGCCTGTCGCGGATGCTCGAAGAGATCACGGGATCGTTGGAGAAGATGGGCGAGGCCGCGCGGCGGCTGGCCCGGCCGGGGGCGGCGGGCCGCGCGGCGGACATTCTGGAGGAGGTTGCGGCGGCGCGAAGGTAACAATTCGATTGACAGTTGACGCGCGAGCCGAAACAATAATAAGGATAAATGTTTTTCCGTCCCCAGCACCTCCATTTCACCGGAATCGGAGGGATCGGCATGAGCGGGATTGCCGAGGTGCTGTTGAACCTCGGCTATGAGATCTCCGGCAGCGATCTCAAGCTCTCCCCGATCACCAACCGTCTGCAGGCCATGGGCGCCCGTGTCTTCGAAGGGCACGCAGCGGCTAACGTCGGCGGTGCGCGCGCGCTGGTCGTGAGCAGCGCGGTAGACGAGCAGAA
This sequence comes from Candidatus Solibacter sp., assembly GCA_037442245.1. Lineage (GTDB taxonomy): Bacteria > Acidobacteriota > Terriglobia > Bryobacterales > Bryobacteraceae > Solibacter. The sequence continues at coordinate 4,574 of JBBIQR010000121.1, read as the reverse complement.
CCCCGAGGTGCAGGAGGCGCGCCGGCTGCAGATCCCGGTGATCCCGCGGGGCGAACTGCTGGCGGAACTGATGCGGCTCAAGTACGGGATCGCGGTGGCGGGCAGCCACGGCAAGACCACGACCACGTCGATGACCGCGACCATCCTCAACTATGCCGGGCTGGATCCGACGGTGGTGGTGGGCGGGCGCGTGGGCACGATGGGCGGGTCGAACGCGCGGGTGGGGCGCAGCGATTTTCTGGTAGTGGAAGCGGACGAAAGCGACGGCAGCTTCCTGAAACTCGCGCCGATCGTCGCGGTGGTGACGAACGTGGACCGCGAGCACCTGGACCACTACCCCACTCTCGACGCCATCCGCGCGGCATTCCTCGAATTTGTGAACAAGGTGCCGTTCTACGGCGCGGTGATCCTGTGCCTGGACGACGCCAACGTTCAGGGGCTGTTACCCGAGATCCGCCGCCGGACCATTACTTACGGGACCACGGCGCAGGCCGACGTGGAGGCGGGCGAACTCGCCTGCGGACCGTTCGCCAGCGACTTCCGGCTGCGCTACCGGTCCACGGACCTGGGCCGTTTTCATCTGGCGATTCCCGGGCGGCACAACGTGCTCAACGCGACGGCGGCGATCACGGTGGCGATGGAACTGGACGTGAAGCCGGACGCGATTCGCGAGGGGCTGGCCACTTTTACCGGCGTGGACCGGCGGTTTCAATTGCGCGGCGCGGCGCGCGGCGTGACCGTGGTGGACGATTACGGGCACCACCCGACGGAGATCCGGGCGACGCTCGATGGGGCGCGGCTATGCGGGTTCCGCCGGATTCACGTTCTGTTCCAGCCGCACCGCTACAGCCGCACGTTCCACCTGATGGACGAGTTCGCGCGGTCCTTCCACCAGGCCGACAGTCTGTTCGTGATGGATATCTATGCGGCGTCGGAGAAGCCGATCGAAGGAGTGACGGCGGGAGCGCTGGTGGAACGTATTCGTCAGTTCGGGCATCGCGGCGCGGAGTACGTGGGCACGCTGGATCGCGGAGTCGATGCGATTGTGCGGGTGGCGCAGGAAGGCGACGTGGTGCTCACGCTGGGCGCGGGCAGCGTGACGCAGGCGGGCGAGAAGATCCTGACGAAACTCAGGGAGGCGGCGGGCGATGGCGCGTGAAAACAAGAAAACGCCGCCGGCGCCGCGCTCCCAATGGAAGCTGGTGCTGGGCCTCGCCGTGCTGGCAGTGCTTGGCGTTTCCTCGGCGATGGCGGCGTTCAAAGTGCGGCAGTTCGTGGCCAACGACCCGCAGTTCACGCTCTCGCGGGAGCGCCGGGACGCCATCCTGATCGCGGGGCTGCATTACGCTTCGCGCGCGAGCGTGCAGCATGTGTTCGCCGCGGACTACGGCCGCAGCATCTACCTGATCCCGCTCGCGGAAAGGCGGCGGCGGCTGGAGGCGATCGACTGGATCGAATCGGCGACGGTGTCGCGAGTGTGGCCGGATCGCGTGGTTGTGCGGGTGCGGGAGCGGCAACCGGTGGCGTTCGTGAACCTGGAGCGCGGCGTGATGATGATCGACGCACGGGGCAAACTGCTGGAACTGCCGCCACAGGCGCAGTTCGCGTTTCCCGTGCTCCGCGGCATCAAGGACGGCGATTCCGACGAAGTGTGCGCGGCGCACGTGGCCACGTTCCTCCGGGTGCAGGCGGACATGGGCTACCTCATGAAAGAGATTTCGGAGGTGGACACGGCCGATCCCGAGAACATCAGCCTGATCGCGCAGCAGGACAATCGCGCGGTGGTGCTGTTGATGGGTGATGGCGGCTATGGATCGCGGTACCAGAATTTCGTGAAACACTATCCGGAGATCGTCAAGCGCTCGCCCGACGCGCGCATATTCGACCTGCGGCTGGACGACCGCATCACGGTGAAGGAATAGAAGGAAGACCATGGCGGCAGTGAAACCAATGTATGCGGTGGGCATCGACGCGGGAAGCCGGCGGACCCGCGTCGTGATCTGCATATATGAGGGCGGCCGCGTCCGGTTTCTGGGGGCGGGAGTCGCGGAGTCGCAAGGCTGGATGAAGGGCCGGATCGCAGACCAGAACGCGGTGTCGGAAAGCGTGCTGCTGGCTCTCCGCGCGGCGGAGCAGGCGGCAGGCGGAGTCAGTGTGGAGAGCGCCGTGGTGGGGATGGGCGGCCCGACCACGCGTGGGCACAGCGGGCGCGGCGTGCTGGAGCTGGGCTACGTGCGGGAGATCGACCGGCGTGACGTGACCCGGGTGGTGGACCGCGCCTCGCGGGTGCAGTTGATGGAAGACCGCATGGTGCTGCAACTCTTCCCGCAGGACTTCGTGGTGGACGATCATCCGGGGCATCGCGATCCGCGGAAGATGCTGGCGAGCCGGCTGGAGATTAACGTCCACCTGGTGACGTGTTCGGTGCAGGAACACAATTCGCTGGTGGGCGCGGTGAATCAGGCGCACCTGGCGGTGGAGGAGACGGTCTTCGAGGCCATGGCCGCCTGCTATTCCGCGGTGCTGCCCGAGGCTCGCCGCGAAGGCGTCGCGGTCGTGGACATTGGCGCGCAGAGCTCGGAATTGGTGATCTACTACGGGGACGCGATGCACCTGGCGGCGGCGATCCCGATCTGCGGCGACCACTTCACCCGCGACCTGGCGCAGGCGCTGCACCTGAGCTATGACGACGCCGAACTGGTGAAGCTTTCCTTCGGCAGCGTGATTTCAAGCGAGGTGCCGGAGAACGTACACATTGAACTGCCGGTGCCGGACGACCGCCCGCGACGCGATGCGCAGCGGCGGCTGGTGGCGCGCATTCTGGAGGCGCGCGCGGTGGAACTGTTCAAGCACGTGCGCGGAGAATTCGCGCGCGTGGGGATGGACCGCGCGCTCATCGGCGGCGTGTTCCTGACCGGCGCGGCGTCCAAACTGGCGGGCCTATGCGACGCGGCCGAGTACGTATTGGAATGCCAGACGCGCTTCGGTTGGACCGAAGGGATTCAGGATTGGCCCGCCGAGTTGAACGATCCGGAGTGGTGCACGGCGGCGGGACTATCGATGTATTCGGCCAAGCTCAAACAGCAGATGCAGTTTCAGAAGGACAATGCCAGTTGGCTGGGAAGAATGTTGAAGTAAGGAGGCGAACGTGGGCATCATCGACGCGGGCATGGACGATTTGAAGTACGAAATCGAAGAAGAAGCGCGGCAAGGTACGCGCATCAAGGTCATCGGCGTGGGCGGAGGCGGCTGCAACGCGGTGGCGCGCATGGTCGCGGAAGGGCTGCCGGGCGTCGAATTCCACGCGATGAACACAGACTCGCAGGCGCTCGCCGCGTGCGACGTGCCCAATAAGCTGCAACTCGGTGCCAAGATGACGGGCGGTCTGGGCGCGGGCGGCAATCCCGAGATCGGGCGGCAGGCGGCGCTGGAGAACACGGACCGCATCGTGGAACTGCTTCAGGGCGCGGACATGGTATTTGTGACGGCTGGGATGGGCGGCGGCACGGGAACCGGCGCCGCGCCGGTGATTGCCTCGCTATCGAAAGAGCTGGATGCGCTGACCATCGCGGTGGTGACCAAGCCGTTCGGCTTCGAGGGTCCGCGCAAGATGAAGCTCGCCGAGGAAGGGCTGGCGCGGCTGGCGGGCACGGTGGACACCGTGATCGCGATTCCCAACGACAGGCTGCTGCACCTGGTGCCGCGCGGCACGAGTTTCTTCGAATCATTTAAAGTGGCCGACGATCTGCTGCGGCAGGCGGTGCAGGGAATCAGCGACATCATCATCACGCCAGGCCTGATCAACCGCGATTTCGCCGACGTGAAGGCGACGATGGTGGGGATGGGATACGCGATCCTGGGGACGGCCATCGCGCACGGCGAGGACGCGGCCGTGGAAGCCGCCCGGCAGGCGATCAGTTGCCCGCTGCTGGAGGATTCGCGCATCGCCGGGTCGCGCGGCATCCTGATCAACGTGACCGGGTCGAGCACCTTGGGGCTGCACGAAGTCAACGAGGCGTGCTCGATCATCCGCGAAGCGGCGCAGTACGACGACGTGCAGATCAGCTTCGGCGTGATTCTGAACGAAAGCATGGGAGACGCGGTGAAGATTACCGTGATCGCGACCGGCTTCCAGCCCCCCGCCGCGCATCCGGCCGACGTGCGCGGACCGGTGGTCCCGGTCGTGCGGGTGCAGGCGCCGCCGGATCCGGAGCCGGCAGAGGCGGTGCAGTACGCGGCATCGCCCGCGGAGCCGGAACCGCCGAAACCGTCCGCCGTGGCGCCCGTGGAAACCGAACCGGTGATCGACCTCGACGATATTGACACGCCGGCGTACCTGCGGCAGGGAACACTGCTCAACTGAGCGCGTGCGATAATTGTGGTTTCCCCATGAAAGCACGCGTATTCGTCACCATGAAGTCCACCGTCCTCGATCCGCAGGGACAGACGGTGCATCACGCGCTCAACAGCCTTGGCCACAAGGCGGTCGCGGGCGTACGGCAGGGCAAGTACTTCGAAATCGCCCTCACCGGCGGGCTTTCGCACGAGGAAGCGCGGCGTGAAGTGGAGGCGAT
>JBBIQR010000120.1:450-13208 GCA_037442245.1 Candidatus Solibacter sp. | reverse complement strand
GTGTCCATTCTCAGAGGAACGCTCATGACAACCCGCACCCTGCTTTTCGCGACCCTGCTTTCCGCCCTCGGAGGAATCTCGCAGCCCGCCTACGCCGGTCTGCTTTCGTTCTGGGATTTCAACGAGACCAGTGGCATCATCGCTCACGATTCCGTCGGCTCCGTCAACGGCACCCTGATGGGCAGCGCCGCCTTCGTCAGCGGAGGATTGAACGGCAACGCGGTGAGCATCTCGGGCGCCGGCAGTCTGGTCGACATGGGAGATAACTTCAACTTCAGCAATTCCTCCTCGTACTCCCTCCAGGTGTGGGTCAAACTCGCGCCCGGCGACACCACCGGCTACATACCTGTTGCCCGGCACCACGCCACCACCGTCGCCGGTTATGCCATGGCGATCAATAACATCGGCGACGGCTGCTCGGCGCCGCCCGGAACCGCGCACTTCTATACCGAGTACCCGTGCAGCCCCGCCTCCACCCTGACCGTGAACGACGGCAACTGGCACCAACTCGTCGGCACCTTCTCCGGCGGCGTCGCCTCCATATATGTCGATGGCCAGTTCCAGGGCGCATCCAGCGGTACCGTTCTGAACCAGTTGAACGGCTACCCGTTCCTCGTCGGTGGAATTACTGTGGGTAGCACCCCGACCAATTCTTACAGCGGTCTCATCGACAACGTGGGCGTCTGGAACAATGTCCTCAGCGCCGCCGATGTGCTGAGTCTCTACAACACCCAGGGCAACCCCACGGCCCTCCCTGAACCCGGCACCATCGGACTTGGGTCCATCGGCGGCGGCTTGCTCATTGGTCTTGCGCGCCGCAAGTCCCGGTGAACGTCGCCTGGCGCGCTCACGCGAATCCGTTGAGTCCCGGAGCGGGCCGATCCTGATTTCGTTTTTGGACGAGAACACGTGTTTGAACGACCGTTAAGACAGTTAAGGGAATCCTGCCGGACCGCATGGCTGTTGCCCGCGCTGCTTGCGCTCGCCGCGGTCCCATCGCAAGCTGGCGTGATCGACTATTACCGCTTCGAAAACAACCTGAACGACTCCGGGAGTGGAGCCCACGCCGGCAGCGTCTTTTCCGGCTCGCCGGGCTACAGTTCGAGCGCACCGGCTGCGACGCTGCCGCAGAACGGTTTGTCCGATGCCGCCAGCCTCAGCCTGACTGCGCCGGATTCGGTCCTGTTTACCTACGCCTTCCCCTTCGATACCCTGACCAACGCCACGCTGGAGTTCTACGTGAATCCATCGTCGCTCTCGCAGGAGCAGGACGTCCTCTGGACCACCTCCGCCGGCGGCGACCAGAACCGCTTCAACATGCTCATCACCACCACCGGCATCTTCAGCGTGGACTACCGGGAGCCCGGTGGAACCATCCACTCCATCGCCGCTACCGGAGCCGGGGCGATTTCCGCCAACGCCTGGAACTTCATCGCGCTGGTCAAGACCGGCAACACCTACTCGCTATACGTCAACAGTCTCGCTCCCGTGACCAATACCGACGCCAGCCCGAACCTCCCCACCAGCACCGGCTGGACCATCAACGGCCGCGGTCCGGACGGGTTGGCATGCTGCCAGTTCACCGGCTTGGTCGACGAACTGCGCCTCTCCGATTCGGCCCTCGGCAGTTCGCAGTTTCTGAATAGCAGCGCCGCTGCTCCCGAGCCCGGCGTCCTCTGGCTCGCCGGCGCCGGACTCTCTCTGCTCGGGTTTCTCCGCCGCCGCTGAAAGCGTTCGCCGCGACTCCGCCGGGGTACACTGGGAGCCTATGATGTATTACGGCTCCCAGGAACTCGCCCGCGCTTTCCGCACCGTGCGCGGCAACACGATCCAGATCGCCGAGGAGATCCCCGAAGATCAGTACGGCTTCCAGCCCGCGCCCGGCACCCGCAGCGTCGCCGAGACTCTGGCTCACGTCGCCGTCATGCCCAGGGTGCAGGAGAAGGTCCACTTCGAAGACCGCCTCTCCACCCTCGTGGGCTTCGACTTCTTCGGTATGATGAACGCCCTCATGGCCGAGTCGCGGAAGCCGCGCACCAAGGCTGAGATCCTCGACCTGCTCCGCTCCGAGGGCGACCGCTACGCCGGCCTGCTCGAAACCTCGACCGAGGAATTCCTGGGTGAAACCGTCCGCTACCCCGAAGGCATGAATCCGCCCGCGAAATCGCGCTTCGAAATGCTCATCAGCCCCAAGGAGCACGAAATGCACCACCGCGCCCAACTCATGCTGGTCGAGCGCATGCTCGGCATCACCCCGCACCTGACCCGCTACATGCAGGAACGCATCGCCGCCATCGCCGCCCAAAAGTAAGGCCGCTACCGCGCGAACCATCCCTTCGCCGCCGGGTCCGTCTTCAGAAACTCCAGCAGCAGTTGCCCCACCTTCCGGCGGCCCGTGTCCGAGGGATGCGTGCCGTCCGGACCCACGTCCTCGCGGTTCCACACCAACCCGTCCTGCCTGCGCCCCTGGACGCCGTCCGCCCACAGGTAGGGCCCCCACGCGACCCACGGCGCCGCCTCGGGATCGCGCGCCATCTTCGCCGCGATGGTCCACTTCACCGCGAACCCGCCCTCGTACGCATGCGGTTCGGGATTCAGCGGCGTCGCCGCGTAGCCGCCGTAAATGCGGCTCGAGAGAAAAACCAGCTTCAGGTTCGGATACCGCTCGCGCGCGTTGGCGATGGTGGCTTCCAGGTCCGCCTGCAACCGTTTCGCCTCGGCGGGGAAGGGTGCGGAAGGCTGCGCGTTGGCCTGCTTGATCCACGCCGCCTCCACCTGTTTCGCGGTCACTTCCGCCGCGGCCAGACGGTCCTCCACCACCCGCCAATAGTTCGCCTTCGGGTCCGCCGTGATGCGCGCCGTCTGCCCGTTCTGCGCTCCGTCCACGATCGTCACCCGCGGATTCACCGCCGGGTCGGCCGCCGCCAGCCGCAGAAATGCCTGTGACTCCTGCGTGGTGTTGGACATCCCGATGGTCAGCAGCACGATGCGCCCGCCCGCCGCCGGCCGCCCCTCGCCATCCAGCGGCGCCACCCGTGCGGCCAGCGCCAGCCCGGCCCGCAGGTATGCTTCCGGCGGCGTGTTTCTTCCCCCCGGATACAGCCCGCCCTCCTCGCCCTGATACGTCCCCCCGGCGAGGTCCGGCAGCGGTGCGAGCCCCGTCGAATCCCGCGCCGGATGCGCCCGCGCCCACTCCGCGCCGCGCTGCGCGGCCTGCGCCTGCCGTGCGCGTTCCGCATCGCCCGTCTGCGCCCGGACGAGCGCGGGAGCCAACCACAGCACCAGCGCGAGTTTCATCCCCACACTCTACTCCTTCCGCGCCACCATCCGCACCAGCGGCGCTTCGATACGCCGCCAGTCCGCCAGCCCGGCCACTTCCTCATACCGCTCCACCCGCAGGTCCAGGTACTTGCGCAGCAGAGCGTTGCTTTTGTATCCGAGCAGCCCGCCGCTCAGTCCCGCCACCCCCATCTTCATCACGTCGCGATGAAACCCTTCGATCACCAGGCGGCCGCCGCGGCGCAGTCCCGCGACGATGCGCGCGCTCTCCCGCAGCATCACGCCATGCACGTAGATGCCGGCGATCAGGTCCCAAGCCTCCGCGCCGATGTCGAACTCCTCGGCCGCCGCGTGCACCGCGCGCAGCGAGCCCCCCGCGGCGCGCGCCATTTCCAGTCCACTGCGCGAAATCTCGATCCCGGTCACCTCCCATCCGCGCGCCGCCAGCCACAGCGCGTTGCGGCCCTGTCCCATCCCGATGTCCAGCGCGCGCCCCGGCGGCATCGCCTCCGCCACCTCCACCAGCAGAGCGTTGGGCGCGGCCGTATAAAGGTGCGGCTCGCTTGCGTAAACCTGATCCCACCTCTCGGCTTCGGGCATCGCTATCGGCTCCGGCATCGTCAGACTAGCACGCTATAATCGTGGATTGCCGCCGGGCATAAACCGGCGGCTCTTCGAAGAGGATCCCCATTGCCCGAACTGCGTAAGGACCCGATCACCGGACGTTGGGTCATCATCGCTACCGACCGCGCCAAGCGCCCGACCGATTTTATCCGTCAGCCGGTTCCCCCGGCGGCAGCCGCCTTCTGCCCCTTCGATCCCGGCAACGAGCGCAAGACGCCGCCCGAGGTGCTGGCCTTCCGCAGTTCCGGGAGCCGCGACGAACCCGGCTGGCGCGTGCGCGTCGTGCCCAACAAGTTCCCCGTGCTCGGCATCGAGGGCGACCTCAACCGCCAGGGCGAGGGCATGTACGACAAGATGAACGGCGTCGGCGCCCACGAGATCATCATCGAGGGGCCGGACCACGCGCGCACCATGGCGGAGATGAGCGAGAAGCAGATCGAGGAGGTGCTCTGGGCCTTCCGCGAGCGCGTGAACGATCTCAAAAAGGACAAGCGCTTCCGCTACATCCTCCTGTTTAAGAATCACGGCGAAGCCGCCGGCGCGTCGCTCGAGCACCCGCATTCGCAGTTGATCGCGCTCCCCGTCATCCCCAAGCGCGTCAAGGAGGAAGTCGACGCCGCGCGCCTCTTCTACGACCTCAAGGAGCGTTGTATCTTCTGCGACATTATCCGGCAGGAGGCGGCCAACGGCGTGCGCATGGTCACGGAAACGGACCGCTTCACCGTGCTCGCGCCCTACGCGCCGCGCTTCCCCTTCGAAACCTGGATTCTGCCCAAACAGCACGAATCCCACTTCGAGGATGCCGGCGCCGCCACCCTCGAAAACTTCGCATGGGTACTGCGCACCACGTTGCGCAAGCTCGATAAGGTGCTGGAGCGGCCCGCTTTCAATTACATTATTCATAGTGCGCCGGTGCAGGAAGCCCCGCTTCCGCATTACCACTGGCACCTGGAGATCATTCCCAAACTGACCAAGGTGGCCGGCTTCGAATGGGGCACCGGGTTCTACATCAACCCCACGCCGCCCGAAGAATCCGCCAAGTTCCTGCGGGAGGCAGGACTCGGGTAGCGGTTGCATTCCATTCCGTCGGTATGGTAGAACCTTCAATCGTTGCGCCATGCCGGAGAAGAAGAAAACGGTCGCTGCCAAGGCCACTAAGCCGCCAAAACGCATGACCAAACCTCAGGCCCCCAAAACACCCGAAGATTCCCGGACTGCGGCGCCGGCCCGGGCGAAGACCGCGGCGGACCAGTTGGCCGCCTTCGAATCCGCCATGAAGCTCTTCCACGCACGGCGGTTCAAGGAAGCGCGCGATCTGTTCCAGCGCGCCCTCGAAGGTCCCGAGCGCGATGTCGCCAACCGCGCCGGATTGCACGCCGCTATGTGCGAGCGCCGCCTCACCCAGGAGACCGTGCACCTCTCCTCGCCCGAGGATCAGTACAACTACGGCGTGGCGCTGCTCAATGCGCGCAAGGTCGAGGAGGCCCGCTCCTGCCTCGAAAATGCGCTCGCCGCCGCCCCCGATGCCGATCATATTCATTACGCGCTGGCTCTGGCGAAGGCGCTGAAGGGCGACCTCGCCGGCGCCTGCGAGCACCTGCGCCGCGCCATCGAACTCGACCCGCGCAACCGCATGCTGGCCCGCCAGGACGCCGATTTCGCTGCCGTCGCCAACCAGCCCTCCCTTCAGGCGCTGCTCTATCCCGAGAAGAAGAACTGGTAAGTGAGCGAGCCGTCCCCAATTAAAGTGGTCGCCATGGGCGGCGGCACCGGCCTCTCCAGCGTGCTCGCCGGCCTCAAGCCCTACGCTCACCCGGCCGACGCCTCCTCCCCCCGCGTGGATATCACCGCCATCGTCACCGTGACCGATGACGGCGGCAGCAGCGGACGCCTGCGCCGTGAATTCGATATCCTTCCGCCCGGCGACATCCGCAATTGCATGGTCGCCCTCAGCGAGGATTCCGCCCTGCTCTCCCGCCTCTTCCAGTACCGCTTCGAATCCGGCCGCGGACTCAAAGGCCACAGCTTCGGCAACCTCTTCCTCACCGCCCTCAGCGACGTGATGGGCGATTTCGCCGACGCCGTCAAGGTCTCCAGCGAGGTGCTCAACATCGCCGGACGGATTTATCCTTCCACCGCCTCCAACGTCTCGCTCGAAGCCAAACTCTCCGACGGCTCCAGCGTGCAAGGCGAAACCCGTATCTCGCGCAGCGGATCCAGAATCCGTACCGTGCGGCTCAAGCCCCGCAACGCGCGCCCGCTCGCCGCCGCCCTCGCTGCCATCGCCGAGGCCGATATCATCACCCTCGGACCCGGATCGCTCTTCACCAGCGTGATTCCGAACCTGCTGGTGGACGGGATCCCCGCCGCCATCCGCCACTCTCCCGCCGTCAAGTGCTACTTCGTCAACCTGATGTCGCAGCCCGGCGAAACCACGCGCTTCACCGCCAGCGACCACGTCCGCGCCATCCACCGCCACTCCGGCAAGCTCATCGATTACGCCATCGTCAACATCCGCTCCATCTCGGGCGCCCTCAAGAAACGCTACGCAAAGGAAGACGCGCTGCCCGTGGAAATCGATCTCGACAAGCTCATCAAGCTCGGCGTCAAAGTGATTCCGGCGAACCTCGCAAGCTCCGAGGGTAAGGTCCGGCACGACCCCGCCGCCACCGCCGCCATGGTGATGCGGCTGGGACACGAAGCGCGCCGCAATCGCGGCCCGGCACAGTCCCGCCCGCATCACGCGTAACCGCCCGCACCCCGCATAATAGGGAGTGATGCATTCTGACGTCACGGTCGTGATCCTCGCGGCGGGGCTCGGCACCCGCATGAAATCGCGCAAGGCCAAGGTGCTGCACCGCGCCGGCGGCAAAACCCTGCTCGGCCACGTGCTCGATACCGCCCTCGCGCTCGCGCCGCCGGAGCGCGTCTTCGTCGTCGTCGGCCACCAGGCGGAGGAAGTGCGCCGCACCGCGACCGCTGCCGCTCCGGGCGCCGGCTTCGCCGAACAAAAAGAGCAGTTGGGCACCGGTCACGCCGTCGCCATCTGCCGCGACGCCGCCTCCCAGCTCCCCGGCTACCTCATGGTCCTCTACGGCGATAGCCCGCTGCTGCGCGTCGAGACCCTCGAACGCCTCATCGCCCAGGCCAAAAGCGCCGATGCCGCCGGCGTGCTGCTCAGCGCCGTCATGGAGGACCCCACCGGCTACGGACGCGTCATCCGCGGCGAACGCGGCAACGTCCTCGACGTCGTGGAGCAGAAAGCCGGCACCCCCGGGCAACTCGCCATCCGCGAAGCCAACATGGGGATCTACTGCTTCCGCGCGGACCTCTTCTGGAAGTACGTGGGCGAGATCGGCACCGATAATCCCGCCAAAGAATACTACCTGACCGATATGCCCCGCATCCTCTCGCGCGCCGGCTACACCGTCGAAGCCATGCGGATCGCCGACCCCAACGAAGCCCTCGGCATCAACGACCGCGCGCAACTCGCCGAGGTCGATGCCATCCTGCGCGAGCGCAAGCGCCAACAGGCCATGCGCGACGGCGTCACGCTCGTCAAGCCCGAAACCATCACCATCGATGCCGGCGTCGAAATCGGCCCGGACACCGTGATCGAGCCTTTCGCCCAACTCCTCGGCCGCACCCGCATCGGCGCGGACTGCACCGTCGGCGCGTGCTCCATCATCCAGGATTCCGTGCTGGAGGACGAAGTGCACGTCGGCGCTTTCACCATCGTCGCCACTTCCCACCTCGAGCGCGGCGTGCACGCCGGACCCTACGCCCGGCTGCGCATGGAGAACCACGTCGCCGCCGGCGCTCACATCGGCAATTTTGTCGAGCTCAAGAAGACCCGCATGGGCGCCGGCGCCAAGGCCAACCACCTCGCCTACCTCGGCGATTCCGTCATCGGCGCCAGAAGCAACATCGGCGCCGGCACCATCACCTGCAATTACGACGGCTTCGCCAAGCACCCTACCCACATCGGCGACGGCGCCTTCATCGGCAGCAACTCCACCCTGGTGGCGCCCGTCGAAATCGGCGAGGGCGCCTATACCGCGGCCGGCTCCGTCATCACCGACAACGTCCCGGCGGACGCGCTGGCCGTGGGCCGCGCCCGCCAGGTCGTGCGCGAGGAGTGGGCCCGCAAACGCCGCGCGCGCCGCGATGCCTCATCCGCCCGGTGAATCGTGCTCGCCCGTGCCGGCGAGTTCCTCCACCTTCGTGCCCAGGCAATCGATGCGCTGCGGCAGCGCCGCCCGCATGTTGATCATCTCCTCCGTCGCGCGGTGCCCCGTGGACGCTCCGCCCGCTCCCGCGGCCGCCACCCGCTTCTCCGCCGCCTCCTCCATCACCACCCGGATGCGATCCTCCAGCGCCGCGGCCAGCGCCTCCACCTCCGGCCGATGCAGCATCCGGCAGTACTCCTTGGGAGAAATCGCTTCCAGAAACACGCCGTCCTTCCACGCGCACGCCGCGATCCGTCCCGGCAGGAACGCCGCGAAGCGCACGTCGGCGTGCAGCAGGCTCGCGTACAGATCCGGAAAGCAGACCGTGAACGTGAGCGCGTCCACGTCGCCGGTGTGCTTGTCCCCCTTCAGCAACTGCCCGGCGTGACTCACCGCCAGCACGCCCCCGCCGTGGCGTTCGGCCGCAAGCCGCAGGCTCACTTCGAGCTGATCCAGGCGTTGGGTCGTGTGAATTTCGAGCATGAGACTCACCTCGTGGCGTGCGCCCACCGCAGGGATTGGGCGACGCTCTGCGCAACGTCCATGGTGGAGGCGTTGCCGCCCAGGTCGTAGGTGCGGACCGCGCCCTGTTCCACCACCCGGGCCACGGCCTCCTCGATGCTGCGCGCGATCTCCCGCTCGCCCAGCCATTCCGTCATCATCTTCGCCGCCAGAATGGTTGCCAGCGGGTTGACCTTCCCCTGTCCCGCGTACTTCGGCGCCGAGCCGTGCGTCGGCTCGAACACCGCGTAGCGATCGCCGATGTTGCCGCTGTAGCCGAATCCCATGCCGCCCACAAGCTGGCAGCACAGGTCGGAAAGGATGTCGCCGAAAAGATTCGTGGTCACGATCACGTCGTAGTTCAACGGATTCTTGAGCAGCCACATGCAGATCGCGTCCACGTTGGCGGTCTCGAACGGAATCCCCGGATACCGCGCCGCCACCTCATTCGCGGCTTCCAAAAAGACGCCGCAGGTGGCGCGCAGCACGTTGGCCTTGTGGACCGCCGTCACCTTGCGCCGCCCGTTCTTCACCGCGTATTCGAACGCTGCTTCCACAATGCGCCGCGAAGCCCCTGGCGTCACGCTGCGGATCGAGATCGCGGCATCCGCCGGAATCCGCTCCATCGCGCCCGCCGCGCGGAACTCCGCCGGTACCCGCGGAAACTCCACCCCGATATACATGCCCTCCGTGTTCTCGCGGAAAAGCACCAGATCGATATCGCCGCGGTAGTTCAGCGGATTGCCGGGGAACGCGCGGCACGGCCGCAGGCAGACGTACAGATCCAGCATCTGGCGCATGCGCACGATCGGGCTGCGGTACGCGAGGCCGCGTCCCCGCAGTTCCGGCGCGAGCTCCCGCGCGGCGTCGGCCGAAGGCTTCGACGTGATCGCGCCGAAGAACGCGCACTCGGTCCCGCCCATAAGGTCGAGCGTGCGCCGGGGCAGGGCATCGCCCTCGCGCCGCCAGAACTCCCACCCGATGTCGCCGTGCAGGTACTCCGCTTCGAACCCCGCCGCGTCCAGCACCACTCGCGCCGCTTCGCATACCTCCGGCCCGATGCCGTCCCCCGGCAGCCACGCTATGCGGTGCCTGGACATGGTGTGCTCCCTTCCGCGCCGTACTTGCGCTTGAGATACGGGATGAGCCCGCCCGCGGCGAGCAGTTCCGCGGTGCGCGGATCGATCGGAGCCGCCTGCACCGCGGCGCCCGTGGTGAGGTTGCGGATGACGCCGCCGGCCAGGTCGATCTCCAACTCGTCGCCCGCCGCGCAATTCGCCTCCGCCCCCGGAGCCACCACCGCGGGCAGCCCCAGGTTGATCGCGTTGCGGAAAAAGATGCGCGCGAACGAAGCCGCGATCACCGCGCCCGCGCCCGCGAACTGGATCGCCGCCGCGGCCTGCTCCCGGCTCGAACCGCAGCCGAAATTCGCCCCCGCCACCAGGAACTCTCCCGGCTGCAGCGCCGCCCGGACCTCCGGGTACGCGAGTTCGAACAGGTGCTCGGCCGTCTTCTCCCGGTCCGTGATGTTCAGGTAGCGGCCCGGATAAATCACATCGGTATCGACGTTCGCGCCCAACACCGCGCGCACCCGCCCGCGCAGGATCAAGCCCCGGTCTGCCATGTGCGGCCCTCCTTGACCACCGCCGCCGGATGCGCCAGCTTTCCCGCGATGGCCGATGCCGCCACCACCGCCGGACTCGCCAGGTAGACATTCGAATCCTTGCTGCCCATCCGGCCGATGAAGTTGCGGTTCGTCGTCGAAACGCAGTTCTCTCCCGCCGCCAGAATCCCCTGGTGCACCCCCACGCACGGACCGCATCCCGGCGGATTGATCATCGCGCCCGCGGCCACCAGCGTTTCCAGGTAGCCCAGTTGCAGCGCCTCGCGGTAGACGCGCTGCGATGCCGGGCTCACCACCAGCCGCGTCCGCCGATGCACGCTGCGCCCCGCGAGCACGCGCGCCGCGATCTCCAGGTCCTCGACCCGCCCGTTGGTGCACGATCCCAGCACCGCCTGGTGGATCGCCACCTCGCCCACCGCGGAGAGCGGCTTCACGTGATCTACCGCGTGCGGGCACGCAATCTGCGGCTCCGCCAGTTCCGCCCCGGCGTCGATCCGGATCGTGCGTTCGTAGACCGCGTCCGCATCGGGCGCGATCGCTTCCACCTCGCCTTTCACCCGCCGCCCAAGGAAGTCGAGCAGCGTCTCGTCCACCGGAGTGAACGCGGCTTTGGCGCCCATCTCCATCGAGAGGTTGGTGAGCACCATGCGCGATGCCACGCTCATCCGCCGGATGGCCGCCCCGTCGAACTCCACCGCGCGATAGTCTGCCCCCGCCGCCCCTACCTTGCCGATGATGTACAGGATCAGGTCCTTGGCCGAGATCCATCGCCGGAACATGCCCTCGACTTCGATCCGCAGCGTGGACGGCACCTTGAACCACAGCGTGCCCTCCGTCCACACGCCCGCCATCTCGGTGGCGCCGATGCCGGTGGCGAACGCGCCGAACGCGCCGTGCGTCGTGGTGTGCGAATCGGTGCCCGCCACCACCATCCACGGCTTCACCAGTCCCTCTTCGGGCAGCACCTGGTGGCACACGCCGCCGCGTCCGACGTCGTAAAAGTGGGCGATGCCCTGCGCCGCCGCGAACTCGCGCACCGCCCGGTGCGTGGCCGCGGTCCTCTCCGATTCGGCGGGCACGCGATGGTCGAAGATGATCGCGATCTTCGATGCGTCCCACACTCGCCCCACCCCGATTTCCAGAAAGCTCTTGCGCACCAGGTCGGCGTTTTCGTGGCTCATCGCCAGATCCACGCGCGCGATCACGATCTGGTCCGGCGTCACCCGCTCCCGCCCGGAAGCGCGCGCGAGAATCTTCTCGGCCAGTGTCATCCCCATGACGGACCTCCTGAAAACTACCGCGCCGCTGCCGCTGCCGGCGCCGGCAGATACTCGCGCTCCATCGCGCGATACTCCGGTAGCCCGGCAAAATCCGTGTACTCCCGAAAACTCGTGAGCCGCTGCGTTTCCCCCGCCAGAAGCCCTGTCGGAGAAGCGTGCAGCGCCGCGAAAAACTCGCTCAGCGCTCTGTGCATCACCAGGATGGACGCTACCGGAATGCTCACCCGGGCGACCCCGAGCGCGGCCAGTTCCGGAATCGAAATCAACTCCGTCTTCACGCCCGTCACCGCGTCCATCAGGTTCACCGAAAGCAGCCCGTGGATCTCCCCCACCGCGCGCTCGATCTCCGCGCGCGTGCCGATCCCGTCCAGGAAAACCAGGTCCGCTCCCGCGTCCAGATAGAAATTGGCGCGGAAGATCGCCTCATGCAACCCGTGCACCGCGTACGCATCGGTGCGTGCGTTGATGATGATGTCTCTTCCGAGCTGGCGGCGCACATCCACCATCGCCCGGACCTTCCCCGCCATCTCATCGGCGTCAATCACCTGCTTGCCTTCCATGTGCCCGCAGCGCTTGGGGAAGACCTGGTCTTCGATGTTGACTCCGGCGACACCCATCTCGATCAGGCGCTCGGTGATGGCCGCCGCGTTGACGGCGTTGCCGCCGCCGGTGTCGATGTCCGCCATCACGGGAATCGCCACCGCGCGCACGATGTGGCCCGTAATATCGAGGACATCTTTCATATCCACCAGACCCACGTCGGGTTTGCCGAGCAGGCTCCCCGCCAGACCGAACCCGCTGATCTGGATGGCTTCGAATCCGGCGCTTTCGATGATTCTGGCGCTCAGCGCGTCGTGGCACCCCGGTACCACCACGGCCCGTCTGCGCTGCAGTGCGGCGCGAAGAACACTGGCTCGATCGCTCACAGCCTGGCTCCTCCTTGCAGCCGATTCCACCTATAGCAGGATTCGGACCCCGATGTCTTGTCTGTCCGGCGGCTGCGCGCTCACAGGTTGCCGCGCAGCGCCTGCTCCCGCTCGATGGCTTCGAACAGCGCCTTGAAATTCCCCTTCCCGAAACTGCGGCTGCCCTTGCGCTGAATCACCTCGTAAAACAGCGTCGGCCGGTCTTCCACCGGACGCGTGAACAGTTGCAGCATGTAGCCTTCGTCGTCGCGGTCCACCAGGATCCCCAGCTTCCGCAACTCCCCAATCGGCTCGT
>JBBIQR010000120.1:0-440 GCA_037442245.1 Candidatus Solibacter sp. | reverse complement strand
ATCCGCCCCACCCGCGCTTCCAGATCGTCGTAGTAAGCCGCCGGCACCCGCAGAAACTCGACGCCCTGCGCGCGCATCCGCTCCACCGTGTCGAGGATGTCCCCCGTGGCCATCGCGATGTGTTGCACGCCGGGACCGCGGTAGAAGTCCAGGTACTCCTCGATCTGCGATTTGCGCTTGCCCTCCGCCGGCTCGTTGATCGGGAACTTCACCCGCTCGTTGCCGTTCGACATCACCTTGCTCATCAACGCCGAGTATTCGGTCGATATGTCGCGGTCGTCGAAATGCTTGAACATGCGGAAGCCCATCACGTCGCGGTAGAAATCCACCCAGCGGTTCATCTCGCCCCATCCCACGTTGCCCACCATGTGATCGATGTGCAGCAGACCCGTGGGCCGCGCCAGGGTATCCTCCGGCGCCTTGCGGAATCCCGGCAGGAA
>JBBIQR010000119.1:0-13266 GCA_037442245.1 Candidatus Solibacter sp. | reverse complement strand
ATGTGCGGGCCGATCGTGCTCGCCTGGAGCGTCTCGCTGGAGCGCCCCGCCGCGATGCGGGCGCACCTGCGCTACAACGCGGGCCGCATCCTCACCTACATGCTGCTGGGCGCGGTGGCGGGGGCGGTGGGCCGCGCCATCGGACTGCTCGGCCGGATGGCGGGACTCGCCGGCGGGGTGCGGATCGCCGCCGGGAGCGCCATGATCCTCTCCGGCATTCTCATGATCGGGCTGTTCCCCGGCAGCGGCCTGATCGCCATCCGGCGGCCGTCGCGCCTCTCGCGCTGGATCGGGCGCAACCTGCTCGGTCCGGAACGGAAGTTCCGGCTGGGCCTGCTGCTCGGGTTCCTGCCCTGCGGCCTGATCTACGCCGCGCTGCTCAAGGCGGTGGATGCGGGTGGCGCGGTGGCGGGCGCCGTGACCATGCTGGCGTTCGGACTGGGCACGGCGCCGGCGTTGCTCGGGCTGGGCGCGGCATCGTCGCTGGCCGGCTTCCGGCTCTCCCGCTGGAGCACACGGCTGGCCGCCCTGTGCGTCATCGCGACCGGCGCCCTGCTGCTTTACCGCGGCCTCACCGCCGCGCCGGTCTGCCACCTGGTGGGGTGGAACTCGCGAAGCAGCGCGGGTCTCGTGGTGTGCGCCTACCATCCGCCGGTCAGGAAACAGGCCGGGAGGCCTGCGCTACTTTGACCACCTGGCACAAACTCCGCAGACGCATCCACCTGCTGTGCGTCCTCATCTTCGCCGCGCTGCCGTTCTTCGACGTGATGCGCTTCGATATCCCGCGGGAACGCTTCTACTTCTTCGGCCAGGAACTGTGGATCAACGAATTCGCCATCATCTTCTTCGCCCTGATGTTTCTGATGTTCGTGATCGTGCTCTCCAGCGTCTTCTACGGCCGGGTCTACTGCGGCTACCTGTGTCCGCAGATGATCTTCAGCGAGGCGTCGGATTCGCTGTGGACGTGGATTCGCAAGCGCGTCGCCAAGACCTCGCCGCACCTCAAGCCGCCGGTGCGCGACCGCGTGTCGCGCCTGATCTGGCTGGCGATGACCGGGGCGGGCAGCGTCTTTCTGGCGTTCATCTTCATCGCCTACTTCATCGAGCCGCGCGACCTGCTGCACCGGCTGGCGTCGCTCGACCTGCACACCGCGGGCGGCATCTCGGGCGCGACCGTCACCCTGGTCACGTTCCTCGATTTCACGCTCGTCAAACAGAAGTTCTGCACCACCGTGTGCCCTTACGGCTACCTGCAGGGCCTGTTGGGCGACGACCGCACGCTGCTGGTGCACTACCGCGATCCGGGGGAAGCCTGTATCGACTGCAAGAAGTGCGTGCGGGTGTGCCCGATGGGGATCGACATCCGCACCTCGCCGTTTCAGATCGAGTGCATCCACTGCGCCGACTGCATCGACGCCTGCGGCGAAATCATGAGCCGCCTGAAGAAGCCCAACCTGATCGGCTACGGCTGGGGCGTCAAGGGGGAGCCCTGGCGCTGGACGGCGCGCCGCGTGGTGGTGGCCGCCATCCTGCTCGCCTATGCCGGAGGGCTCGGGTTCGCGCTGGCCACGCGGCGTCCGGTGCTGGTGCGCATTTCGCCGGTCCGCGAGACGCTCTACCGCCGGGGCAGCGACGGGCTGGTGTACAACCACTTCCGCTATCAGATCGCCAACCGCGGCAAGCGGCCGGATACCGTCGCGATCTCGATAAACAACCTGCCCGGCGGCCAACTACTGGCTCCGGCAAACCCGGTTCAGGCGGCGCCGGG
Organism: Candidatus Solibacter sp.; assembly: GCA_037442245.1. Lineage (GTDB taxonomy): Bacteria > Acidobacteriota > Terriglobia > Bryobacterales > Bryobacteraceae > Solibacter. Next base: position 11,498 of record JBBIQR010000119.1, on the reverse strand, counting down.
CAAGCAGGTGACCGGCGAATTCGATGTCGCGCGGCCCTTCTCGCCGGGCGAAGCCCTGGTCACGCACTTTGAAATCGTGGCGGGGGGCGAACGCTTTCCGATGACCTTCCTCGCCCCTTCGGGAGACTCCAAATGAAACCGAAAGCCAAAGCCAAGGGCGGCATCCCCGTCCTGATTCCCTTTCTGGCGCTGATCTCGCTGCTGTTCATCGGCATCCTGATCTTCGCCTACGTGGAGACCAAAAAGGCCAACCCGCAGATGATCGAAGTCGGCGCGGCTTCGCAGCCTGCGCCCGACCTGCGGGCATGACCACCACGCCCGCCGCCGTTCACCCCTGCGCGCTGTGCGGGCTCGATACCCGCGAGCCCAGGTTCTGCTGCGCCGGGTGTGAGAACGTCCACGCCATCCTGGTGGAAAGCGGCGTCATGGCCAGCGGCCAGGATTTCCGCCAGACCGATCTCTACCGGGAAAGCCTGCGGCTCGGACTGATCGCCCGCCCCGCCGCCGCGGACGCGCCGGCGATTCCGGAGGGCGCCGAAACCAGCGAAGCCGTCTTCCACGTGCGCGGGATGTGGTGCAACTCCTGCGGCTGGCTGATCGAACACGCCCTGGCGCGCACCCGCGGGGTGGTCTCCGCGGAGGTGCTGTTCGCCAGCGACCTGCTCAAGGTCCGCTACTGCCCGCAGTATCTGCCCAAGGAGCGGATCGTCGAGCGCGTCGCCAGCGTGGGCTACCGGGCCGGCGAATATACCGGCCAGAACGATGCCTCCGAAGCCGAGCGCAAAGACCTGCTGCTGCGCACCGGGATCGCGGCGTTTCTCTCGCTCAACGTGATGACCTTCAGCCTGGTGGTTTACGCCAGCTACTTCGGCAGCGTCGCGGTCTGGGCGGGGCGCTTCGTGCCGTTTCTGCTGATGGCGCTCGCCACCCCGAGCGTGTTCTGGTGCGCCGCGCCCATCCTGCGGCTGGCGTGGACGGGAGCGCGGCAGGGCGTGCTGCGCATGGAATCGCTGCTCTCGCTCGGCATCCTGTCCGCCTACGGCTATAGCGCGGTGGAGGCGTTCCGCGGCGGGCAGCACGTCTACTTCGACACCGCCTGCGCCATCGTCGCGCTGGTATTGACCGGCAAATCCATCGAACGCGCCGCCAAGGATCGCGCCGCCCGCGCCCTCACGCTGCTCCACCGGCTGATGCCGACCAAGGCGCGCATCCTGCAGGACGGCCGCGAGAGATTCGTCGCGGTGGATGCGCTGGTTCCGGGAACCGTCTTCCTGGTGAAGCCGGGGGAGCGCATTCCGGCCGATGGCGTGGTGGCGGCGGGCAACTCCCACGCCGACGAAAGCGTGCTGACCGGCGAGGCGCGCCCCGTCGCCAAGGCGCCCGGCGACCGCGTCGTGTCGGGCAGCGTCAACGTCGGAGGCGTGCTCGAAATCCGCGCCACCCACTCGGGCGGGGATAGCACGCTGGCGCAGATCGTGCGGGTGGCGGAGCGGGCGGCGGCATCCCGCACCCGCATCGAGCGGACGGTGGACCGGGTGGCGCGCGTCTTCATTCCGGCGGTGCTCCTGGTAGCGGCGGCCACGTTCGCCGGATGGCTGTGGCGCTCGGGCAGCCCCGCCGGGGCCCTGATGCACGCCATCGCGGTGCTGGTGATCGCCTGCCCGTGCGCGCTGGGGATCGCGACGCCCCTGGCGCTGACGTTCGCGGTCTCGGCCGCGTCCCGCCGCGGCATCCTGGTGAGCGACACGCGCGTGCTGGAGACCATCCGCGGGATCGACGTGGTGGTGCTGGACAAGACCGGGACGGCGACCGAGGGCGAGTTCCGGCTGCTGGCGGTGGAGGGCGATGGCTCGCGACTGCGCGAACTCGCCGCCGTGGAAGCGTATAGCGAGCACCCCATCGCCCGCGCCATCGTGGCGGGTCACCACGGCCTGCCGCCGGCGCAGGACGTGGTGGTCAGTCCCGGAGAGGGCATCGAGGGCACCGTCGCGGGCGTGCGCTACTTCGTGCGCCGCGCCGCGGACGCGCCGGCGGGCGCCACCCCAGCGACGACCGTGTGCTTCGGCTGGGACGGGCAGGCGCGCGGCGCCTTTACGCTGGGGGACCGGGTCAGGCCGGACGCGGCGGTGCTGTGCGCCGGGTTGCGCCGGCGCGGCATCCGCACCCTGCTCCTGAGCGGCGATTCGCCCGCCGCCACGGAGGCGGTCGCGCGCGAAATCGGCGCAGGGGAGTGGATCGGGGGGGCGCTGCCGGCGCACAAGGTCGAGGTGGTGCGCCAACTGCAGGCGCGCGGACAGCGGGTGGCCATGATCGGCGACGGGGTGAACGACGCGCCCTCGCTGGCGCAGGCCGACCTGGGCATCGCCCTCGGTTCCGGCGCCGCGATCGCCATGCAGGCGGCGCCGTTGGTCCTGATGAAACGCTCGCTCACCGGGGTGCTCGACACGCTGGATGTCGCGGGGCGAACCTTCGCCATTGTGCGGCAGAATCTGTGGTGGGCGTTCGGTTACAACGCGCTCGGAATCACCCTCGCTGTATCAGGGGTACTAACACCCATTGTAGCTGCTGGTGCAATGATCCTTTCGAGTCTCTCGGTGATTGCCAACTCCCGGCGTATCTGACAGAAAGCACAAGTGATACTCGTGCGGCGTCGATACCGTCCGCCGGCCTGGCGGAGGCGGCCCGGGAAGCCCGATTTTGCGCTGGTACCGACGGTCGGTACTTTTCACTTGTGTCGGTGGTACTGCACTTAGGCATGTTGCGTTGACACTACCTTCGGTTAACTCTAGACTGCTATCGATAGCTCATGAAATCAGTTCTGCAAATGTCTACTTCAGAAGTCCGGATCGGAGGAATCGGAGCAAATATGAAAATATTTAGAGGGGCGCTCGTGCTAGCGGGTGCCGTCTGTTTTTTGGGGTTGTCTAACATTGCGTCGGCCAACCCAATCGGAACCATGAACCTGGCCAACTGTGGTGGCGGCGGGGTCACCGTTACGGCGACGACGATCGTTTGGTCGCCGGTTGGTACGGTTGTCGGAACGGGGTGCATCGACACCGGCTTGGGAACGAACCTCGTCTGGTCCGCCGGGTCGATTGGCGCCGGCGTGAAGGGGAACATTATGAACCTGAGCGCCGGAGGTGGTGTAGTGGATCACTTCATCGATCTGCCCGCGCCGCCGACGACGCCCGCGCTGGACTTCGTCCTCGATGGATTCGGCGCCGGTTCGGCCAACACCAACTGTGCCGGTGCGACGAGCAACGGCGCGTCGTGTTCGTTGACGGCCACCTCGCCGTTTATTCTCACCTTCAACGGCATCTCACCCACAACGGGCCTTCCCACTACAACGATTGCCGTCTCGGCGTTCGGTACCGTCAGTGACGCGAACGGACCCACCCAATGGGCCGGTGGTTTTTCGACTCAGGTGAACCAGACGCCGGGACAGGTCCAGGCGACCTTTGCCAGCGCCGGATTTATTCAGAGCACGTACTCCGGTCAGTTCTCGCTGGCTACCGTCCCCGAGCCGGTTACCACCGGTTTGATCGGTAGCGGCTTGATCGCCCTGGCGTTCATCCGCCGCCGCAAGAGCCGCGCCTAGCAGTTCGCAGGTTTTGCATCTCTTCAGCCGCACAGTCCGGGCAACCGGCTGTGCGGTTGTTGTTTTTGTGGGCTAAACTCAAGCCGGATGGGCCGATCCCGCAGACGAATCCTGTTTCTCGCCGAGGGCGCGACGATGACCCACTTCGTCCGCCCCTTAGCCCTGGCCGGCAGCCTCGACCCGGCCGCGTTCGACGTCCACTTCTACTCTCCCGCCCGCTTCGCACCCCTGCTCGACGGCCAGACCTTTTCCCGAGGCACGCTCGATAGCATGCCCGGCGAGCGTTTCCTGGCGCATCTGGCCAAAGGCGCACCGCTGTTTCCGCCGGACGTGGTCCGCCGCTACGTCGCCGAGGACCGGGACCTGATCCGCGGTGTGCGGCCGGACCTGGTGGTGGGCGACATGCGGCCGTCGCTTTCGATCAGCGCCCGGCTGGAGGGCGTGCCTTGCGCGGTGCTGATGAACGCCTACTGGAGTCCGTGGGCGCGCCGCCGTTCGGTGATCCCGGAGTTGCCCCTCACGCGCGTCATCCCGCCGCGTTTCCTGGGCGGAGTCTTCCGGCTGGCGGAACCCATCGCCCATGCGGTCCACGTCGGTGAGATGAACCGGGTGCGGCGCGAATTCGGGCTGGCGCCGCTGGCGAAGGATCTGCGGGTGATGTACACCGACGGCGACTGGGTCCTGTATCCGGACGTTGCCGAGTACATCCCCACGCCAAACCGGCCCGAGACGCATCTGTATGTAGGGATTTGCGATTGGGTCCCGCCCATGGAAAAGCCGGCGTGGTGGGAACGGATGCTGGCCGACCGTCGCCCGCGCGTCTTCATCAGCCTGGGGAGCTCCGGTCCCCTGCATGTGATCCGCGCCCTGGTTCAGGCGCTGGCGGGAATGGAGGTTTGCGTGGTGCTCGCGACCTCCGGGCGCGACCTGCCGGGCTTGCCGGACGATTGGTATCGCGCGGGTCTGCTGCCGTTTACGGAGATGGCTCGGGCGGCGCGGGTTGTGGTATCGCACGGGGGGAGCGGCGGACTCTATCCCGCGCTCGCCGCGGGAACTCCGGTGCTGGGAATTCCGAGCAATGGCGACCAGCAGTTGTCGACCGCGGTATTGGTGGAGAGCGGCGCCGGGTTGGGGGTCCGGGTGGAAGAGGCGTCGGCGGGTCGGCTGCGGGCGGCGCTCGAGAAACTGCTGTCCGGAGCGGCGTATTTGCATTCAGCCCACCACCTATCCGATGTGTTCACAAAGGACTCGAGCTCGGGGTTATTCCGGAGGTTCCTGGACCGTGCAGTACCGCAACCGAGGGTGGACGGGGAATAGTTTTCACACCGTCGATAAAATTTACATTGGGTGAGCATGATTGCCGCCCCCGGTGCTTCGCTTTTTTCCTCCTTCCGCCTCAGATTTCTCCACAATTTACCGAAAAGTCTGACAGGGGAATCACAATTGCTAGGTTTGTACGGAATACTCCAAAAGTACATAGTTCAGACGTTCTCCACGGCAACCGGTACTGTGCATCCCATTGGCAAGATTGAAAGGCCGGTGCCGCACCGCCTTAATGAAGGAGAGATGGTTTCGTCAGGCTATCGTTCCGGGGCTGACGTGTAGACAGAGTGTAGCGGAGACCGACGCGGGCAGGCAGGGACCAGGTACAGTGAAACTCTTCGACGGCGCTATCGATTGTCCGCGCAACGGGTTAGTATTGCTGGCCCCGGCGCGGGGACCGCTCCCAGTCCTGGACTGGCGGGTCCGCAGAGATGACCGGCAATATACGGGCGTGCTGCACGGCTTGCAGCGGCTGCGGGGACGGGTTTACCTCGAGGACGGCGCCATCACGGATGCTCAACTGACCTCCGACGGGCGGCACTGGCAGCCGGCGGATGCGAGCAGTTGGCATCTGGTTGCCCTGGACGAGGGTGGCGCGGTAAGCGGGTGCGCCCGGTACAGCCATTTCTCCTCGGGCGCGAGTTTCCACGACCTGAGTGTAAGGACCGCAGAAATCGCCCGGTCGGACCAGTGGGGGTCCCTGGTCCGGGCGGCGGTGGAATCGCAGGTGGCGCGCGCCGCCCGGGAAGGGCTGGCGTTCGCCGAAGTCGGCGGCTGGGCCATCTCGGCGGAGAAGCGCTGCACGGCCGAAGCCTTGCGCGTGGCATTGGCGACGTATGCCCTGGCGCAGTTTCTAGGCGGATGCGTGGGCATCACGACCGCGACCTTCCGGCATCATTCGGCGCAGATTCTGCGCCGCATCGGCGGCCGTTCCCTGGTATTCGGCGAAATGGAGCTCCCGTCGTATTTCGATCCGCAGTACGAGTGCGAGATGGAAGTTTTGCTGTTCGATTCCGCCGCGCCCAACGGCGCCTACCGGCGCGCGATCGAACGATTCCGGGAACAGGTGGGCTGCGCAACCGTCTTGGCGCCGGAGTGCCCGGCCGCGCTATCCTACCCGTTAGTCGCTCCTGTACCGCTTCCCGCTGTCAAACCGGCGCTGTTGCCGGTGCTGTCCTGATGCTCCAGGGGAGTGCAACGCGGAGGAGTGACTATTGAGCACCACGGCTAACCTGATCTCCCATCCCGCCTCCGCCGGGGACGCGCTCGCGGGCGCGTTGCGGAACTGGGAGGCGGTCCTCGGCGCGGAACACGTCATCAGCGACGCGAGCGCGCTTCGGGCGGCGGGCACCGCCACCTTCTCGACCACCCGGTCGATTCCGGCGATTCTGCGGCCCGGCAGCCGCCGCGACGTGGAGCGTATCCTGCGCATCGCCAACCAATGGCGCGTCCCGGTATATCCGGTGAGCGGCGGACGGAACTGGGGCTACGGCTCGCGCGTGCCCAGCGCCGACCACTGTGTCCTGGTGGACCTGTCGCGGATGAACCGCATCCTCGACTTCGACGAGAACCTGGCCTACATCACGGTGGAGCCGGGGGTGACCCAGCAGCAGGCCTTCGATTTTCTCCGCCAGCGCGGCTCCGGGCTGTGGATGGATTCCACTGGCGCCGGTCCGGATACGAGCCTGATCGGGAACGCCGTGGAACGCGGCTTCGGGCACACGCCTTACGGCGACCATTTCGCCCACGTGTGCGGACTGGAAGTGGTGCTGCCGACCGGGCAGACGCTGGAGACGGGTTTCTCGCGCTTCGAAGGCTCGCGCTCCGGCGCCCTGCACCGCTGGGGCGTCGGCCCGTCGATCGACGGCCTGTTCACGCAATCGAATTTCGGCATCGTCACCCGCATGACCTTGTGGCTGATGCCCGCGCCCGAGTATTTCCAGGCGTACTTCTTCCGCTGCGATTCCGCCGAGGGCCTGGGTCCGCTGATCGACGCCCTGCGCCCGCTGCGCCTCAACGGCACGCTGCGCAGTACGGTGCACGTGGCCAACGATTACAAAGTCCTCTCCGGGCTGCAGCAGTATCCGTGGGAGGAAGCCGCCGGCGAGGCGCCGTTGCCGGAACGGGTGATGCGGAGCCTGCGCCAGCGCCATCAGTTCGGCGCGTGGAACGCCTCGGGCGGCCTCTACGGCACGCGGGCGCAGGTGGCCGAGGCGCGGCGCCTGCTCCGCAAAGCGCTGGCCGGGCGAGTGGATAAACTGCAATTCCTGGATGAGCGCAAACTCCGGCTGGCGGAGCGTTTCTCGAAGGTGTATCGCCTGGTAACCGGTTGGGATCTGACCCGCGCGCTGGAACTGGTCCGGCCGGTGTTCGGCCTGCTGCAGGGCGTTCCGACCAGCCAGCCGCTGGCCAGCACCTATTGGCGCAAGAAGTCGCCGCCCCCGGCCGAGATGGATCCCGACCGCGACGGGTGCGGCCTGCTGTGGTCGAGTCCGGTGGTCCCGGCCGACGGCGCTCAGGCGCGGGCGCTGGTCGATCTCGCCGGCCGCACGCTGCTGGAGCACAGCTTCGAGCCCGCCATCTCCCTGACCATGGTCACGGAGCGTAGCCTGGCCTGTGTGATTTCGATCGCCTACGACCGCCACGAACCCGGCGAGGACGAAAAAGCCGCGGCCTGCTATCGCGTGCTGACCGAGCGCCTGGCCGAAGCCGGCTACTACTCCTACCGGCTGACCAGTCAATCGGCGTCGTCCATGCCCGCCAGCGCGGGTTACGACGCGCTGCTGCGCGCCTTCAAGGGCGGTCTCGACCCCAACCACATTCTCTCCCCCGGCCGCTACCAGTCCGGCGAATAGCGGGGATCCGGCCGCTTAGACCTCCGACGGCGAAGCGATCCGCACCGCCGAAGCCGCCGCCACGGGACCGGCGCCCGCGTTTCCGGGCACTGCCCGCGCCGGCCGGGGGGCGCGCCGCGCCTTCCACCATTGCCAGAGCGCCGAAAGCGCGATCATCGCCAGGGTCACGATCGCGGTAGCCCCCGCCGCCTGCCAGACCGACATCTGGCGTTTCAGCGGACGCACCACGCTGCCGTAGACGATCATGACGTGCACCCAGTACACCATCAACGAGTTCCGGCCCATCGACTGCATCCAGCTCCAGCCCGCGCCGGCGCAATACATGGTCCACAGGTAGGCCCCGGCCATGGCCAGCAGCATGGCCCCGAACCGGATCAGCACCAGGGTCGGGTTGTCCAGCCAGAAGCTGGTCCTGGCATATAGCGAATACGGCACGTTGGCGAAGTATTGCGCGGTGAAGACCAGTGCGAAGCCCGCCAACACGCTCCACTGCATCAGGCGTTCGAAGCGCTCCTCGGCGGTGCGTTTGACGATGCTGCCCACCGCGAGTCCGAACGCTACGTAGGACGCCCACGGAAAGAACGGAAAGCGGCGTCCCGGCGCCGGCGCGAGGTATTCCTGAATCAGCGGAGGCGTGGCGCTCCAATCCAGGTTGGCGATCACCGGCGCCAGCGCGGCGATTCCGAACCCGGCCGCCAGCGCGTAGCGGATGCGCGCCTGCCCGGTGAACAGCGCCGCGGTCGCCATCGCCGCCATCGCCAGCCCCATGCAGTTGAGGATGTCCACGCGCAGCATCTCGTGCCAGTCGCCCAGCGGCCAGGCGAAGACCCAGTTGGTGAACCGGAACGTCATCGCGATCGCCATGATGTATCCGGCGCGGCGCATGGCGGTCAGCCAGCGGCGCAGCGCGCGCGGTTCGCGCTTCTCCAGGCTTTCCATCTGGAAGCCGGTGGTCATCCCCGCCATGAACAGGAACAGGGGCGCGGCCATGCCGCCGATGAACTGCGTCAGGATATACGGGCCGCCGTCGCGCAGATCGAGCCGCGTGAACGAATTGAAGGCGTGGCACTGGATCATCACCAGCACCGCCAGGCCGCGCATCCAGTCGAGAAAAGGAAAACGCTTCACGTAACGATATCCCGCCGATTCATGATAGCGAAGAAACATACAAATCCGTAAGGTAGACTGGGTTTTAGACCGTCCGATCCCGGTTCCTCCGCATGAAACAGGCCATCACCGAGTTTCTGGTCCAATTCCCCGTCGTGACGCTGTTCGCCGTGATCGGCGTGGGCTATCTGCTGGGACAGGTGCGCGTCTTCGGTTTCCGCATCGGGGTGGCCGGGGTGCTGTTCGCGGGACTGGCGGCGGGCGCGCTGGGCCCGGAGGTCGCGCTGCCGCAGATCGTCTCCACCGTGGGACTGATCCTGTTCATCTACAGCATCGGGATTCAGTTCGGGCCCGGCTTCCAGAACCCGTTCCGCGGCAGCGGCTCGCGCGACAACATTTTCTGTATCGCGATGCTGCTGGGCGGCGCGGGAGTGGCGCTGGGGGTGGCGGCGTGGCAATCGCTCTCCGGCGCCTCGCTGGCCGGCCTCTTCTCCGGCGCCCTGACCAACGCGCCGGCGCTGGCGGCGGCGCAGGAAGCGCTCCGCGGACAGGCGACCGAAGCGCCGGTCATCGCCTTCGGGATCGCTTACCCGTTCGGCGTGCTCGGCGTGATGCTCACGTTTCAGGTGTACCGCGCCGTGTTCCGCATCCAACCGGCCAAGGCCGAACCCGCCGAGCCCATCGAAGTCCGCGACTTCGTGGTGCAGAACCCGGGCATCGTGGGACAGAGCCTGGCCGGTGTGTTGCGCGTGCACGGCGACCTGGGATTCGTGATCAGCCGGGTGCAGCGCGGCGGGCGGACGGCGCTGGCGACTTCGGAGACGCAGTTCGCGCTGGGCGACGTGGTGGCGGTGGTGGGCAACCGGGCCTCGCTCGAGCGCGCGCTGCACATCTTCGGACAACCGGCCGGCGTACACATCGAGCACGACCGCTCGGCGCTTGACTACCGCCGCGTCTTCGTGTCGCGCGCGGAGATCGTGGGCAAGCGCATCCGCGACCTGAACCTGCAAGGCGCGCTGGGGGCCACCATCACGCGCCTGCGCCGCGGCGACGTCGATATCGTGCCCAATGCCGACAGCCGCCTGGAATTCGGCGACCGCGTGCGCGTGCTCACCGCGCCGGCCAACTTCCCCGCGGTCTCGCGCTTCTTCGGCGACTCGATCCGCGGCACCGCGGAAACCGATTTCGCGAGCGTGGGCCTGGGGATGGCGGCGGGCGTAATTCTCGGACTGATCCCGCTTCCCCTCCCCGGCGGCCACCTGGTACGGCTCGGACTGGCCGGCGGACCGCTGATCGCCGGGCTGATCCTGGGCCGCATGCAGCGCACCGGGCCGGTCACCTGGAGCATTCCGCTGAGCGCCAACCTCACGCTCCGGCAGATCGGCCTGGTGCTGTTTCAGGCCGGAGTCGGCACGCGCGCCGGGTACGGGTTTCTGAAGACGGCGAGCGGCAGCGGCGTTTATATGATCGCGGCCGGCGCGGTGATTACGGCCGCGGTGGCGCTGGCGAGCGTGACCATCGGGCATCGGGTGCTGAAGCAGCCGTTCGAATCCGTGATGGGGCTGGTCTGCGCCATCCACACCGAGCCGGCCAGCCTGTCCTACGCCAGCCTGGTGTCCAATTCGGACGCGCCGCAGGCCTCCTACGCCCGCGTCTTCCCGGTGTGTACCGTGACCAAGATTCTGCTCGCGCAACTGCTGGTCACGTGGCGGTGAGGGGTGCGCGCTCTCACCGGCCGCCGGCGAACAGGCGTTTCCACGCCGGAGTACGCTCCAGCGCGACGCCCAACGCGCGGAAGTAAGGCCGGGCTTCGGCATCGCTGAGAGGCCGGTTGGCGCGCAGCAGCGCGATCACCTCCATCATGCGGGCGTAGTGGTCCACGCAGTGCCAGCAGGCGGTCACGTGGCGCTCCATCGCCTCCCTGCCGCTCCAGGACGTGCGGCCGTCCAGCACGTCGAGCAGATCTTTGGCCGAGACGCACTCTCCGCCGCCCGCCGCCGCGGCGGCGCGCCCGAGCGCCAGGCCGTTGTCACCGGGTACCCCGCGGCTCCAGGCATCGCTCGCCCCGCGGACGAGACCGGCGGCGCGCTCCCGGATCCTGCCCACGGTGGCGGGCGAGATCCGCATCATCGCGCCGGTCGAGTCATCGTCGTAGCGCATGGTTTCGAACCACGCCGCGACCTTCTCCACCACGGTCAGCGGCGCCAGCGCTGCGGCGACCGTCTCGAGATCGAGCGCAATCTCCGCGGCCGGTAGGGCCAGCGACGCGAGCACCGCCTGGCGGAGTTCGGCGACGAACCAGCGCTCCGGCGCCGGATCGAGCGATTGGAACAGCCTGGAGCCCGGCCGCCGCAGATCGGCCAGCAGGAGTTCGACCCGCGCGTCCGCATCGGAGGCAGACGGCGCATAGTGCGCCAGCAGACGACGGATCACCGGAACATATGTGGCCAGGAAATAGCGCCAGCCCTGGGGCAGATCGGCGCGGCAGTCGCGCACCATCTCGAAACATGTATAAACCATTCCGTCCTTGGATGCGCGGGAGGGCGCAGTGGATGCCACAGTGGATGCCACGCCCTTGCCACCGGCCTCCGGCGGGAGTAACCTGCCGGATAGAG
>JBBIQR010000118.1:0-13369 GCA_037442245.1 Candidatus Solibacter sp. | reverse complement strand
GCGAAGGCGGCGGACGGCGCGGCGGTGCCACCGGTGTGCCCTTCGTCGCCGCCGGACGCGGCGGCTTCGGCGGCGGCGGTGGTGGCGGTGGCGGCGGCGGTGGTGGTGGCGGCGGCGGATTCGGCGGATTCGCCCCGCTCGGGCCGCTCGTCGAGCCCGGCGCCTACATGGTCCGGATCACCATCGGGGACAAGACTCTGAACACCAGCGTGGACGTCCTCGAGGATACCTGGATGCGCCCGCAGTGACGCCGTTGTACGATAGGCATCTTGCCTATGCGAAGACGCGAATTTCTCGGCGCGGTGGCCTTTGCCGCCGCCGCCCAATCCTCCGCGCCGCCCTCGACCGGGGAACGCCTCGGTAAACCCGGCGCGCGGCTCCTCATGGTCCACGCCGACGACGCCGGCATGTGCCACTCGGTCAACCTCGCCACGCGCGAAGCGCTGCTCTCCGGCGGCGTGCAATCGGCCAGCATCATGGTCCCCTGCCCCTGGTTCAGCGAGATGGCGGAGTTCGCGCGCGAGCACACCGAACTCGATATCGGCCTGCACCTCACGCTCACCAGCGAGTGGAAGTACTACCGGTGGCGCCCGGTCGCGCCATGGGACCAGGTGAAGGGACTGCTCGACCCGGACGGCTACCTGTGGCGCGACGCGCGGTCCGTCGCGATGCACGCCTCCGCCGCCGAAGTCGAGACCGAGTTGCGCGCGCAGATCGGGCGTGCGCGGCAGTTCGGCATCCGCTTCACCCACGTCGATACCCATATGGGCACGCTCTACGCACGTCCCGATTACTTCGAGGTTTACACGCGACTGGCGCGCGAAGCGAAAGTCGTCTGCATGATGCCGCGTCCCACTCCGGACGCCGCCGCCGAGTTGGCCGAGTACCCGATCAAAGCACCGGCGCTCGAGCAGAAGGAGCGCGAGGGCTTCGTGCTGCTCGACCGGCTCGTCACCGGCGTCAACGGGCGCACGCTCGAGGAACGCGCCGCCAGCTACCGGCAGTTGCTCGCCGGTCTGAAACCCGGCGTGACCAAGCTGATCGTACACCTCTCCCAGGACGACCCCGAGATCCGCGCGGTCACCAACAGTTGGGAGCAGCGCTGGAGCGATTTCCGCTTCTGGACCGGGGAAGAATCGCGCGCCCTGCTGCGCGAACATTCGATTCAGCCGGTGACGTACCGCGAACTCGACAAGCTGCTATAGCAACCTCGCCGGGAGTTCCCGCCGCGCGTGATATGGTGGGTTCAATGCCCAACGATAATCCTTTCCAGGATCCGCTGCGCTTCGAACGGCAGGCTCCCGAGTGCGCGGTCGTGATTTTCGGAGCCAACGGGGACCTGACCAAGCGCAAACTCATTCCGGCGCTGTATCGCCTGGCATACGACCGCCGTCTCGCCGCCGGTTTCGCCGTAATCGGCACGTCGCGCACGTCCATGACCGACGATCAGTTCCGCGAGAAGATGCGCGAGGCGGTCAAGAACTTCAGCGAAGATACACCGCTCGATGAGGACGTGTGGGCGGCGTTCGCGCGCGGGCTCTACTATATCGCCGGCGACGTGACAGATCCCGCCATGTACCAGGCGCTGGCAGCCAAACTCGCGCAGGTGGAAAGCGAGCGGCACACCGGCGGCAACGTGCTCTTCTATCTTTCGACCCAGCCCAGCCAGTACGCCACCATCGCGCGCGGCATCGGGGCGGGCGGCATGGGGAAGGGCGCGGGATGGCGCCGGCTGGTGGTCGAGAAACCGTTCGGCCACGACATGTCCAGCGCGCGCGAACTGAGCAGCCAACTGCACGAGGTCTTCGACGAAAGCGACGTCTACCGCATCGACCACTACCTGGGCAAGGAGACGGTGCAGAACATTCTGGCATTCCGTTTCGGCAACGGCATCTTCGAGCCGCTGTGGAACCGCCGCTACGTGGACCACGTGCAAATCACCGGCGCGGAAGCGATCGGCGTCGAAGGGCGCGGCGCGTATTATCAGGAAGTCGGCGCGCTGGACGACATGATCCAGAACCACCTGCTGCAGGTCATGGCCACGGTGGCGATGGAACCGAGCGCGAGTTTCCGCGCCACCAGCGTGCGCGACGAGCGATCCAAACTCCTGCGCTCGATCCGCCCCTGGAAGCCGGACGAAGTTCTCGAAAATACCGTCCCGGGGCAATACGGACCGGCGCGCATCGGCGGCGAGGACGTGCCCGGATTCCGCCAGGAACCGGGAGTGGACGCCGCCGCGCAGACCGATACCTACGCCGGGCTCACGCTCTACGTGGACACGTGGCGCTGGGCGGGTGTGCCGTTCTACATCCGCACGGGCAAGCGGCTGCCCAAGCGCGTGACCGAGATCGCGATTCAGTTCAAGAGCGCGCCGCTGCACCTGTTCAATCGCGACGGCGACGCCGACGGATTGAACCTGCTGATCCTGCGCATCCAGCCGGAGGAGGGCATCTCCCTGCGCTTCCTCTCCAAGCGCCCCGGCTCCGGCATGACGCTGCGCCCGGTTTCGATGGACTTCAACTACGGGTCGAGCTTCGGCGAGCGCTCGCCCTCGGCCTACGAAACGCTGCTCCTCGACGCCATCATCGGCGATCCGACGCTGTACACGCGCCAGGACATGGTGGAGGCGAGCTGGAGCGTCGTGGAGCCGATCCAGAACGTGTGGCGCAATCATAAGTTCGACTTTCCCAACTACGCCTCGGGCAGTTGGGGACCGGCGGCGGCCGACGCCATGCTGGCGCGCAACGGCCACACCTGGAGGCGCCCATGAGCACCACGGTCGCGCCCGAGAAGATCCTGCGCGACCTCGCCGCGCTCTGGGTGGAGGAGGGCAAGCAGGGCTCGGCGGGCGTGCTGCGCGCCTGCTCCATGACTCTGGTGGTAATGGCCGAGGAAAGCGACGACGCTGCCGCGCTCGGCGAAACCCTGGCCGCGCTCATGCCGGAACATCCGGCGCGCACCATCCTGGTCCGGCTGCGCGCCGGCAGCGAGCGCACGCTCAGCGAGAGAGTCTACCAGCAGTGCTGGATGCCGTTCGGCCAGCGCCGGCAGATCTGCTGCGAGCAGATCGAACTGGTCGCCAGCGACGCGGCGCTGGGCGATCTGCCGAGCGTGCTGCTGCCGCTGGTGGTGGCCGACTTGCCCGTGATCCTGTGGTGCCGCAGTCCCCGGCTCAGCGCGATGCCGGAGTTCGGCGATATCGCCCGGCTGGCCACCAAGGTGGTGCTGGACAGCGCCGCGTTCGACGAACCGGAGGCGGCCATGGCGCGGATGGCCGAGGCGCAGACGCGCGGCGTGCGCATCGCCGACCTCGCCTGGACGCGGGTGACCCGCTGGAGGGAAATGCTCGCCCGCGTGTTCGAGAATCGCGAGATGCTCTCCCGCCTGAGCGGCGTGGCCGCTGTGAAGGTCGATTGCGGAGCGCGGCACGAAACCTCAGCCTGGTACATGGCGGCGTGGACCCGCAATGCGCTCGCCGCGGCGAGCCTGGCGCCCGCCGTCACGGTGGTGCGCAACTCCGAAGCCATCCACGTCGAACTCAGCGGTCCCGGCCTGCGCGTGGCGCTGCGCTGCGACGGCGGCACGCTCGCCGTCACGGTCAACGATCTCACCAACCAGACCCACCTGGAGCCGGCCAGCGACTACCTGTTGATGCGGGAAGAACTCGGAGTCGCGCGCCGCGATACGGTGTTCGAGCGGACCCTTTCCACCGCGGCCCGCCTTGCGGTATCTTCCAAAACAGAATGAGTGTACCCTGGCATACCTTGCCGGATGCGAACGCCACGGCCGAGGCGGCGGCGCATCACGTGATCAATCTGCTGGAGGAAGTGCTCGCCGGCCAGGAGTCGGCGACGCTCGCCATCTCCGGCGGGTCCACGCCGAAGCTGATGTTCGACCGGCTCGCGGCCACCAAGTTCCGCTGGGACCTGGTGCATATTTTCTGGGTGGACGAGCGCTGCGTGGCGCCCACCGACGAGCAGAGCAACTTCCGGATGGCCAACGAGCACCTGATCCGCCCGGCCCACATTCCGCCGCACCACGCGCATCGCATCAACGGCGAACTCTCGCCGTCCGCCGGAGCGAAGCGCTACGTGGACGACATCCGCGAGTTCTTCGGGCTGGAGCAGGGCCAGATGCCGCGCTTCGACGTGGTGCATCTCGGGATGGGACCGGACGCGCACACCGCCAGCCTGTTTCCCGGCCAGCCGTTGATCGGCGACCGCGAACAGATCGCCGCCGCGGTGTACGTGGAAAAGTTCAAGATGTGGCGCGTCACACTGTTGCCTGGCGTGCTGCTGGCCGCCAAGCACACGGTGTTTCTGGTGGCGGGCGAGGATAAAGCCGAGGCCGTGCGCAGCGTCTTCCACGACGAGTACGATCCCGTCCGCTTCCCCGCGCAGATCGCCTCCCACCAGGGGCGGGGCGTCACCTGGTTCCTCGATCAGGCCGCCGCGCGGCTGATGGATTGAACCCCGCTCGCGCTACCGCACCAGTACCGTCAGGTGGGAGCCTTTGTAGACGCGCTCGGTGGCCTTGACAAAGTCCGTGCTCTTGGCCGTATAGATATCGACGAACTTCTGCGGGTTGCGGTCCGCCAGCGGGAACCACGTGCTCTGCACCTGAACCATGATGCGGTGGCCCCGGCGGAAGCAGTGGTCGATATCGGGCATGGTCCACTCCACCTTCTCCTGTTTGCCGGGGACGAACGGCTCCGGCTTCGAGTAGCTGTTGCGGAAACGGCCGCGCATGGCTTCGCCGCGCACCAGTTGCTGGTAGCCGCCCATGTGGATGCCGGCGGGATTGGGATCGGGATCGGGAAAATCTTCGGGATAGACGTCGATCAGCTTCACGACGAAGTCGGAGTCGGTGCCGGTGGTGGACACCAGAAGCGACGAGGTGACGGGACCCGCCAGCGTCACATCCGCGTCGAGCACTTCGCTTTCGTACGTCAGCACGTCGGTGCGGGTCGAGGCGAACCGCTGGTCTTCGGTCATGTGCTCCCTGGTCATGCCCGGCGATTGTAGGTTGATGTAGGGGACCGGTTTGGCGGGATCGCTCACGTATTCGTCGAAGGGCGCGGAATCGGCCGGATTGTCGAAGGTCAGGCCGGCGCCGGGATTGAGGTAGAGGGCGCGCGGACGCGCGTCGCGCGGCGGCCAGGCATCCTCGCGGCGCCAGCGGCCGGTGCCGGTTTCAAAGACGAACGCTTCGGGCAGCTTGGGGTCGGGCTTGTCCTTGAGCCAGTGCTCGAAGAAGGGAAACTCGATTTCCTCGCGGTAGAAGACTGCGGTCTTGGAGTTGAACGCGACATTGCCCAGCCGGTCGCCATCGGCGCGCGCCCAGCATCCGTGGCACCACGGCCCCATCACCAGGGTATTGTTGGCGCCCGGCGCGTTCTTCTCGATCGCCTTGTAGGTGTTGAGGGCGCCGAACAGGTCTTCGGCGTCGAACCATCCGCCGACCGTCAGCACCGCGGGCTTGATGTTCTTCAGGTGCGGACGCAGGTTGCGCGCCTGCCAGAAGGCGTCGTAGTCGGGGTGCCGGGTCATCTCGGTCCAGAACGGCACGTCGTTCTTGAAGTACTTCTCGTTGATGTTCGCCAGCGGACCCAGTCTGAGAAAGAAGCTGTAGCCGTCCTCGCCGGTGAGCGGCGTCGACTGCGCGCCGGGCGGCAGCGACGGGACCGGGCGGGGATGGCCGAAACCGGCGAAGAAGCGGAACATGTGCGGCAGGTAGAGCACGCCATTGTGATGGAAATCGTCGCCGATGAACCAGTCGGCGATGGGCGCCTGCGGCGACGCGGCTTTGAGCGCGGGGTGTGCGTCGATGATGCCGGCGGCGGTATAGAAGCCGGGATACGAGATGCCCCACATGCCGGCCTTGCCGTTGTTGTTCGGGATGTTCTTGACGAGCCAGTCGATGGTGTCCCAGGTGTCGGTGGATTCATCGATGGCGGCGGGCGAAGGATGAGCGTCCAGTTGCGGACGCATGTCGGCGAACTCGCCCTCGGAGAGATAGCGGCCGCGGACGTCCTGGTAGACGAAGATGAACAGATCGCGCGCGAATTTTTCGGAAGGACCGAGCGAGCCGCGGTAGTTATCGATGCCGTAGGGCGCGACGCTATAGGGCGTGCGGTCCAGCAGGATGGGGTAGGGCCGCGAGTGGTCCTTGGGCGCGTAGACGCTGGTGAACAGGCGCTTGCCGTCGCGCATGGGGATCTGGTATTCGTACTTGGTGTAGTTGGCCTTGACGAAGTCCACGCCTTGGGCGGCGAGGGCTCCGGTAAACCCGAGAAAAATGGCGAGGCTGCGCAGACGAATCATGGAAGAATCAGGGTAGCAAAGCGAGCGCCGCGTGCGCTTTTGTACCAGCGGCCGGGCGTGCCTCGAAACCGGCGCGCGCGGGCCGCGTCCAAGCTTGCCGTAGGGGGATAGGATGCGTTTGACTTTCTTTCTGGCCCTGGTGGCGTCGAGTGCCGTCCACGCCGCCTCCACGCCTTCACCCGTGGTGGTCTCCGCCGCGAACCCGATGGCCGGAGTGACCGCGGATTCGCTGGCCACGGTCTACGGCGACCACCTCTCGACCGTCACCGCGGCGGCGGCTTCCCTGCCCTGGCCAACTTCGTTGGGCGATATTTCCGCCGTCTGGATTACGGATTCCGCCGGGAACCATTTTCCGGCACACCTGTTGTTTGTCTCGCCAACCCAGATGAACCTGTGGATCCCCGCCGGCGTGGCTCCGGGCGCCGCCACCCTGGCGTTCCCCGTAACGGGTCTCCCGCCCGGCGTGGGTACCGCGGCGTTGCGCATCGTGCCGTTCCCGGTGCAGGCGGCAGCCCCGGCGCTGTTCACACTCGGCGATTCCGGCGTCGCCGCGGCGACCGCCATCCGGGTCGTGATCCCGACCCGCTTCCACTCCGGTGTCCCGGTATTCCAATGCGGCGCGGACGGCGCGTGCACGACGGTGCCCATCGACGCCGGCGTGGACGCCCCGGTTTACCTCTCCTTCTACGGCACCGGATGGCGCGGCGCGGGCAAGGACGTCACCGTGACCATCGGCGGCGTGACGGTAACTCCCACGTACTCCGGACCGCAGCCCCAGATTCCGGGACTGGACCAGGTGGACGTGCCCCTGCCGATCGCACTGCGCGGCCGCGGCGTGGTGCAGGTTACCGTGAATGCCGGAGGCGTGACGTCCAACGCGGCGGTCATCGCAATCCTGTAGCGTCGGCGGCTACAAACCCGTGCGATTCCGCACAATTCGGCTGGCATCGCCGGCGGCCGCGTGCAAGAAAGCATGGCGGATTGCGCCTGTCCTGGTCAGAGGGGAAATCACTTTGACACAACGCCTGGCACTGCTTCTGGCATCGAGCCTCTGCGCGACAAGCCTCCACGCGGGGGTAGTCTACAACCTTCGGGACAGCCGCTACTTTCCAAGCGCGGCCACGCCGTTCACCATCACCGCGAGCACGGCTTTTACCTCCACCACGTCCGCGTCGTTGCCGGATTCCTATTCGAGCAACCCCGGCAGTCCCTCGTCCGACACGTTCGACGGCAACGCCACAGTCAATGGTTCACCGTTCACTCTCGGGACGCAGAACTCCGTAACCTTGAACACGGACACGACGGATTATCAAAACCTCGGCCTCCTCTCCATCGTGCAATCCGGGATTGACGACTCGAGCGTGACGATTACCGGCGGAAGCGGTACGGGATACTTTCTGCCTGTCTTCCACGTATTCGGCACGGAGAGCAATAGCAACCCGAATGCGGTCGTGAGCGATAACATCTGCGCGGGGAACGGAACCTGCCTGCTGAGCAGCGTCTTCGGCAACTTCACCAGCGGAGTACACAGCGTCGACGGCTTCTACTCGCCGTCGATCGGAGCCGATACGAGCTTCCAGTTCGGGACCCCGTTCAACTTCTTCTTCTTTTTCGGGTCGGGCATCCAGGGTTCGGGGGCGGCGGGCGGGACCACTACCGCGGACCTGACCCTGCAATGGGCCGGGTTTCAGGTGGTCAGCGTGGACGGCAGGGCCATTCCCGGAGTCCAGGTTCATTCGGATTTTCTCGGCGCGATCACGCCGGAACCGGGTACCGCCGGGACGCTTGCCGCCGCGGCCGTCTTGCTGGGACTCCTCGGCCGCAAACGCAGCCCGCACCGCAAGGCGTAGCGGCATCGCGGACGGCATCGGGCGGGGTTGTCTCGCGGTAACCGCTTGGTAGAATCGGGTATCGATGCCCACCCAGGCCCCGCCTTCGTCCGTGCGCAAATTTTTCGGGCGCGGGGGCACGCTTTCCGGGTGGCATCCGAACTACGAGTTCCGCGCCGGGCAGGTGGAAATGGCCGAGGCCGTGGAAAGCGCCCTCTCCGGCAGCCGCCACCTGATCGTCGAAGCCGGAACCGGCACCGGCAAGACTCTGGCCTACCTGGTGCCGGCGCTGCTCAGCGGTAAGCGCATCATCGTCTCCACCGGCACCAAGACTTTGCAGGAGCAGCTTTTCTTCAAGGACGTCCCCTTTCTTCAGCAGCACTTTCCGCGGCCCCTCAAGGTCTGCTACATGAAGGGGCGGAACAACTACGCCTGCCGCCAGAAGATCTACGACGCGGAGAACGCGCCGGTGCTCTCCGGGCTCGAGGAGGTCGCCGACTTCGAGATCATCCGCGAGTGGGAGAAGACCACCGAGTTCGGCGACCGCGCCGAGATCCGCAAGCTGCCCGAATCCTCGACCGCGTGGGGAAAGGTCGATGCGCGCGGCGAGCTTTGTACCGGAAACAAGTGTCCGAACTTCGAGCGCTGCTTCATCACCCTGATGCACCAGCGGGCGGCGGAGAGCGACATCATCATCGTCAACCACCACCTGTTTTTTGCCGATCTCGCGCTGCGCGACGAGCGTTACGAAGGCGGCATCCTGCCCGAGTATCACGCGGTGGTGTTCGACGAAGCCCACGAGATCGAGGATGTGGTGGGGCAGTACTTCGGGGTCAACGTCAGCAATTACCGGATCGCCGACCTGCGCCGCGACATCGCCGTGGTGGGGCGGCTGAAGAAATTCGGCGCGCCGGAACTGGACCGCACGCTGAGCCGCCTCGAAGAACTCAGCGGGCAGTTTTTCGCGCTGTTCGGCGAGGCGGACCGGCGGGTCGCCTTCACCGGACGCGACGCCTTCCGCGAGGACAATGAAGAGGCCTACCAGGACCTGATGGCCGCGCTCGACCTGACCGGGTCGTATCTGAAGCTGCTGAAGGATCCGCCCGACGAGATCATCCCCCTCTTCCGCCGCACCACCGAATTGCGCGCCGCGCTCGAGTTCGTGATGGAGAAGGACGACGAAGACTTCGTCTACTGGATCGAAAAGCGCGGCCGCGGGACGTACCTGCAGGCGACACCGATCGAGGTGGCGGGTATTGTGGGGGAGCGGCTCTTCAAGCGCATCGACACCGCGATTCTCACTTCGGCCACGCTGGCGGTTGGGGGCGGCTTCGAATTCACCCAGAAGCGGCTGGGGCTGGAGGATCCACGCGCGCTGATCGTGCCCGGCCACTACGATTACCAGAAACAGGCGCTGCTCTATGTGCCGCAGCACCTGCCGTACCCGAACAGCCCGGCATTCGGGAAGATGGCCGCCGAGGAAGTGGTCCGCATCCTGGAGCATAGCCGGGGACGCGCGTTCGTGCTCTTCACCAGCTACCAGCAGATGCGCATGGTGCACGATCACGTCTCCATGGCCATCGATTACCCGGTGCTTTTGCAGGGGACAGCGCCGCGCAACGCTTTGCTCGAGGAGTTCCGCGCGACGCCAAACTGCGTCCTGTTCGCGACTTCCAGCTTCTGGCAGGGCGTGGACGTGCCGGGCGAGCAACTCAGTTGCGTTATCATAGATAAGCTGCCGTTCGCGGTGCCCAACGATCCGGTGGTGAACGCCAGGATCGAGCGCATCCGCAGCGCCGGGGGAAATCCGTTCTACGATTACCAGATCCCGCAGGCGGCCATAGCGCTCAAGCAGGGTTTCGGGCGGTTGATCCGGGCCAAAAGCGATCGCGGCGTGCTGGTGCTGCTCGATAACCGCATCACCAAGCAGCGTTACGGACAGGTCTTCTTCGATAGCCTGCCGGATTACGGATTCACCACCAAATTGACCGACGTGGAGAAGTTTTTCGATGTTTGAAGTGACGATAGAAGAAACATTTGCCGCCGGACACGCGCTGCGCAATTACCGGGGGAAATGCGAGAACGTGCACGGGCACAACTACCGCTGCCAGGTGACGGTGGAAGGCGCGGAGCTGGATTCGATCGGGCTGCTGGTGGATTTCGTGGAGTTGAAACGCGCGGTACACGCGGTCATCGACCGGCTGGACCACCAGTGGCTGAACGATTTTCCGCCGTTCCACGAGTTGAACCCGTCGGCGGAGAACATCGCGCGCTACATCTACGACGAGGTGTACGCGGGACTGGGCGAGAAGCCCGGCTCACGGCTGGCCAGCGTGAAATTGTGGGAGACGGACACGTGCAGCGCGGTGTACCGCCGGTAGACAGGCGTGACGAAGCGGGACGGCGGGCGCCCGCCGTCCCGCGACCGTGGAATTTTGCGCGTTAGCGTCCGTAGTAGGCGGCGTTTTTCGCGGTGAACTCGCCCCACTTTTCGGGGAGATCGTCGAGCGCGAAAATCGCCGAGACCGGACAGACCGGCACGCAGGCGCCGCAGTCGATACACTCTACCGGATCAATGTAGAGCAGTTCCGCGTCGGCGTAGCCGGGCTCGTCCTTCTTCGGATGGATGCAGTCGACGGGACAGGCGTCTACACAAGCAGTATCCTTCGTCCCGATGCAAGGTTCAGCAATCACGTAAGCCATGTGGTTTGTTTTCCCAGGTACCCCATAGATAGCACAAGGGGCGCGGAAAATACAATTGTTGAGGTTGCCAACGGCGCCATGAGGGATCGAAACTGAGGTTATGCTTGCCAAAGTGCGCAAAGCAGTCTTCCCCGCCGCGGGTTTGGGCACGCGTTTTCTCCCCGCTACGAAGGCGCAGCCCAAAGAAATGCTCCCGATTGTGGATAAACCCATCATTCAGTACGGGGTCGAGGAGGCGATCCACTCCGGGATTCAGAACATCATCATTGTGACCGGGCGCGGGAAGTCGGCCATCGAAGACCACTTCGACGTGAGCTTCGAACTCGAGCACCTGCTGGAGACGCGCAACAAGAAAGAGACTCTGGCCATCGTGCGCAGCATCAGCGACATGATCAACGTGAGCTACATCCGGCAGAAGGAGGCGCTGGGGCTGGGTCACGCGGTGCTGCGGGCGATGGAACTGGTGGGCAACGAGCCGTTCAGCGTGGTGCTGGCCGACGACGTGATCGAAGCCGAAACGCCGTGCCTGCGGCAACTGCTGGACGTGCACAGTTTCTTCGGCGCGCCGGTATTGGCCGTGATGGAGGTGCCGCCGGAGAGCATCTCGGCGTACGGAGCCATCGACGCCGAACCGGTGTTCCACAACGGCAGCAGCAACCGCGTCTACCGCATCCGCGACCTGGTGGAGAAGCCGAAACGCAACGAAGCGCCATCGAACCTGGCGATCATCGGGCGCTACGTGCTGACGCCGGAGATCTTCGATTCGCTGCAGGCGATCGAGCCGGGCACCGGCGGCGAGATCCAACTCACCGACGCGCTCCGCCACCTGCTGCGCAGCCGCCCCATCTACGCCTGCCGGTTCGAGGGTACGCGCTACGATGCCGGCGACAAACTGGGGTTCCTCAAGGCCACGGTCGAGTACGCGCTACGCCGCCACGACCTGGGCGAAGCCTTCCGCGAGTACCTCAAGGGACTGAAATTGTAGCCGCGCCGCAGTCGCCTGCCGCGGCATTTCTTCATCTACAGCCTGTTCGCGCCTGCCGATCGGCCGGGATGGGCCGGGACTGGTGGTTTTCAGCCAGGATCCGGCGTCCTGGGTGGAGGGTTAGCTCCCTGGAATCAATCGGTTGGGATTTGGTCCGGCAGATGCAAGGGGATACAGCGGTTGCCGTAGCAACCGGAGTTCGCCGGATGCGTCTGGTGATTTGCATGTGGATGGGCCGAACAAAGGCGGTGGTTATGAATACGATCGAGCAGGGTGCTGAAGGTTCCGCGCGGCAGGGGATCCGCGTCTTCTGCGCAGCGCTGATGGTTCTTCTTCTTTCCGGAGTGCCGCTTCTGGCGCAGGCGAGCCAACCGCCCCAACTGCTCCCGCCGGAGCAACTGGACGATCTGGTGGCGCCGGTCGCCCTGTATCCCGACGCCCTGCTGAGCCAGGTGCTGGTGGCCTCCACCTACCCGCTGGAAGTGGTCGAGGCGTCGCAGTGGGTACAGCAGAATCAGGGGCTGCAGGGACAGGCGCGCATGGATGCAGCGCGGCAGCAGAATTGGGATCCGAGCGTGCAGGCGCTGGTCGCCATGCCGGATGTCCTGACCCGGCTGACCTCGGACGTCACCTGGACCACGGCGCTGGGCAACGCGTTCCTGGCCCAACAGGCGGACGTGATGAACGCCGTGCAGCGCATGCGCACCCGCGCCCAGGACAACGGCAGGCTGAGTTCGGATACGCAACAGACGGTCACCACGCAGTCGCAGAACGGCCAGACGGTGATTGAGATTGTGCCAGCCGATCCGCAGGTAATCTACGTGCCCGAGTACAACCCGGAGTACGTCTGGGGACCGCCGGCGTGGGGCTACTATCCGCCCTTGTACTACCCGGCGGTAGGTTTCGGCTTCGGCTTCGGACCGGGTATCTATCTGGGAGCGTATTTCGGCGGATGGGGTGGTTGGGGTTGGGGTGGCTGGGGCGGATGGGGCGGTTGGGGCTGGGGCCCGAACTGGTTCAACTGCAGCATCATGCAGAACGCCGGCTTCTTCAACCACTACGGATTCCGTGAGGGTTACGGCGGGTTCGGACGGGGCGGCGTATGGGGCCACGACCCCTACCACCGCATGGGCGTGGCGTATCCCAATCAGGGACTGGGGCAGCGTTTCGGCGGCAACTATATCGGACGCGGCGGCGCATTTCACGCCGGCAACGGTATCGGCGCGCAGCGCGGAGGCTTCGGTGGCGGCGGGCAGTTCCGGGGCGGGCAGCTATCCGGCACCAATGGCGGCGGGTCCCAGCGGTTTGGCGGCGCCAATGGCGGGGTCCGCGGCGGCGCGGCGGGTGGCGGACAGTTCCGCGGCGGCCAGTTGTCCGGTACCAACGGCGGAGGCTGGCAGCGATTCAGCGGCGCCAACGGCTCGGCAAGGGGCGGCGCGGCGGGCGCTTCGCAGTTCCGGGGCGGCCAGTTATCCGGCACCAACGGCGGCGGGTGGCAGCGATTCGGCGGTGGCAACGGGGCCGCGAGG
>JBBIQR010000117.1:0-13411 GCA_037442245.1 Candidatus Solibacter sp. | reverse complement strand
TGGGCGCGGACCTCGCGCGCCTGACGCTGCCAGTCGTCGTGGGAGCGGCGCATTTCGACGCGGAACGAATCGGCGTTGCGGCGCGCTTCACGGCGGGCGTCGTCGCGGGCGCGGGCCATCTGGCGGCGGGCATCGGCCATCTGGCGGCGTGCGTCGTCCATGGCGGAGCGCACTTCGGTGCGGGCCTCGGCGGCCTGGCGCAAGGCTTCGGCCCGAGCCTGCCGCGCGTCGTCCCGCCAGGTGCAGTCGGCCAGCAGCGGGAGCGCCACCAGAGCCGGGATCAACAGATACTTCATATTTCCTCCTCTTACTCGTATCGCAGGGCCTGAATAGGGTCGATGGTGGAAGCGCGTCTGGCCGGAAGGAAGCCGGCGAAGACCGCCACAACGGAAAGGATGAGGAGCGCGGCGCCGCCGGCGGCGAGGTCGTTCGGCTTTACGCCGTAGAGTTGAGTGGAGACATAGCGGCTGACGGCGAGCGCGGCGGGGACGCCGAGGACGAGCCCGATGGCGGTGAGCGCGAGGGTTTCCCGCATGACCATCCACATGACCTGCGGAGCGGGAGCGCCGAGGGCCATGCGGAGGCCGATTTCGCGGGTGCGGCGGGCGACGACGAAGGCCATCACGCCGTAGAGGCCGAGGGCGGCGAGCAGGGTGGCGAGGATGCCGAAGGCGGCGGAGAGGGCGGCGATCAGGCGCTCGGTGGAGAGGGTCTCGTCGAGCTGGCCGGCGAGGGTCTTCAAACCGTAGACCGGGAGGGCGGGATCGAGTTCGCGCACCTTCTGGCGGAGGGTGTTGAACATGCTTTCGGCGTCCAGGTTGGTGCGTACGTAAAAGGCGGCGCCGACGGGAAAATCGGCCTGGCGCAGGGGCGCGAAAACCTGGCGGTGGACGCCCTCGCGCGGGCCTTCGTAGAGCGTATCGGCGGCGACCCCGACGATCTCGATGGGCAGCTTGACGGCCTTGCGGTCGCCGAATCCGATGTGGCGGCCAAGGGCGCTGCGATTGCCGAAGAAGTGGCGCGCGAATTTTTCGTTGACGATGGCGACGGTGACGTTCTGACCGGCGTCCTGCTCGGTGAAATCGCGGCCTTCGACGAGCCGGATGCCGAGCGTCTTCCAGTAATCGGTGGAGATGCCGTTCATGTAGGCCTGCATATCCTCGCCGTCCTGCGCGGGGTGGCCTTCGACGCCCATGGTGGAATCCCACTCATCGCCGGAGAGCAGGGGGACCATGGCGTAGGCCGCGGACTTGACGCCGGGGGTGGCGCGGATATTCGCGGCGAGGCGGAGGAAGAGATCGCGGATGCGCACGACGCTATAGCCGTTGAGGCTGGGATCGAGCTGGAAGCTGACGACGCGGTCCATGTCGCGGAACCCGGAGTTGGTTTGGCGCAGGTTCATCAGGGTGCGGACGAACAGGCCGCTGCCGGCCAACAGCAGGAAGGAAAAGGTCACCTGCGCGGTCACCAGGGTTTTGCGCAGGCGCACGCCGCTGGCATGGCCGCTGACGCTGCCGACCACGTCCTTGAGGGTATTCCACAGGTCGAGCCGCAGGGATTGCAGAGCCGGGGCCAGGCCGAAGAGCAGACCGGTGAGGAGGGCGAGGGCGGCGTTGAAGGCGAGGACGCGCAGATCGGGATCGGCTTTGAGCATGAGGGGCGCGTCGCCGGTGGGGAGGAAGTGGAGCAGACCGCGGATGATGGCGACGGCGAGCGCCAGCCCGATGAGGCCGCCGGAGACGCTGATCACCAGGCTTTCGATGAGGAGCTGGCGGACGAGCTGGCCCTTGGCGGCGCCGACCGAGAGACGCACGGCGATCTCCTTCTGGCGCGAAACGGCGCGCGCGATCAGCAGGTTGGCCACGTTGAAGCAGGCGATGAGCAGCACGAGCCCGACCATGCACATCAACACGACCAGCGCCTTGCCGTAATCCTGGCGCATCTGGGAGTAGCCGTTGGCCGCCTGCTCCATGCGGACCTTGCGTTTCAGGAAGAGGTCGCGGTAGTAGGCGGAGGTGTCCTTCATTTCGGGGCGGGTGAGTTCGTCGCGGAGGACCTGAGTGAGCAGGGGTTGGAGGGAAGCGGTGGCGGAATCGGCGGTGTAGCCGGGTTTCATGCGGGCGAAGATCTGAATCCACTGGGAGCGGCGATCGCCGATGGCGTCCCATCCCGGGGTCATGAGGGGCTTCATCTGGATGGGGATGCGGATTTGCGGGCTGAGGGCGGGATCGAGCCCGGTGAAGCCGGGGGCGCTGACGCCGGCGACGGTGAGGGGATAGTCGTTGACGATGATCTTCTGTCCGATGACGGAGGGGTCGCCGCCGAAGCGCGCGATCCAATACTGGTAGCTGAGGACGGCGACGGGATGGCCTTTATAGACGCGGTCATCTTCCTCGGGGGTGAAGAGGCGGCCGATGGCGGGTTTGACGCCGAGGGCCTGGAAATAATTGCCGGAGACGAGTTCGCCCTTGACGCGCTCGGTGCGTCCGCCGAAGGTCGCGCTCAGGGAGGTGCGGAAGCGGCAGAAGACGTAGGAGAACGCCTGGGCGCGCTGCTGGAAGTCCTGATACATGGGATACGAAGCGGCGCGGTCGCCGCGGTTGTTGCCCATGTGGGGACCGGTGGACCAGATCATGACGAGTTGCGCGGGATCGCGCACGGGCAGCAGACGCAGGATGAGTTGGTCGAGGAGGGTGAAGATGGCGGTGTTCGCGCCGATTCCGAGCGCCAGAGAGAGCACCGCGACGGTGGTGAAGAGGGGACTCCGCCGCAGGGTCCGCAGCGCGAAGCGGACGTCGGACACAACTTGCGTGAGCATCTATCCCCTTATTACGGTGAAAATCGAAAAAGGTTTGCGAAAAAATGCGGTGTAATACGGGAATGAGACGTCGAACGATGCTCTTGAGTCTGGTGGCGCCGGTCCTGGCGGCACAGGGTAGGGGGCGGGGACGAGGCCGGGGTGGCGATAGCGGCGAGGATCAAGGGCCGGTGCGGTTCCGCACGGAGGAGATCCGGACCATCCACGATTACTACCATCCGGCGAGCGGACTGCCGCCGGGGCTGGCCAAGCGCAGCGACCTGCCGCCGGGCCTGGAGAAGCAACTGCGCCGCAACGGGACGCTGCCGCCGGGATTGCAGAAGAAACTGGTGGCGTTTCCGCCGGAGTTGGAACGGCGGCTGCCGCCTCCGCCGCCGTCGTGCCGGCGGGTAGTGCTGGGCCAGTGGGGGCTGCTGATCGCGGACGCCACGAATACCGTGCTGGATGTGATCGATCTGGCGAAGCGGTGAGGGTGGGGAGCCGGTGAGAGAGGGGTAGGCCGGGAAGCCTGCCCTACGGGAGGACGAATGAAGATTGTGGTGTTGGACGGGTATTGTTTGAATCCGGGAGATTTGAGTTGGGAGGCGCTGGGGGCGTTCGGGGAGGTGCAGGTGTATGAGCGCACCCGGGCGGCGGAGGCGGCGGAGCGGGCGCGCGGCGCGGCGATCGTGCTGACCAATAAGACTCCGTTGCCGTTGGAGGTGCTGGCGGGGCTGCCCGAGCTGCGGTACATCGGGGTGCTGGCGACGGGATACAACATCGTCGATGTGGCGGCGGCGCGGGAGCGCGGGATCACGGTCACGAATATTCCGACGTACGGGACGGCGAGCGTGGCGCAATTCGTCTTCGCGCTGCTGCTGGAGTTGTGCCACCGGGTGGGGGCGCACTCCGAGGCGGTGCGGGCGGGCGAGTGGACGCGCAATCCGGACTGGTGCTTCTGGAAATCGCCGCTGATGGAACTGGCGGGCAAGACCATGGGGATCGTGGGATTCGGGCGCATCGGGCGGGCGGCGGCGCGGATCGCGGACGCGATGGGGATGCGGGTCCTGGCCAACGACGCGGTGCGGGAGAACGCGCCGGAGTACGAGGGATTCCGCTGGGCGGGGGTCGAGGAACTGCTGCGGGAGAGCGACGTGGTGAGCCTGCACGTGCCGCTGTTTCCGGAGACGAAGCACATGATCCACGCCGGGACGCTGGGGATGATGAAGCGCACGGCGTTCCTGATCAACACGTCGCGGGGACCGCTGGTGGCGGATCAGGATCTGGCGGACGCGCTGAACGCGGGGCGCATCGCCGGGGCGGGGCTGGACGTACTCAGCGTGGAGCCTCCGGCGGAGACGAATCCGCTGCTGGGGGCGCGGAACTGCGTGGTGACGCCACACATCGCGTGGGCGACGATCGAAGCGCGCGGACGTTTGATGGAGATCGCGATGGGCAACATTTCGGCGTTTTTGGCCGGAAATGCCCGGAATGTGATAAAGTAACGGCCGATACCGGTAAACATCCCATGGATCGCAGACATTTTTTCATGAGCACCGCGGCCGCGGCAGCCGCCTCCCAGACGGTTTTTGGAAGCCCCAACGACACCATCCGGATCGCGACGATCGGGTTGCGCGGGCGGGGCAAGGATCATATCAAGGAAATCACGGCGCAGCCCGGCGTGGAACTCGCCGCCGTGTGCGATGTAGACCAGAAGGTGCTGGAAGCCGGCGCCAAGGACGTGGAGAACCGGACGCAGAAGGCGCCGAAGACCTACACGGACTATCGCAAGCTGCTGGAGGACAAATCGATCGACGCGATTTCGATCGCGACTCCGAATCACTGGCACGCGCTGATGACGATCCAGGCCTGCCAGGCGGGCAAGGACGTGTACGTGGAGAAGCCGTGCACGCACAATCTTTTCGAGGTGAAGCAGATTGTGGCGGCGGCGCGGAAGTACAACCGGATGGTGCAGCAGGGCAGCCAGAGCCGGTCGAGCGAGGCGCTGCGGGACGGCATGCAGAAGATGCGCGAGGGGTTGATCGGCGACATCTACCTTTCGCGCGGGTTGTGCTACAAGTGGCGGGACACGATCGGGCACAAACCGGTGAGCGACGCTCCGGGGTACGTGGACTACGATCTGTGGACCGGTCCGGCGCCGAAGAAGCCGTTCACGGAGAACCGCTTCCACTACAACTGGCACTGGTTCTGGGATTTCGGCAACGGCGACCTGGGCAACCAGGGGATTCACGAAGTGGACATCGCGCGCTGGGGGCTGGGGGTGAAGTATCCGGTGAAGGCGACGGCGATGGGCGGGAAGTTCATGTTCGACGACGATCAGGAGACGCCGAACACGCTGAACTGCGCCTTCGAATTCGAGGAAGAAGGCAAGCGGAAGATGCTGGAGTTCGAGGTGCGGCACTGGATGAGCAACCACGAAGCCGGTATTAATGAGCGGGCGCGCGCCGGGGGGCGGGTGGACTCGAACACGATCGGGAACATCTTCTACGGGTCGAAGGGGTACATGGCGATCGACGGGTACAGCAAGTACTCGT
Organism: Candidatus Solibacter sp.; assembly: GCA_037442245.1. Classification (GTDB taxonomy): domain Bacteria; phylum Acidobacteriota; class Terriglobia; order Bryobacterales; family Bryobacteraceae; genus Solibacter. The sequence goes on along the minus strand of JBBIQR010000117.1, from coordinate 8,059 downwards.
TCTTCCTGGGGCGGCAGGCGGAGCCGGGACCGACGATGACCAGGGGCGGGAGCCACTTTGCGAACTTCTTTGGCGCCGTGCGGAGCCGCAAGCGGGAGGAGTTGACGGCGGAGATCGAGGAAGGCGCGGCGAGCACGGTGCTGGTCCACCTGGCGAATATTTCGTACCGGCTGGGGCGGACGGTCCACTACGATCCGAAGGCGATGACGATCACGGGCGATGCGGAAGCGGTGAAGATGATGACGCGGGAGTACCGCAAGCCGTTCGTGGTTCCGGAGAAGGTGTAGACCGGGAATCGCGCCGTAGCACGGCCTTGAGAATCGTGTTACCGGGGTGCTATGTTTGAGTCACGCCGCGGGTTGCTACGAATGGTAGATTCGTGCTACGCGGCGGGATTCGCATGGGATTCCAACGCCTGCATCCGACAGGAATCATACTGGCCGTTCTGGTCCGCGCAGCCTGCGCGGCGGACGGATCGATTGCCGGGGCGGTGACGGACCCGCAGGGCGGCACGGTAGCGGGCGCGCTGATCCGGCTGGTGCGGCGGGCGGGCAACGCGAGCCGGGAAACGAAGACCGGCGGCGAGGGGCGGTACCGGTTCGGGGGGTTGGACGCGGGAGAGTACGAGGTGACGGCCGAGGCGGCCGGGTTCCGGCGGATTTCGAGAACGCTGGTGCTGGGAGCCGGCGAGGAGGCGGCGGCCGACTTCGGCTTCTCGCAGCTTGCGGCGCAAAACGGCGCGGTCACGGTGACCGCCGGGATCGCGGACACCGGGGTATTTCAGCCGGATCCTGCAACCCGGGTTCTGGTGCGGGAGGAGACGCTGGACGCGAATCCCGGGCGGCCGGGGATGCCGGTGTCGATACCGGGGATGCCGGTGGAGTCACCCGCCGGGGGGATCAAACCGCCGCAGTATTTCGCTCCGGGGGTGGCGGGCGATCACGGGGAACCGATCGCGCAATTTTTCCAGATCGGCGGCTACCTGTTTCCGAACAACCTGCCGGCCAACGCGCACGGGAACGGATATGCGGATCCGAACACGCTGATCCCGATCGCGATCGAAAGCGTGGCGACGGACGGGGGCGCTTTCAACGTCCGGGAAGGCAACAACTCGGTGAACGCGGCGATGGTTTTCGGCCTGCGCGACCGTCTGGACCCGCTGATCCGGATCACGGCCGATTCCCGGGACGCGGACGTGGTAGCGGGATGGAGCCCGAGGAACCCGGCGGTCAAAGAGTGGATCGGGGTGGAGTTCTCCTTTGGGAACGGCTTTCTGAAGCGGCTGGAGCACCGGAAACAATACAAGGTAAACGCGTCGCGGGTGTTCACGCACGGCCGGCACGAGGTGACGGTCTACGGCATCGGGTACCACGGTTTTTCTTTTTTGCCCGGGCTGATCCCGATCGGAACGGCGGTTCCGGGCGACACCTACGATGCGCGGCAAAGCGAGGAAGCGAGTTCCGGAATCGCCATCGTGAACGATGTCTGGCAGGCGACGAGCGAATCGCAGGTACAGTTTTCGGGATACGTGCGGAATTACTATCTGGACGTGAGGCCGGATTTCGGGGACGGATGGATCCGGCAGACGGAGGCGCGCACGGCAAACGGCGAGAGCGCGCTGTACACGAACCGGATCGGGGCGGGGGTGCGGCTGCTGGCGGGGTTCGAGGAGCGGAGGGATGCGCCGCACGACCTGTTTCTTTACCGGTTCGACGAACAGGGTGGGGGATTTCAGCCGGTCGCGGGGAACGACCTCGACATCCACTTTCTGAGCCCTTACGCCTCGATTGACGGCGCGGTGGCCAAGTATTTCCATTACGACCTTGGGGCCCGGTATGACGAAGTTTTTTTCGACAACCGGGACAGGCTGTCGCCGGAACGTTCGTTCACGGCGCGGGAGGGCGTCGGTTCCCCGAAGGGTACGATTTCGTATCAGCCGCGGGAAGGGGCGTGGGCGCCATCGATTTCCCTGAGCTACGGGCAGGCGTTTCACATCAACGATCCGCGGATCGGGACGGCGGGGGCCGCGGGACATACGGTCATCAGCAAAGCGCGGGCGTACCAGTTGGCGGTGAGGAAGAGCATCGGCGGGACGGAATTCCAAGTCACGCTGGCGCACGTGACGACGGCGCAGCAACTGGGGCGCATCAACAACGACACGGGACTGCAGGAGGACCTGGGGCCGGGGCTGGTGAAATCGATGGTGGTATCGGCCAGGCGCTATTTCCGGTTCGGCTCGGCGCAGGCGTCGTTTGCGCGGGCGGACGCGCACGACCGGATCACGGGCGCGCCCACACCGGAGGCTCCCAGGCTGATTTGGGATGGGCTGGCGGCGGTGGACAAGCTGCCGTTTCATCTCCAGGCGCGGGGGGAATACGAGTACGTGGGAAGGAAGCCTCTGGGCGACGGCTTCGTAGCGGAACCGGTGCGGGAATTTCGCGGGGCGATCCTGCGGCCATTCGAGAGCGCGGGAATCGATGTGGGGGTGAACGTGTATCTGGCGAGCGGGTACGGCGGGCAGACGCTGGAGACGCTGGCGTTGCCGGGCGAGGGGACGCCGTTCGAGCGGATCACGGGTTTTCCGTTGAGGTCCTACGCCACGGCTTCGATCGCTTACCGGTTCGGGCACCGTCATTGAGTGGAGGCGGCGCGGGTTTCCGCGTCGATCCAAAGGCCGGTTCGACTAGATTCCGCGGAGGGCGACGACGGTTACGTCGTCGCTGAGGGAGGCGGCGCTGAACTGGTTGACGTCGGCGACGATAGCCTCGACGAGGGCTTCGGCGGGCAGGGCGTGGTTGGCGCGGAGGGTGTGGAGGAGCCGGGCTTCGCCGTACTCATCGCCGGAATCGGCGCCGGCTTCGGTGACGCCGTCGGAATAGAACAGCAGGGTATCGCCGGGACGGAGTTCGGCTTCGGCCTCGGCGCACTCCCATTGGGAGAAAGCGCCGAGCATGGTGGCGGTGGAATCGAGGCGCTCGACTTCGCCGGAGGCGCGGAGCAATAGCGGCGGGCAATGGGCGCAGTTGGCGTAGTGCACGCGGCGCGCGGCATCGTGGTAGACGGCGAAGATGAGAGTGGCGAAGTGTTCGGCCGCGGTGGAATCGAAGAAGTGGCGATTGACGGAGGATAGAACGGCGGCGGGATGGGCAAGGGCCTCGGGCGGCTGGCTGCGGAAGCAGGCCTGGAGGTTGGCCATGAGGAGCGCGGCGGGGACGCCCTTACCGGAGACATCGCCGAGGATGAAGCCGAGGGTGCCGGGAGCGGTGTCGAGGAAATCGTAGTAATCGCCGCCGACTTCACGGGCGGGCAGGCAGTGGCCGGCGTAATCGAGGGTGGCGAGGCGGCGGGTCTTGCGGGGGAAGAGCTTCTGCTGGACGTTGGCGGCGATTTCGAGTTCGCCGCGGCGCTGGCGGGAAGGCTCGGCCTGTTTGCGGATGGTGGCGAGGAGGCGGTTGTTGTCCCAGGGTTTCTGGACGAAATCGCAGGCGCCGCGGCGCATGGCTTCGACGGCGAGATCGACGCTGCCCCAGGCGGTCATGACGACAACGGGAGTGGTGTTGCCCTGAGCCTGGAGGGCGGCGAGGAGGTCCATGCCTTCGCGTCCGGAGGTGGTGTCGCGGGTGTAGTTGAGGTCGCTGAGGATGAGGTCGAAGCCGCCGGCGCGGGCGAGGTCGAGCAGCGCGGCGGGGGAATCGGCGGTGACCGCCTGCCAGCCCTGCCCTTTGAGGAGCAGGCGAAGGGCTTCGAGCACGTCCGGCTGGTCGTCGGAGACGAGCACGCGGTAGGGTTTTTCCTGAACGGGAGCGGCCACGGCAATTCTCATGGTAACGGACGTGGACGGGGCACGCGGGTTACCGCGGCGCGGCGCGCGAAAAGACAGGGGTTGGACGGAAGGACACGGCGCGCGGTGTCCGGATGCGGGACGTGCGCGTCTCGCGCCGGGACGCTAACATAGTATTTACCCCCGAAAAAGATGGATTCCCAAAACGTCGACCTCAAGCAGACAGTCAATCTGCCCAAGACCGCCTTTCCCATGAAGGCGAACCTTCCGGTGAGCGAGCCGAAGACGCTGGCGCGCTGGTACGAGCAGGATTTGTACGGCAGGATTCGCGCGGCGCGGGCGGGGCGTCCGCGATTCGTGCTGCACGACGGACCGCCGTACGCCAACGGGCGGATTCACCTGGGCACGGCGTTCAATAAAATCCTGAAGGACTTCGTGGTGAAGTCCAAGACGATGGCGGGATTCGATTCGCCGTACGTGCCGGGGTGGGACTGCCACGGGCTGCCGATCGAGATCAAAGTCGACAGCGAACTGGGCGCGAAGAAGGCGCAGATGCCGGCGGTGGAGATCCGGCGGGCGTGCCGGCAGTACGCGGAGAAGTTCGTCGACTTGCAGCGCACCGATTTCAAGCGGCTGGGCGTGCTGGGGCAGTGGGACGATCCGTACCTGACGATGAGCGCGCATTACCAGAGCTTCATCGCGGGCGCGTTCGTGGACTTCCTGGACAAGGGGTACGTGTACAAGGGGCTGAAGCCGGTGCACTGGTGCATCCGGGACCGGACGGCGCTGGCGGAGGCGGAGGTCGAGTACGAGAATCACGAGAGCCCGTCGATCTGGGTGCGGTTCGAGCTGAAGACGGACCCGGCGCGGATTCACGCGGCGCTGGCGGGCAAGCGGGTGTACGGGCTGATCTGGACCACGACGCCATGGACGATTCCGGCGAACATGGCGATCGCGTTCAACCCGCGGTTCGAATACGCGGCGGTGGAAGTGGCGGGCGACGTGTACCTGGTGGCCGCGGAGCTGCTGCGGGTGACGGCGGAGAAGTGCGGCTGGGCGGAGCCGCGGACGCTCGGGGCGTTCACGGGCGATCGATTGGAGGGCACGGTGTTCCGGCATCCGCTGCTGGAGCGCGATTCGGTGGGGATCCTGGCGGATCACGTGACGCTGGAGCAGGGCACGGGCGCGGTCCACACGGCGCCGGGGCACGGGCACGAAGACTACATGATCGGGCAGAAGTACGGGATCGCGACGTTCTGCCCGGTGGACGCGGGCGGGCGATTCTTCCGCGCGGAGGGCGCAAGCGGACGGCTGCCGGACGAACTGATCGGCAAGACGGTGTGGGAAGGCAACCCGATCGTGATCGAGTTGTTGAAGAGCGCGGGCGCGCTGCTGGGGATGGAGAAACTGGGACACTCGTATCCGCACTGCTGGCGGTGCCACAAGCCGGTGATTTTCCGGGCGACGGAGCAGTGGTTCATCGGGATGGAGCGGAACAATTTCCGCAACGAGGCGCTGGAATCGATCAAGCGGGTGAAGTGGATGCCGGGGTGGGGCGAGGAGCGGATCAGCAACATGATCGCGGTGCGTCCGGACTGGTGCATCTCGCGGCAGCGGGTGTGGGGCGTGCCGATCCTGGTGTTCTACTGCGAGAGTTGCCGGGAGCCGGTGACGGAGCGGACGATACTGGACGGCGTGGTGAAGCTGATCGGCGAGCACACGGCGGACGTGTGGTACGAGCGCAGCGCGGCGGAACTGCTGCCGGCGGGTCACAAGTGCGCGCGGTGCGGCGGCGGCGAGTTCAGCAAGGAGACGGACATTCTGGACGTGTGGTTCGATTCGGGATCGAGCCACCTGGCGGTGCTGAACCAGAGGTTCGGGCTGGAATGGCCGGCGGACGTGTACCTGGAGGGCGGCGACCAATACCGCGGCTGGTTCCACAGCTCGCTGCTGGTGGGGACGGGGCTGAAGGGCGGCGCGCCGTACCGTTCGTGCGTATTGAACGGATGGGTGCTGGACGGCGAAGGCAAGGCGATGCACAAATCGCTGGGCAACACGATCGAGCCGGAAGCGATCATCAAGGAGCACGGCGCGGACATCCTGCGGCTGTGGAGCGCGAGCGTGGAGTTCAACGAGGACGTGCGCGTCTCGCCGACGATTCTGACGCGGCTGGTGGACGCCTACCGCAAGCTGCGCAACACGTTCCGGTACATGCTGGGCAATCTGAACGGATTCGACCCGGAGAAGGACGCGGTGCCGGCGGAGGAGATGGCGGGAATCGACCAATGGATCCTGCTGCGCGCCGAGGACCTGGTGGCGCGCTGCCGCGGGTGGTACGACGAGTTCGCGTTCCACAAGGTGTACCACTCGGCGTACGCGTTCTGCACGGTGGATTTGAGCGCGGTGTACTTCGATATTTTGAAGGACCGGCTGTACACGTCGGCGGCGAAATCGGCGGCGCGGCGGAGCGCGCAGACGGCGCTCTACCGGCTGCTGGACGCGCTGGTGCGTCTGCTGGCGCCGCTGGTGAGCTTCACGGCGGACGAGGTGTGGCAGTACATGGGACGGGAGGGGTCGGTACACACGGCGTACTTCCCGGAGGCGGGCGACCTGGCGGCGGGCATCGGCGGGGAAGCGCGCCGGCGGGCGGCGGCGTGGGAGCGGGTGATGGAGGTCCGGGACAGCGTGCTGAAGAGCCTGGAGGCGGCGCGCAACGAGAAACGGATCGGGGCGCCGCTGGAGGCGCGGGTGGTGCTCACGGCATCGGGCGAGTTGCTGGCGCTGTTGCAGGAGCAGGCGGCGGAGTTGCCGTCGATCTTCATCGTGTCGCAGGTGGAAGTCGAGGAAGGCGAGGGCCAACTGGCGGTGAAGGTGGAGCGCGCGGCGGGGGTGAAGTGCGAGCGCTGCTGGAAGTACACGCTGGATACGGGCGCCGATGCGAGCTTCCCGACGATCTGCGGGCCGTGCGCGGCGGCGGTGAACGAGATGATGCATGCCTGAGCGGCGCGCCATGGCGTACGGGCTGGCGGCGCTGGTAGTGGCGGCGGACCGGTTCACGAAGTGGCTGGTGGAGAGCCGCGTGACGGCGGCGGATACGATCCGGGTGATTCCGGGGTTCTTCGACATCATTCATTCGCAGAACCGGGGGGTGGCGTTCGGCATCCTCAACGATTCGCAGAGTGCATGGCGGACGGGCGCGCTGGTGGCGCTTTCGATCGCGGCGGTGATCTTCATCGGCGTGCTGTTGTGGCGTCCGGAGAAACTGAGCGGGCGCTCGCTGTGGGGTCTGGCGCTGGTGCTGGGCGGCGCGGCGGGGAACCTGGTGGACCGGATGGTGTGGGGCCGGGTGACGGATTTCCTGGAGGTTTACGTGGGCGAGTATCACTGGCCGACGTTCAACCTGGCGGACTCGGCGATCGTGATCGGCAGCGGGTTATTGATACTGGACATGCTGCGTCCGAAGCGGCAGGCGGCGAATGTACCCTGAGATTCTTCACATATCGTTTCTGCACACCTACGGCGTTCTGGTGGCGGCGGCGTTTCTGACTGCGCTGTGGCTGGCGGCGCGGCTGGCGAAACCGGCGGGGCTGAGTTCCGAGGCGGTCACGAACCTGGGGATTTACTGCGCGCTGGCGGCGATCGGCGGCGCGAAGGCGATGATGTTCCTGGTGGACCTGCCGCACTACCTGGAGAATCCGGGCGAGATCTTCACGCTGGGGACGCTGCAGGCGGGGGGCGTGTTCTACGGCGGGCTGATCGCGGCGCTGGTGGTGGCCTCCTGGTACATGCGGAGGGCGAAGCTGCCGGCGTTACAGACGGCGGACATTTTCGCGCCGGGGATCGCGCTGGGGCACGGCATCGGGCGGCTGGGTTGTTTTTCGGCGGGCTGCTGCTGGGGAGTGGAGAGCCATCTGCCGTGGTCGGTGACGTTCACCAATCCGGTGGCGCACGACCTGGTGGGGGTGCCGCTGGGGACGGCGCTGCATCCGACGCAGTTGTACGAGGCGGCGGCGGAGTTTGCGATCTTCGGGTACCTGTACTGGCGGGTCAATAAGCCGCACGCGACGGGTGCGATTCTGGGGCAGTACCTGATGCTGTACTCGACGGCGCGGTTCGTGGTGGAGTTTTTCCGGTTCCACGAGCAGGGGCTGTTGTGGGGCACGCCGCTGGACGCGTCGCAGTGGATCTCGCTGGGGTTGTTCGGAGTGGGGCTGTGGCTGTGGCGGAAGGCTCGGGTGGAGCGGCCGGTAACGGCGGGCGGCGGGCGGAAGAAAACAG
>JBBIQR010000116.1:7630-13457 GCA_037442245.1 Candidatus Solibacter sp. | reverse complement strand
GCTGCCGGGGGGCGATCCGCTGGCGGCGGCGATGGCGGCGGGCGAGACGCCGTCTCCGGAGCTGGTGGCGGCGGCGGGCGAGACGGAGGGGTTGTCGCCGAAGGTGGCGCTGGGGTGGGCGGGGGCGGGGGTAGTGTTACTGGGGTTGATCGTGGCGCTGGTGCCCAAGGTGTGCGTGACGGGACGGATCGACCTGGAGAATTCGCCGGACGCGCTGAGCCTGGCGGCGCGCAACTACATCCGGGATTTCGGCTACACGGCGCGGGCGGCGGACGCGGAGTGGGCGATGGCGTACGACGATGAGTACTCGGAGTGGGCGCCGAAACATCCGCGGGAGGCGATGAAGCGGTGGGATCACGCCGGGAGCGGGCATCCATCGCTGGTGAAGTTCTGGTACCGGGAGAGCCCGCAGCCGATGGCGGCGCAGTTGCAGTTCAACCCGGCGGTGACGCGGACGGACCCGCCGATGGAGTTATCGGGGATGATCCGGGTGGAGACGGATCCGGCGGGTACGCTGGTGAGCTTCGACGCGGTGCCGATGCAGGTGGATCCGGGGGGCGGAGCGGCGGCGCCGGCGTTCGACTGGAACCGGCTGCTGCGCGCGGCGGGATTCGATCCGGGGCAACTGGAAGCGGCGGCGGCGGAGTGGACACCGCTGGTGAGCTGGGACGCGCGGGCGGCGTGGCTGGGGACGGACGCGGCGACGGGGGCGAAGCTGCGGATCGAAGCGGCATGCTGGCGGGGGCGTCCGGTGTACTTCCACATCATCGGACCGTGGACGCCGCACGACCGGATGGTGAACCTGGGGGGCGCGGGCAACACGCTGCCGATGCTGGTGGTGGTCTACAGCGCGCTGATCGCGGCGTTCATCCTGGCATGGCAGAACCTGCGGAGGGAGCGCGCGGACACACACGGAGCGCTGCATCTGGCCACGATCTATTTCGCCTGCATGAGCGCGGGAAACCTGCTGCGGGCGCATCACACGGCGACGCGGAACGAACTCGGCACGTTCTGGACGGCGGTGGGCTCGGCGCTGCTCAACGCGGCGCTGGCGTGGATCTTCTACGTGGCGCTGGAGCCGTGGGTACGGCGGCGGTGGCCGCGGACGATGATTTCCTGGACGCGTTTCACGGCGAAGGGGGTGAAAGATCCGCTGGTGGGGCGCGATGTGCTGTACGGCACGGTGGTGGGGGTGGTGTTCGCGCTGCTGATGGCGGTGGCGCCGCTGGTACACGGCAACGACGGGCGGCCGCTGTTTCCGCCGCTGGACGCGCTCAACGGGCTGCGCGCCGAAGCCGCGGGGATCATCGGGTCGGCGCCGAGTTCGATCTTTTCGGCGCTGATGTTTTTCTTCATTCTGTTCCTGCTGCGGCTGGTGTTGCGGAAGGAATGGATCGCGGGAGCGGGGTTCGTCCTGGTGATCGGGACGGCGCTGACGCTGGGCACGACGACTCCGGTGGACTACGTACTGAATGGGGCGGCGTTTGTGATGATCGCGGTGTTGCTGCTGCGCTACGGGCTGCTGGCGGCGATCGTGGCGTCGCTGGTGGAGCAGGTGCTGGGGATCGGCGGGACGCTGGCGTTCGGGACGTGGTACGCGGCTATGGCGGCGGCGCCGGTCGGGCTGGTGATCGCGCTGGGCGCGTACGGGTTCCGGACGGCGTTGGGCGGCCGGAGTCTGTTCCGGCTGGACGAAGGATAAGGGCGTCAGGCCCAGACGATGAGGCCGGGGAGGAGCGAGCGGGCCTCATCGGAGTGGAAGGGGATGACGCGCACGGTGAAGCCGTGACGGCCGCTGCGGCAGCAGGGGACGGTGGCGGCTTCAAAGAGGCAATCGCCGGCGGGATCGCGGCCGGCGGCGCGCATGGGGTGGGCGACGGGATCGGCGAAGGCGCCGTCGGCGTCGAGGCGGCCCATGATGAGTTCGACGGAGACATCGTCGGGCGCGAGTGCGCCGAGGCGGACGGCGGCCTTGACCTTGAGGGGATCGCCGACGGACATTTCGGCGGCGGCGTTGCCATCGACGCGGGTGACGCCGACGGCGCTCCAGTTGGCGGCGATGCGGGCGGCCCAATCGGCGAGGGTGCGGGCGCGGGCGGCGTGATCGGCGGTGAGGGTGCGGTAGCGGGCGTGGGCGATGGTATAGAAATCGGCGGTGTATTCGCGCACGACGCGCTGCATGTGGAACTGGGGGCAGAGGGTGGCGATGGAACTCTTCATCTGGTGGATCCAGCGGCGGGGGAGGCCGTCGGCGCCGCGTTCGTAGAAGGCGGGGACGATGTCGCGCTCGAGGAGTTCGTAGAGGGCGGAGGCTTCGACCTGATCCTGGTAATCGGGGTTGGGGTCGGTCTCGCCGCGTCCGATGGCCCAGCCGACGAAGCGGTGTTCGGCGGCGGCGGCGCGCCAGGCTTCGTCCCACCAGCCGTCGAGGGTGCTGACGTTGAGGGCGCCGTTGGCCATGGCCTTCATGCCGCTGGTGCCGCTGGCTTCGAGGGGGCGCAGGGGGGTATTGAGCCAGACGTCGGAGCCCTGCACGAGGCAGCGGGCGACGGCCATATCGTAGTCTTCGAGGAAGACGATGCGGCGGCGGAACTCCTTCTGCCCGGCGAGGCGGACGATTTGCTGGATAAGGGCCTTGCCGGCGTCGTCGCGGGGGTGGGCTTTGCCGGCGAAGAGGATCTGGACGGGGCGTCCGGGCTGGTTGAGGATGCGCTCGAGGCGGGCGGGATCGCGCAGCAGGAGGGCGGCGCGCTTGTAGGTGGCGAAGCGGCGGGCGAAGCCGATGGTGAGGGCGTCGGGGTCGAGGACCTCGTCGGCGGCGTCGATTTCGGATTGTGGGGCGCCGCGGCGTTCGAGTTGGGCGCGGAGGCGGCGGCGGGCGAAGGCGACGAGGCGTTCGCGGCGGCGCTCGTGGGTGCGCCAGAGTTCCTCGGCGGGAACGTTTTCGACGCGCTTCCACAGGTCGCGGTCGGCGCACTCCTCGCGCCACTTGGGGCCGAGGTAGCGGTCGTAGAGCTGGTTCATCTCCCAGGAGAGCCAGGAGCGGAGATGGACGCCGTTGGTGACGTGGCCGATGGGGACCTCGGCGGTGGGGACGCCGGGCCAGAGGCCCTTCCACATATCGCGGCTGACGGCGCCGTGGAGTTTGCTGACGCCGTTGCCGGCGGCGGCCATGCGGAGGGCGAGGACGGTCATGCAGAACTCTTCGCCGGCGTCATCGGGGCGGACGCGGCCGAGCGCGAGGAAGTCCTGGGAAGAGAGGCCGAGGGAGCGGGAGTATTCGCCGAGCTCCATGAGGGCGGGGGAAAAATAGTCGTGGCCGGCGGGGACGGGGGTGTGGCCGGTGAAGATGAGGCCGGCGCCGGCGATTTCGCGGGCCTGGGAGAAGGAGAGCGAGTACTGCTGCATGAGGCGGCGCACCCATTCGAGGCTGAGCAGGGCGGAGTGTCCCTCGTTCATGTGGTAGACGGTGGGAGCGGCGCCGACGGCTTCGAGGGCGCGGAAGCCGCCGATGCCGAGGAGGATCTCCTGCTTGAGGCGCATTTCGCGGTCGCCGCCGTAGAGCTGGTCGGTGATATCGCGGTCCTCGGGGCGGTTCTGGGGGAGGTTGGTATCGAGGAGGTAGACGCGGGTGCGTCCGGCGCGGGTGCTCCAGATTTGGGCGGTGACGGCGTGGCCGTCGTAATCCACCTGAATGGAGAGGGGCTGTCCGTTGGGAGCGCGTTCGAGTTTGAGGGGCAGGTTGGGAAAATCGTTGTCCTGGTAGGACTCCTGCTGCCAACCGGCGGCGTTCAGATACTGGCGGAAGTAGCCCTGCTGGTAGAGGAGGCTGACGCCGACCAGGGGGACGCCGAGATCGCTGGCGGTTTTGAGGTGATCGCCGGCGAGGACGCCGAGGCCTCCGGCGAAGATGGAGAGGCACTCGGTGATGCCGAACTCGGCGGAGAAGTAGGCGACCAGAAGATCGCGGGCGATACCGTAGTTGCGCTGGAACCAGGTGGAGGGATTGGAGATGTAGGCGCGCAGTTGTTCGAGGGCGCGGGCGAGGTGTCCGAGGAAGGACTCATCGCGGGCGGCGGCATCGAATTGCGCCTGATCGACCAGCCCGAGCATGCGAACGGGATTGTGGCCGGAGGACTCCCACAGGTCGCTATCGAGCCTGCGGAAGAGTTCTATGGTTTCGTGATCCCACGACCAGCGCAGATTGTAAGCCAGCTCACGGAGGCCTTCGAGCGGGGCGGGAAGGGATGGCACCACATGAAACACCTGTACGGGCTTCATGGTTCTATTATAAGAGGCGAATATCCGGAAAAAGGGAGGCGCACATGATCGCAGCTTCGCAGATGCGGCCGGGCGCGGCCATCCGCTACGAAGGGCAGGCGTACAAGGTCCTGGCCGCCGAGTACCATCCGGGCCAGGGGAGGATGGGCGGGCAGACGCACGCACGGCTGCTGAACCTCGACACCGGCACCACGTGGGAGCTGAGCCTGCGTGGCGAGTTGAAGGTGGAGGAGATGCGGCTGGAGAAACGTCCGCTGGAGTTCCTGTACGCGGACGAAAGCCATTGTTGCTTCATGGACCCGGGGACGTTCGAGCAGACGGAGATTCCGCGCGGGATGGTGGGGGAGCGGGCGCGGTTTCTGGAATCGGGCATGAAGCTGGCGGTGGAGTTTCTGGAGGACCGCGCGGTGGGGGTGGAGCTGCCGGAGGCGATCGAGGTGCGGGTCGCGGAGACGGCGCCGCCGACGCATCAGCAGGGCGACACCACGGCTAAAACGGCGCGGCTGGAGAACGGGGTCGAGATCCTGGTGCCGCCGTTCATCAAGACGGGGGACGCGGTACGGGTGGCGCTGGACACGCTGCGCTACCTGGACCGCGTCGCGGCGCAAGGCGGCGGAACTACGCGCCGCCGGTGAGGTTGGCCTTCTTGAGGGTCTTCTGGATTTTGTCGGCGAGCGCCTTGCTCTCCTTGGTGGGAGCGACGGCGTTGAGCGCGCCCTGGGCTTCCTGAAGCGAGATTTTGAGTTTGTTGGGCAGGTCGAGCTTCTTGGAGCCGAAGACGTCGCTGCCGGCTTCGAGCATTTTGGCGGCGGCGAAGAGGAAGGTATCGCGGGGCACGGTGACGCCGGGGGTCTGGAAAAGCTGCTGGGTTTTGGCCGCGTCCTCGCCGTTGCCGGTGGCGGTGCAGGCGGCGAGGACGACGCCGCGCTGGAGCATGTCCTTGAGGAGTTGGGCGGCCTCGGTTTCGGGGACGAAGAGGGCTTTGGCGACGCGGGTGAGTCCCTGAGGTTTTTCGGCGCTTCCGGAGGGGAAGGAGAAAGTCATGGGGACGGTGGCGTCCTTGGGCTGTTCGAGGAGGCGGTGGAGACCGTCGGCTACCTGGAGGGTCATGTTACCGGAGAGCTGGCGGAGTTCGCCGGCGCGGCGGCGGGCGGGCGCGGGATTGTCGCGATTGTTTTTGGCGCCCTCTTCGTAGACGTCGGCGAGAGCGGAGTAGCCTTGGGCGAGTCCGGCGGAGATCACCATGTCCCAGACGCGGGCGCGCAGGGTGAGGTCGTTATCGTTGACGACGATGCGTTGCAGATTTTCGTCGGCACGGAGGAAGTCGCCGGCTTTGTAGGCGACGTTGGCGTCGTACCAGAAGGCGGCGGGGGTTCCGGGCTTGGGCAGGGCGGTCCCGCCGGAACAGGAAATCGCGGCCAACATGGCGGCGAGGGCGAGCGGACAGAGCAGCCACTTCGAGGGCATCGGCACATCTCCTGAATCGGATACCCGATTCCGAAAAAGGTTTAGCGCCCGGACGCGCCGCTGTCAAGCGGGCCGCGGG
>JBBIQR010000116.1:3290-7530 GCA_037442245.1 Candidatus Solibacter sp. | reverse complement strand
GACGGCGGGCAATTCCATGGTTGCAAGAATGGTTGGGTTGGGGGCCAAACCCAACGCTTCGAGACCCTCGCCATGCGGGCCGTCAACTGATCCAGCGTGGGAGCCTGCGTGACGACGGGCAGGTCCAGGCATTCAGCGACGTACTGCCGCTCCCCGCGGAAAATCCTTACTTGAATTGTGTGCTTCATGGCAGCCGGCCCGGCCTCACAGCTCAATTTAGCATGCCGGGTCCGCGCGGGGCGGGCCGCGGGCATCGGGACGTGGGGAACTGGGGTCAGCGCATCTTGGCGGCTTCCTGCTTGATGACGCCGGCGTTGCGCCAGGCCTGATCCTGGTAGGGGCCGGCGATGGCGGCGGCCTGGTCGCTGAACTTGCCGGCTTCGAGCACCTTGGCCTTATTGTTGGTCATCTTGCCGATGTTGAAGTTGGCGACCCCGAGATAGAACAGCGCGGGACCCATCATCTGGGTATTGCCCTGAATCAGGGGCAGGGCGGAGCGCAGATTGCGGTCGGCGACGGCGTACTGGTTCTTCTCGCCCGCGACGACGCCGGCAATCCAGTAGCCGTGGGAGAGGGCGGCGTTCTTCTTGCGGTCCCAATCGGCGGCGGCCATGCCTTCGGGCTTGGAGTGGCGGTTGACGGCGGCGACGAGGCGTGTGGCGAAGACGGCGGCGCGGTCGCTCTGCTGCTTGCCCATGGCGTTATCGGCAAGGATGAGGAGGAGGTCGTCGTTTTCGGGGAAGTTGGCGAGGGCTTTCTCGGCGAGGGCGGGCACCTTGGCGCCGGCTCCGGTTTTGCTGAGGGCGAGGAAGTAGGGTGCGTAGGCCTCATCGAGGTACTTGCTCTTGGGGTTCATGCTTTCGAGGGTGGCGATGAGGTCCACGGTCGTGGCAGGCTCGGGCGCGGCGGCGCCGGTGGCGAAGAGCGAATATTCGGCGTAGCCGGCGACGCTCTTGCCCCACGCCATCTGGCTGGTCCACGCCTCCTTGTCGTCGGCGGAGGCGGGGGCGGGGGTGGCGAGCAACTGCGTCACCTGGGGGTAGAGAGCCAGGGCGAGTTCCTTCACCTGGGCCGCATCCTTCTGAGCCACCGCCTGTTGGAGCTTTTGATAGGTCTCGTTCACGTCGGCAGCCGGGGCGGCGGCGGGGCCGGCGAGCAGCATGAGAGCCATGCCAAGAGTCGAAAATTTCACGGGCGCCTCCTGCTCCCAGGGGGGAAACCGGGAGCGTAATGTCCGAATTCCATCCAAAATAATTGTGCGCCAGTTTGCGCCGGGCTGCAAGAGTGATTGTGGAGGAATCCAGCGGGGCGGAGGGAAAGACCGGCCACGAGGGTCGAAAGCCCTGGGGGATCACGGTTGTGGGAAGGTGTTGGGCGAACCACTGAGGCGCAGGGGCGCGGAGGAAAACGCAGAGAAAACGCGGTAGGAAGACTCGAGGCAACGTGCTGCCCCAGGGCTCGGCCGACGCGGCAAAAGGTCTCTGCCGCGGCGGGTTTTCACAGGCCGGGAGGCCTGCGCTACGGGATAGCCCTTTTGGGCTGTAATGAACATCGGCGGGCACAGATGCGACAATTGGAATTATGTCGTCCTCAGTCCGGGGCGGGGAGTAGTGCGGCATGTGGATTGTCCGCATCGCCCTTGAGCGGCCCTATACCTTTATCGTATTCGCGCTGATGATTCTGATCGTCAGCCCGGTGATTATCCAGCGCACGCCGACCGATGTTTTTCCGAATATCGACATCCCGGTGGTGGCGGCGGCGTTCAATTACAACGGGCTGAACGCGGAGGAGATGGAGGAGCGCATCACGTCGGTGTACGAGCGCATCCTGACGACCACGGTCAACGACGTGGAGCACATCGAATCGCAGTCGATCGACGGGCGCGCGATCATCAAGATATTCTTCCAGCCGACGGCGAACGTACACGCGGCGACGGCGCAGGTGACGGCGGTCTCGCAGGCGGTGTTGCGCACGCTGCCGCCGGGGATCACGCCGCCGTTTCTGCTGGTGTATAACGCGTCGAGCGTACCGATTCTGCAGATCGGTCTTTCCGGGCATGGCATCAGCGAGCAGCAGCTATTCGACTACGGGGTGAACTTCATCCGGACGCGGCTGGTGACGGTGCCGGGCGCGGCGATTCCGTATCCGTACGGGGGCAAGCAGCGGCAGGTGGTGGTGGACCTGAACCCGGAGGCGATGCAGGCGCGGGGGCTGTCGCCGTCGGACGTGGTGGCGGCGGTGAACGCGCAGAACCTGATCATCCCGGCGGGGACGTCGAAGATCGGGCAGTTCGAGTATGACGTGGATTTGAACGCGAGTCCGGCGAAGGTGGAGGACTTCAACAACTTCCCGGTGAAGGTGGTGAACGGCGAGCCGATATTCATGCGGGATATCGCGCACGTGCGCGACGGCTACTCGCCGCAGACGAATATTGTGCGGCAGGACGCGAACCGGGCGGCGCTATTGACGGTGCTGAAGGCGGGGAACGCGTCGACGCTTTCGGTGGTGGAGGGAGTGCGGAAGCTTTTGCCGGCGGTGGCGGCGGGGCTGCCGCCGCAGTTGAAGATGCAGCCGCTGGCGGACCAGTCGATTTTCGTACGGGCGGCGATCAACGGAGTGATCCGGGAGGCGGTGATGGCGGCGTGCCTGACCGGGATCATGATCCTGATCTTCCTGGGAAGCTGGCGCAGCACGCTGATCATCGCGGTCTCGATCCCGCTTTCGATTTTGACGAGCGTGATGGCGCTGAGCTTCCTGCACGAGACGATCAACATCATGACGCTGGGCGGGCTGGCGCTGGCGGTGGGCATCCTGGTGGACGACGCGACGGTGACGATCGAGAACATCGAGCGGTTCATGGAGGAAGGGCACGGACTGAAGCCGTCGATTCTGGAAGGCGCGGCGCAGATCGCGGTGCCGGCGCTGGTTTCGACGCTTTCGATCTGCATCGTATTCCTGCCGATGTTCTTTTTGAGCGGCGTGGCGCGGTACCTGTTCGTGCCGCTGGCGGAGGCGGTGGTGTTCGCGATGCTGGCATCGTACGTGTTGTCGCGGACGCTGGTGCCGACGCTGGCGATGTACCTGCTGCGGCTGAAATCGCACGGGCGGACGTACAACCCGCTGGTGTTGTTCCAGCGGGCGTTCGACCGCGGGTTCGGGCGGGTGCGCGCGGGGTACGTGGCGCTGCTGTCGTCGCTAGTGCGGGCGCGGGTAGGGTTCGTGCCGCTGTTTCTGGCGGTGTGCTGCGCGGCGTTTCTGCTGTATCCGTGGCTGGGGCAGGATTTCTTTCCGGGCTCGGACACGGGGCAGTTCAAGCTGCACCTGCGCGCCAAGACGGGGACGCGCATCGAGGAGACGGCGCGGGTCTGCGACCTGGTGGAGCAGGCGATCCGGCGGCACATTCCGTCCGATCAGGTGGCGGGCGTGCTGGATGAGATCGGGCTGCCGTATTCGAGCATCAACAGCATCTACAGCAACTCCGCGGCGATCGGTCCGGCGGACGCGGACATCTTCGTGACGCTCGCGGAGGATCACCGGCCTACCGAGGAGTACGTGCGGGATCTGCGGGCGGCGCTGCCACGGGAATTTCCGGGCACGTCCTTTTACTTTCTGCCGGACGACATCGTAAGCCAGATTCTGAACTTCGGGCTGCCGGCGCCGATCGATGTGCAGATCGTGGGCAACAACATATACGCCAACCGCGACCTGGCCGACCGCGTGATGGACGAGATGCGGCGCATTCCGGGGATCGCGGACCTGCGGATTCAGCAGGTGTTCGACCAGCCGAAACTGCACGTGGTGACGGACCGGGTGAAGGCGGCGCAAAGCGGGTACACGCAAGCCGATGTCGCGGGCAGCCTGCTGATTTCGCTGAGCGGGAGTTTCCAGACGCAGCCGACGTACTGGCTGAATCCGGAAAACGGGGTGAGCTACAACGTGGTGACGCAGACGCCGCAGTACGCGGCGGAATCGCTGGACGAACTGCGCAACATTTCGCTGGCGCAACGGCACGCGGGCACGCCGGAGATTCTGAGCGATATGACCACGATCAGCCGCGGCAGCGGGATGGCGACGGTGGACCACTACAACATTCAACGGGTGGTGGACATCTACGGCGGAGTGGACGGGCGCGATCTGGGGAGCGTGGCGAACGAAGTGGACCGGATCGTGACGGTGGCGCGGAAGAAGCTGCCGCGGGGATCGGATATCGCGCTGCGCGGGCAGGTGGATACGATGCGGG
>JBBIQR010000116.1:0-3280 GCA_037442245.1 Candidatus Solibacter sp. | reverse complement strand
ATAGTGGACGGGTACAAGGGCAAGCTGCCGCGCGGCACCTCGATCGACATTCGCGGGCAGGTCACCACCATGCAGACGTCCTTCTACCGGCTGGGCCTGGGGATGATCTTCGCGGTGGTGCTGGTGTACCTGCTGATCGTGGTGAATTTCCAGTCGTGGCTGGACCCGTTCATCATCATCTCGGCGCTGCCGGCGGCGCTGGCGGGGATCGTGCTGATCCTGTTCGTGACGCACACGACGCTGAGCGTGCCGGCGATGATGGGGGCGATCATGTGCATGGGGGTGGCGACGGCCAACAGCATCCTGGTGATCGCGTTCGCCAAGGACGTGCTGGAGGCGACGGGAGATCCGGTAGGCGCGGCGCTGGCGGCGGGCGAGACGCGGTTCCGGCCGGTGCTGATGACGGCGCTGGCGATGATCATCGGGATGGTGCCGATGGCGATGGGGATGGGGGAAGGCGGCGAACAGAACGCGCCGCTGGGGCGCGCCGTGATCGGCGGATTGCTGGTGGCGACGGTGGCCACGCTGATTTTCGTGCCGGCGGTGTTCGCCCTGCTGCACGGCCGCAGGGAAGCGAAGCCGGCGGATACCGGCCGGGCGGAGTAAACGCGGGTAAAAGACGGATGAGGATGGAAGAAATCGAACAGGCGAAGCGCAGTGAAGTGGAAGCGGCGGAAGGGCGGCGGGGGATGAGACCGCTGACCCGGATCGTGCTGGTGCTGGCCGTCGTAGCCGGCGCGGCGGCGCTTTACGCGGCGATTCATTCGGGGATCCGGACGCGCGTAGAGGCGGATACGCTGCTCAAGAAGGCAACGCTGGACATGGCGGTGCCGACGGTGGCGGTGGTGGCTCCGAAGCCAAGCCCGGGTTCGGAGGAACTGGTGCTGCCGGGCAACATGCAGGCGTTCGTGGCGACGCCGATTTTCGCGCGGGTCAACGGATATCTGAAGAAGTGGTACTTCGACATCGGCAGCCGGGTGAAGGCAGGGCAACTGCTGGTGGAGATCGAGACGCCGGAGATCGACCGGCAACTGGATCAGGCGCGCGCGGACCTGGCTACCGCGCAGGCTAATTTCGAACTGGCGCGGACCACGGCGGAGCGCTACGAAAACCTGTTCAAGACCGAGGCGGTGGCCAAGCAGGACGTGGATAACAAGACCGGCGACCTGGCGGCGAAGAAGGCGACGGTGGATTCGGCCATGTCCAACGTGCACCGGTTGGAAGAGACGCAGCGGTTCCAGAAGGTGTACGCGCCGTTCGACGGCGTGATCACGGCGCGCAACATCGATATCGGGGCGCTGATCAACGCGGGGGCGAACACGGCGGGGAAGGAGATGTTCGACCTGGCGGCGACGGACCGGCTGCGGGTGTTCGTCAACGTGCCGCAGACGTACTCGCGGGCGGCGACGGAGGGAAAGAGCGCGGATCTGACGCTGGCCGAGCTCCCGGGGCGGGTGTTTCCGGGCAAGATCGCGCGGACGGCGAATGCGATCGACCCGGCGACCCGCACGCTGCTGACGGAGGTCGACGTGGATAATCCGTCGGGCGTGCTGCTGCCGGGCGCGTTCGTTTCGGTGCACCTGCACCTGGGTTCGCGTCCGGGCGCGGTGATGCTGCCGGCGAACACCCTCATCTTCCGCTCGGAGGGGTTGCAGGTGGCGGTGGTGCGTGATGACAAGGCGGTGCTGGTGCCGGTGGCGATCGGGCGGGATTTCGGCAACACGGTGGAACTGGCGTCCGGAGTGACGACGGCGGACCTGGTGATCGAAGATCCCTCGGACTCGCTGGTTTCGGGGACGGCGGTGCGGATCGCGAAAACCAAACCGGGAGCGGAG
This sequence comes from Candidatus Solibacter sp., assembly GCA_037442245.1. Classification (GTDB taxonomy): domain Bacteria; phylum Acidobacteriota; class Terriglobia; order Bryobacterales; family Bryobacteraceae; genus Solibacter. The sequence goes on along the minus strand of JBBIQR010000116.1, from coordinate 1,445 downwards.
CAGAAGTGAGGCGCCGGTTACCGGGGGCCTGCCTGGCGGCGGCGATCGCGATGACGGGGTGCGCGGTGGGTCCGCGGTACTCGCGTCCGGCGGTGCTAACCGCGCCCGCCGATCACGGGCAGCCGCCGGCGGAGTACAAGGAGTCCACTGGCTGGAAGCAGGCGCAGCCGGCGGAGGCGAGCCTGCGCGAAGACTGGTGGCGTGTGTTCGGGATCGCGGAACTGGACGAGCTCGAGGCGCAGGTGGACGTATCCAACCAGACGCTGCAGGGGGCGGAGGCGCGTTTCCGGGAGGCACGCGCGCTGGCGGCACAGAGCCGGTCGGCGCTATACCCGCAGGTGAGTGTGGGGGCGGCGGTGACCACCAACCGGCTATCGGGGCGGACGGCGGGGCATCCTCCGCAGATCGGCGAGTTCAGCAACTTGACTGCGCCGCTCGATTTCTCGTATGAGCTGGATGCTTGGGGGAGGATCCGGCACACGGTCGCGGCGGCGCGGGAAGAGGTGCAGGCGACCGCGGCGGACCTGGCCACGGTGCGGCTGAGCCTGCACGCGGAGATGGCGATCGACTATTTCGAGTTGCGCAGCCTGGACGCGCAGAAGCAACTGCTGGACCGGACGCTGGTGGCGTACCAGCGGGCGCTGGACCTGACCGAGAGCCAATTCGCGGGCGGGCTGGCTTCGGGGGCGGAAGTGGCGCAGGCGCGCACGCAACTCGAGACAACGCGCGCGCAGGCGGTGGAGATCGGGGTGGCGCGGGCGCAGTTCGAGCACGCGGTCGCGGTGCTGGCGGGGCGTACGCCGGAATCGCTCACGCTGGCGGTGGCGCCGCTGAACGGACCGCCGCCGGTGATCCCGGCGGGGATGCCGTCGCAGTTGCTGGAGCGGCGTCCGGATGTGGCGGCGGCGGAGCGGCGGGTGGCCGAGGCCAACGAGCAGGTGGGAATCGCGCAGGCGGCGTTCTTCCCTGCCCTGTTCCTGACGGCGGCGGGCGGAGTGCAGGGGGATTCGATCGTCAACTGGATCACGTGGCCGAGCCGGTTCTGGGCGCTGGGTCCGACGGCGCTGCAGACGATCTACGACGCGGGGCGGCGGCGCGCGGCCGAGCAGGGCGCGGTAGCGAGCTACGACCTGACGGTAGCGAACTACCGGGAGTCGGCGATCGAGGCGTTCCAGCAGGTGGAGGACGCGCTTTCCACGCTGCGCACCCTGGAGCAGGAAGTGGAGGCGCAGCGCGCGGCGGTGGCGGCGGCGGAGCGCTCGCTGGATCTGGCGATGCAGCGCTACACGGGCGGGCTGGTGACCTACCTGGAGGTGGTGAGCGCGCAGACCATCGCGCTGACCAATCAGCGGGTGCAGGTGGATCTGCTGCGGCGGCGGATGGATTCGACGGTGCTGCTGATCAAGGCGCTGGGCGGGGGCTGGCAGCACACCGAGGTGGATCTG
>JBBIQR010000115.1:0-13520 GCA_037442245.1 Candidatus Solibacter sp. | reverse complement strand
ACATGCCAGTGTTCTGAGCACGCTGTGGGCGACTGGGCCCGGCTGGATATTTTGTTTTCAACTTACAGAGGCATTTTAGCGATTTCGCCCCGGCCCGTCAAGTCTAGCTTGCACAAAATCTCAACCGAGTTATTTGTGTACCTCGGCCAGCACCGCTTCGGCCGCCTGCCGCAGCGGGAGGCGCGCTTCGCGGGCCCGGCGCTGCAAAACCTGATAGGCTTCTTCTTCGCGCAGGCCGCGGTGAGCACAGAGAGCATTGCGATCGCGATCGCAGTTCGTCGTTGGGCTTTTGTCATGTGAATCCTTGTCCCTAATCTCCATTGGTACCCTTTGCGGGGCGAGAGGGAAATCCTGTCCGCACAGGATTTTTGCGGCTGACGGATTGCACTACACTCGAAATGGAAAGAGGTCTGGCTCTATACTGTTCTCGCAATCGGACCGGGCGGCGGCGGGCGAAAGCCGCCGCAAGCCCTCGTGGGTGGTCCTCTCCCTCGGCTTCGGCGGACTGCTGGTGTGCGTACTGGCGGCGGCGGCCGGCACCCTGCTCACCATCGAGCGGGTGCGGGGCGCGGAGGTCCAGGCGCGCCGGGTCTTCCTGGACCGCCTGCGGGCGCTGGACCGCATCCGCTCCGAAATCTACCTGAGCGGCACGTACGTGCGCGATTTTCTGCTCTCGCCAGACGCGCGCACGGCGGGAGTTCAGGCCGAGCACCTGGCCACGGTACAGCGCGAGACCCGCGACCTGCTGGACGCCTATGCGCGCCACCTGGAACCGGAGGAGCGCGAACCGTTCCGCACGCTGCGCACGGAGATCGAGACCTACTGGAAGGTCCTGGACGGCACCATGGCGTGGTCGCAGCAGGAACGCGACCGCCTGCGGCTTTCGTTCTTCTATAACGAACTGGTGCCGCGGCGCACCACGATGCTGCAGATCGCCGACCGGATCGCCAGCGTCAACGAGACCGGGCTGACGCACGCCGAAGCGCAGTCGATCGCCTCGGCCGACAGTCTGCGCCACTCTCTGGTGTTGACATTTGGCGGCACGCTCGCGGGAGGCCTGATACTGGCGCTGCTGACGATCGGTTTCACGCTGCGGCTGGAGCGGGAACTCGACCGGCGGCGCGCGGACCTGCAGGAACTCTCTTCGCTCCTGCTGCGCGCGCAGGAAAACGAACGGCGCTCGCTGGCGCGCGAACTGCACGACGAAGTAGGGCAGTCGCTCTCCGCGATTCTGATGGAGACGGAGGGAGCGGAATACGCGTCCGGCCTGACGGCGGCGCGCGAGCACATGGCGTCGATCAAGACGCTGGCTGAGAGGACCATCAACCAGGTGCGCGACCTCGCGCTGCTGCTGCGGCCATCCATGCTGGACGACCTGGGGCTGGCGCCGGCGCTCAACTGGCACGCGCGCGAAACCAGCAAACGCACCGGGCGCAACGTGATGGTGGCGGCCGACGAAAGCATCGACAGCCTGCCCGACGAGCACCGCACGTGCATCTACCGGCTGGTGCAGGAGGCGGTGAACAACGCGGTGCGGCACGCCAACGCGCGCACGGTCGAGGTGATGGTGCGGCGGGAGCGCCGCAAGGTGAACCTCACGGTGCAGGACGACGGCGCGGGGTTCGACACGCGGTTTACGCGCGGCCTGGGTATTCTGGGGATGGAAGAACGGGTGCGCCGCCTGGGAGGCAAACTCCAGATCGCCAGCGAGGCGGGGCGGGGCACGCGGATTGTGGCGGTCCTGCCGGTGGCCGAGTTGGACCCGAGGAACGGACATGAAGCCGATTCGAATCCTGCTGGCTGACGACCATACGGTAGTGCGCGACGGGCTGCGCGCGCTGCTCGAACACGAGCCCGATATGGCGGTGGTGGGGGAAGCCGCCGACGGCCGCGAAAGCGTCCGGCTTGCCGAAACCTCGACGCCCGACGTGGTCCTGATGGACCTGGCCATGCCGAACCTCAACGGCATGGAAGCGACCCGCCGCATCCTGGCGGCGAATCCGAAAATCGGGGTCGTGATCCTGAGCATGCACCAGGATGAAAGCTACGTGCTGGGATCCTTGAAAGCCGGGGCCAAGGGGTATCTGCTGAAGGATTCCATGCGGAGCGAGGTGGTGCAGGCCATCCGCTCGGTCGTCGAGGGGCGCTCCTTTCTCACCCGCAAGGTGGCGCGGCTCTTGCAGGAGGACTACATCAGCCGCCTGCAACAGCGCGGGCTGGAAGACCGCTACGACCTGCTCAGCGACCGCGAGCGCGAGATCCTGCAACTGATCGCCGAGGGGCGGGCGAACAAAGAGGTGGCCAACATGCTGAATATCAGCCTGACGACGGTGGAGACGCACCGCGGCCACATTTTGCAGAAGCTGGAGATCCACAGCGTGCCGGAACTGATCCTGTACGCGGTGCGGAAGGGGATCATCTCCTGAAGGCGCGGGAGGATCAGAGGCTGGCGGCGCGGAAGGGACCGCGCATGGCGAGCACGCGATCCGCTTCATCGGAGGCATCCAGCACGTAAACCCGGTAGCTCTCGCCTCCATCGGCCACGCGCAGCACGATGTGGCCGGGCGGCGCCGCCAATCCGCGGGTGCGCTCGCCGAGCACGAGACGCGCGGCGGGGCGCAGGTCGGTGGCGAAGACCTGCCGCGAATCCGGCGGGAGACGGCTGTTCAGGATGCGCTTCAGGGTGTCCGCCGCGGGATGGCCGGGCGCCCAGGAGGGCACGATCAGGACCAGCGATTGCAGCGCGGAGAGAAACGCCTCCGTCTCCTCGCCGGTAGCGCCGTGCCGGTTGACCAGGTGGGCGTCGACGCGCCCGATCGCGGGTGCGACCGCGGCTTCCATCGCCTGCCACGCCGGATACCCTGGGTCCGCTGTGCCCGGCAGGTCGCCGCCGGTGAAGTAGCGGAAACGGCCGTAGCTCACGCGGATTCCCAGGCTGCACATGTTCTCGGTGGGCCGCTCCTGGGGGGCGAGTTTGTCGAGCGGAGGAAACAAGGCGCGCGTGGAATCGCCCTCGCCGGTCCACACTTCGCCGTTGCCGGCGATGTTGCGGATGTCGAAGGTAGGGTACCCGGAGGCGCGGTGCACCAGGTGAATCTGGCTGCCGGACCCGGGGAGGAAGCGCTCGATCGGGATGCCGTCGGCGTGCTTGCCCACGACGTAGCTGCGGTAACCGGCGGGCGCGGCGTCCGGCGCCGGGTAGTTGTAATCGGGCCAGCCGCGATCGATCAGGGTGGCGATCGGGAGATCCTCGCCCACGGCGGTCAAGCCGCCGATGTGGTCGGGCTGGAAGTGGGTGATGAGCACCCAGTCGAGCCGCTTGACGCCGGCGGGCAGATGGCGGCGGATGTAGCGGGCGATCCACTCTCCGGGACTGCGGCTCGAGTCGGGATGCGGATCGGTTTCGGCGATGCCGTCCGGCGCCGCGCCGGCATCCACCAGCATGGTCGTGCCGTCGGGCAGGATGAAGAACGCGGCGTTGCCGCGTCCGGTCGAGATCTGGTGGATCTCCATCACCCCGGGGGTCCAGGGCGGCAATGTGTGCTCGGGATCGTCCTGCGCGCCGCCGAGAGCGGCCAGGGCGCAGAGCAGCAGCAGAGTTCGCGGCATGGGTCAGGTCACCGGTCCGGGATTGAAGGGGGAGAGCGCGTTGGCGAGGCCCCAGTGCTCGGCCCACGTGCGCCGCCCTCCGGCGGTTGCCAGGATGAAGCGGAAAATGTTCCAGCCGATTTCCTCGATCGTGGCGCCTCCGGTGGCGATGGGGCCGGCGTCGATATCGATGAGGTCCGGCCACTTTTCGGCGAGCGCGGTCCGCGAGGAGACCTTGACCACCGGGACCATGGCGAGTCCGTAGGGAGTGCCCTCGCCGGTGGTGAACACGTGCAGGTTCATGCTGGCGAGTTGCTGGGTGCCGCAGATGAAATCGCTGGCCGGAGTGGCCGCGAAGACCAGTCCCCGGGCGGTGACCTTCTCGCCGTGGGAGGCGACCGCGCGGATGGCGGTGGTGCCCGCCTTGGCGACGCTGCCCAGCGCCTTTTCGACGATGTTGGCGAGTCCGCCGCGCTTGTTGCCGGGGGTCGTGTTGGCGCTGCGGTCGGCCTCGCCGCGCGCCAGGTATTCGTCATACCACCGCATCTCGCGGACCAGCGCGCGCGCGACGTCTTCGCTGGCGCAGCGCGGCGTGAGCAGGTGGATGGCGTCGCGCACTTCGGTGACTTCGCTGAACAGGACGGTGGCGCCCGCGCGGACCAGCAGGTCGGCGGCGTAGCCTACCGCGGGATTGCAGGTGACGCCGCTGAAAGCGTCGCTGCCGCCGCATTGCAGTCCGACGACCAGGTCCGAGGCGGGGCAGGTGACGCGGCGGCGGCGGTCGAGCACGGCCAGCCGCTTCTCGGCGGCTTCCATGATGACGTTCACGATGTCGGCGAATCCGCGATGATCCTGCAGGCGGATCACGTGGTCTTCGCCGAGGAGGGGGAGTGCGGGTCCGAGCAGTTTCGCCGGCTGGAGTTTCTCGCAGCCCAGGCTCACCAGCAGGGGATCCGAGCCCAGGTTGGCGTGCAGCGCGATGTGCTTCAGGGTGCGAATCGGGACCTGCGCGCCGGGCGCTTCGATAGCCACGCCGCAGCCGTAGGAGTGGGTGACGCCGGCCACGCCGTCCACGTTCGGGTAGCGCGGCAGCACCTCCCGGCGCAGACGTTCCACGGCGTAATCGATGGTCGGCGCGACGCACTGCACGGTGGCCGCGATGCCGAGCAGGTTGCGCGTCCCCACGCTGCCATCCGGGTTGCGGTAGCCCTCGAAGGTGAAGCCGGTGAGGGGTTCCGGATCGGGCGGCGGCGCGGTGGCGAGCGGGAGTTCGTCCAGCGGCGGTGCGGCGGGCATTTCGAGAAACTCCTCGCGCACCCAGGAGCCCTCGGGCAGCGCGCGATTGAGGCGTCCGATCACGTGGCCGTAGCGCACCACGGCATCGCCGGCAGAGAGATCGCGCAGGGTGATCTTGTGCGATTGCGGGATGTGCTCGCGCGCGTCCACGCCTTCCGGGGAGGCGACGATGGCGACGTTGTCGGCGGGATGAACGCGCACGTACATGACTCTTCCATCTTAAAGCGGGCGCGCGGTTACAATACGGGCTTGTCCGAACCCGAGTACCAGCAAGCGCGCCGCTGGATCGCCGAGGCGGAAGCTGTCGCCGTGCTCACCGGCGCGGGCATCTCGGCTGAAAGCGGCGTGCCCACGTTTCGCGGCGCGGGCGGCTTGTGGAACAACTTTCGCGCCGGGGATCTGGCCACGCCGGAGGCGTTCGCGCGCGATCCGCGGCTGGTGTGGGAGTGGTACAACTGGCGCCGCGAAGCCATCGCGCAGGCGCTGCCGAACGCCGCCCACCTTGCGCTGGTGCAACTGGAAAAGCGGAAACGCATCTTCACCCTGATCACGCAAAACGTGGACGGGCTGCACGATCGCGCGGGCAGCGGCAGGATTCTGAAGCTGCACGGCGACATCTGGCGGCTGCGGTGTACGGAGTGCGGCGCCGACTGGCCGGACCGGCGGGCGCCGCTGCCGAAACTGCCTCCGCATTGCCAGTGCGGAGGGCTCGCGCGTCCGGGAGTGGTCTGGTTTGGGGAGGCGCTGCCCGGTGGGATGATGCAGGAGGCCGAGCACGCGGTGGCGTCGGCGCAGGTGTTCCTGGTGATCGGCACCAGCGCGAACGTGTATCCCGCCGCGGGGCTGATTCCCTACGCGCGGCATTCGGGGGCGCGAGTCGTCGAGGTGAACACGGAGGAGACGCCTTACTCGGATGCGGCGGACTGCGCGCTGCGGGGTCCGGCCGGCGAGATCCTGCCCCGCCTGGTGCAGACGGCGTAGATCGCGTTGTCCGTTCCCGTCCACTTCCCGGCCGGGAGCGCGAGGAATCGCACATCGCCATCCGGCATCCGCCTGTCACGATGAAAAGAAGAACACCGGACATGAAGGATTCCCTGCTCAATCTGCTTTTCCGGTGCAGCCACAAGCGGCTCAGCCGTCCGGTGACGCCGGTGCGTCGCGGCGAGGAACCGGCCGGCGAGTCGTATGTGGTGTGCCTGGATTGCGGCGGACGCTTTGCGTACGACACGAAGACGATGCGCCTGGGCGGGCGTCTCGCCGTGCCGCTGCGCGACGGACGGCGCTGAAAAGGGGCGCGCCCGGCTTGTGCGTGTTCAGACGACCACGGTCCCTCGGGTTCGGATAGACTATTACGCAGCAGGAATTCGAGGCGGAGAGAGGGATGCTGATTGTGCTGCTGCTGCTGCTGGCTCTGCCGGCGGCCTGGGCCGAGTCGCCCGTCAATTTCGAGCGCGAAGTGCGCCCGCTGCTTTCGGAGAAGTGCTTCCAGTGCCACGGGCCGGACTCCGGCACCCGCATGGCCGGGCTGCGGCTCGACCTGAAGGACAGCGCGTTGGCGGCGCGCAAGAACGGCACGCCCATCGTGCCGGGCAAGCCGGAGGCCAGCCTGGTCTATCAGCGGGTGAGCGCGCCCGATGTCAACCGGCGCATGCCGCCGCCCTACGCGCACAAGACGCTGGACGCGGCGCAGGTGGAGGTGCTGAAGCGCTGGATCGCGCAGGGCGCGCCGTGGCAGGAGCACTGGGCGTTCCGCGCGCCCGTGAAGCCCACGCCCCCCGCGGTGCGCAACGCGGCCTGGGTGCGCGGCCCCATCGACCGCTTCGTGCTGCGCGGAATCGAGGCCGCGGGCCTGACTCCCGCGCCGGAGGCGGACCGGCGCACGCTGCTGCGGCGCGTGGCGCTGGACCTGACGGGGCTGCCGCCGGCGCCGGCGGAGATCGAGCTTTACCTGAAGGACGCGTCGCCGCAAGCCTACGAGCACATGGTGGACCGCTACCTCGCCTCGCCGCACTATGGCGAGCAGCGGGCGCACTTCTGGCTGGACGCGGCACGCTACGGCGATACCCACGGTATCCACTTCGACAATTACCGCGAGATCTGGCCGTACCGCGATTGGGTAGTGGCGGCGTTCAACCGCGACCAGCCGTTCGACCGCTTCAGCATCGAGCAACTGGCCGGCGACCTGCTGCCCAACCCGACGCTCGACCAGATGATCGCCACCGGATTCCATCGCTGCGGCGTCACCACCAACGAAGCCGGCATCATCGAGGACGAGTACGCGGAGATCTACGCCAAGGACCGCGCCGACACGACCGCCGCGGTGTGGTTGGGGCTCACGGTGGGCTGCGCCACCTGCCACGACCACAAGTTCGATCCCATTTCGCAGAAGGATTTCTACGGGCTGGGCGCGTTTTTCCGCAACACCACGCAGAAGATCATGGATGGCAATGTGCAAGATCCGCCGCCCACGATCTTCGTGCCGGCGCCGGCGGATCGCGCGAAGTGGGAGCAGACCGGGCAGCGGCTCAAGAAGGTCCGGGCGGAGATGGCGGAAGCGGCGCAGGCGCCGTCCGAGGCGTTCGCGCGATGGCGGGAGAAACTCGCGATCGGCGCGATGACGCATCCGCTGGAGGCGAAGGACGAGATCTTCGCGGCGGACGTGCGCGCACTGGCGGCGGCGCCGGGGGATCAGCGGCTTGGCGAGGCGGACGTGCCGGGAATTGCGGCGGTCGTGTTCCCGGAAAGCGGCGGGGTCAACGCCGCGAAGGCGCCGAAACTCGATCCCGCGCAGCCGTTCTCGATCAGCGTGCGCTTCCTGCTGCCGGCCGCGAAGAAGAACTACGTCATCGCGGCGCAGCAGAACGCGAAAGAGAAGGGCCGCGGATGGGCGCTCGACGTGAGCGGCGCCTCCGTGGGGCTGCGGCTGGTGGGAGACGGCGGACGCTCGATCGAAGTGCGCGCGCCGGAAGCGCTGGATCTGCGGCGCGGGGAATGGAACAGCGTGGTCGCCACCTATGACGGGTCGCGCCGCCAATACGGGCTCGCGCTGTACGTGAACGGTCACGCCGCGCCGCCTCGCGGGCTTTCCGGACAGACGGCGGAGCTACAGGGCGAACTCGGCGAGGGCGCGCCGCTCACCATCGGCAAATCGCTCGCCGCCGGCGCGGTCGCGGACCTGCGGATCTTCGACCGCGCGCTGACCGGGAGCGAGGCGGTGCTGGCGGGCGAGTGGACCTCGGTGGAGGGCGCGCTCACCCGCGACGAGGCACAGCGCGGCGACGAAGACCGCGCGGCGCTGCTGGACTACTACCGCTTCCACTACGACGACAGCTACCGCGCGCTGGTGAGAGAGAAAACCGAACTCGAGGAGGAGGCGTACGCCATCGAGCGCCGCGGAGCCAACACTCTCATCATGGAGGAGCGCAAGGACGCGCAGCCCTTCGCGTATGTGCTGTATCGCGGAGCCTACGATCAGAAACGCGACCGCGTGGAGTCGCGCACACCGGCGGTGCTGCCGCCCATGACATCGGCGATGCCGCATAACCGGCTGGGCTTCGCGGAGTGGCTGTTTACGCCGGAGCAGCCGCTGACCGCGCGGGTCGCGGTAAACCGCATGTGGCAGGAAGTCTTCGGCACCGGCATCGTCAAAACGGTGGACGATTTCGGCAGTCAGGGCGAGCCGCCTTCCAATCCGCAACTGCTGGACTGGCTGGCGGTGGACTTCCGCGAAAGCGGCTGGGACGTGAAGCGCTTCTACCGCCAGATTCTGCTCTCCGCGGCCTACCGGCAGGCGGCGGCCGTCACCCCGGAGAAACTGGCGAAGGACCCGGACAACCGCCTGCTGAGCCGCGGTGCGCGATTCCGCCTGGATGGGGAAACGATTCGCGATTATGCGCTGGCGGCGAGCGGGCTGCTGGCGCCCGAGTTGGGCGGTCCGCCGGTGCGGCCGTATCAGCCGGAAGGCGTGTGGGAAGCGGTCGCGATGGAGGGGTCGAACACGCGGTTCTACAAGCGCGATGCGGGCGACGGGCTCTACCGGCGCTCGCTGTATACGCTGTGGAAGCGCGCCGCGCCGCCGGCGAGCATGGAGATCTTCAATGCGCCCACGCGGGAAAACTGCACGGTGCGCCGCGAGCGGACCAACACGCCGCTGCAGGCGCTGGTGACGATGGACGATCCGCAGTTTGTGGAAGCCGCCAAAGTGCTGGCCGGCCGCGGCATGGAGAACTCCTCCGGCTTCGACGAACAGCTCGACTACATCGCCGCCCGCGTGCTCATCCGGCCGCTCACCGTGAAGGAGCGGCAGATCGCGCGCCAGTCGTTCGATGCCTTCCGCGAGCACTACGCGCAGGATCCCGAGGGCGCGGCGGCGCTGCTCGACACCGGCGCGCGCAAAGCCGATCCCGCGCTGGCACAGGCCGATTACGCCGCCATGACCATGCTGGTGAACCAACTGCTGAACCTGGACGAGGTGCTGAACCGATGAGCCGCGACATCCTCCGCCCGGACGAGGAAGGGCACTACTGCAGGGAGGCGCACGAACTCGATCGCGCGTCGCGGCGCTCCTGTGCGCCGGGTGCGCACCCGCTCGACGAAACCGCGCGGCCGATGGCGCTCGCAGAGACGCGGCGGCGCTTCTTCGCGCGCGGGGCGCAGGGCATCGGCGCGCTGGCGCTGGCGACACTGCTGGGCGAGGAGCGCGCGGCGGCGGCGCCGGTGGTGAGCGGTCCGGCGGTGGGCGGCTTGCCCGGGCTGCCGCATTTCCCGGCCAAGGCGAAGCGCTGTATCTACCTGCACCTGGTGGGCGCGCCGCCGCAGATGGAGACGTTCGACTACAAGCCCAAGCTGGACGCCATGTTCGACCAGGATCTGCCCGATTCCATCCGGCAGGGGCAGCGGCTGACGACGATGACCAGCGGGCAATCGCGCTTTCCGATCGCACCGTCCATCTTCAAATTCGCGCAGTACGGCCGGTCGGGCGCGTGGATCTCCGAACTGCTGCCGTACACCGCGCGGATGGCGGACGATATCGCGATCATCCGCAGCATGAATACGGAGGCGATCAATCACGAGCCGGCGATCACGTTCTTTCAGACCGGGTTCATGATCGCGGGGCGCCCGTGCATCGGCTCGTGGATCAGCTACGGGCTGGGCAGCATGAATCAGAACCTGCCCACGTTCGTGGTCCTGCAGGCCAAGCACTACCATCCCAAGGCGAACGTGCAGGCGATTTCGGCGCGGCTGTGGAGCGCGGGCTTTCTCTCCGGGCAATATTCGGGCGTGACGCTGCGCAGTTCGGGCGATCCCGTGCTGTTCCTGAACAACCCGGACGGCGTCACGGCCCCGGTGCGGCGCCGCATGTTGGACGGGCTCGCCCAGATGAATCAGCTCACCTATCAGAAGCTGGGCGATCCGGAGACGAAGACGCGCATCGCGCAATACGAGATGGCGTTCCGCATGCAGGCATCGGTACCGGAGTTGACGGACCTGCGCGAGGAGCCGGCGCACACCTGGCAGATGTACGGAGAGGACGCGCGCAACAAGCCGGGGTCGTTCGCGCAAACGTGCCTGATGGCGCGGCGGCTGGTGGAGCGCGGGGTGCGGTTCGTCCAGGTGTACCATCGCGGGTGGGACGTTCACGGGTTGCTGCCCGAAGTGCTGCCGGCGCAGTGCAAGGAGATCGATCAGCCGTGCTGGGCGCTGGTGCAGGACCTCAAGCAGCGCGGCCTGCTGGACGATACGCTGGTGATTCTGGCCGGCGAGTTCGGGCGCACCGTCTACTGCCAGGGGAAGCTGACCCACACCGATTACGGGCGCGACCATCACCCGCGGTGCTTCAGCCTGTGGATGGCGGGTGGCGGGATTCAGGGCGGAGTGGTGCACGGCGAGACCGACGATTTCAGCTACAACATCGTGAAGGATCCGGTGCACGTACGCGATTTCCAGGCGACCATCCTGCACCAGTTCGGGATCGATCACGACCGCTTCTCGTACCCGCACCAGGGCTTGGACGTGCGGCTCACCGGGCAGGAGAAGGCGTACGTGGTGAAGCAGATTCTGGCGTAACGGCGCGGCGGGCGCGCTACCGGTCGATCTTCGCTTCGATCAGTTCCAGGCGGCGCTTCGGCGTTTCGCCGTCGACCTCCTCTTTCTCAAAAGCGTCCAGCACCTCCATGCCTTCGACCACGCGGCCGAACGCGGTGTACTTGCCGTCGAGGTGCGGCGCGTCGCCGAGCATCAGGAAGAAGGATGTGGTGGCGGAATCCGGGTCGTCGCCGCGGGCCATGGAGACGATGCCGCGGGTGTGCTTCACATCGGCGCGGAACTCCGCCTTTAACGGACGCACCCACCGGTCGGCCGGGTGCACCGCCGCGCCCACGCGCGTGTTGCCCATCCCGCCCTGCACCACGAAGCCCTTCACCACGCGATGAAAGGCGGTGCCATCGTACCAGCCGGTAGCGACGAGCTTGAGGAAGTTGCGCACGTGTTCCGGCGCCCAGCCGGGCTCCATCTGGATCCGGATGGAGCCGAGCGTCGTGCGCATGGTTACGGTTTTGCGAAGCTCCTCGACCGGCGCGTTGAGGAAAGGCTCGACCCTTTTCTTTTCGATTGTCACCTTGAGGATGCGCACCGGCTTCTCCGCCAGTCCGGACGCATCCACCGGCGATTGCGAAATCTTCTCGACCACGTCCATGCCTTCGGTGACGCGGCCGAAGGCGCTGAACTTGCCGTCGAGCGCGGGCTGCGCCTGCACGCACACGAAGAACTGCGCGCCGTCGCTATCGGGCTTGCCGGGAAGGCTGACGGTGGAGACGACGCCGCGCTCGTGCTTCATCGCGCTGAACTCGCCGGCGAGCTGATTCAGCCCGCCAGAGCCCCACAGGTTGCGCGGCGTCTTCGGATCCTTGAGCAGCGGGTCGCCGCCTTGAATGATGCCCCACGCCACCACGCGGTGGAAGGCGCCGCCGTCGTAGTAACCCTCGCGCGCCAGCCGGATGAAGTGCTCCACATGTTTGGGCGCGGCGTCCGGGGCGAACTCGAAGCGGAAGGAGCCGAGATCGGTGGAGACCACGGCCTCGAGATCGCCGGCGGATTGCGCCGCGGCGCCGGCGGCCAGCAGCCAGAAAGCCAGAAGCGTACGCACGATCCTATTATGTCCGGGTGGCGCGCGCGCCGCCATGAACTACCATGGAAGGCGATGGAGCGTCATGAAACACGGCGGGAGTCCGAGGCGTCCGAAGCGCCTGAGAGTGAAACCCGGAGGCGGCCGGGCGGAAACGCCGCGCGGAGAAGCGGACTCGGCTAACCCGGCACGCGCTACACTTCTACCAATGAGATTCGTATCCATGACGGCGCTCGCCCTGTGCGCGTGTGCCTGCGCGGCGGCCAATTCGTGGACGCTCGTGTCCGAAGCCGAGGCGGAGCCCATGCATAGCGCTGTCGTCCGCAAGGAGGCGTGGACCATCGAGCCGGTGCGCCGGCTGCGGCTGGAGGCTGAGCGCCGCTCGCGGGAGGGACCGTGGAGCGTGACCTTCGAGCGTCCCGCGGGAGTGGATGTGGACGCGCACGACTACTATAGCCAGGCGCCCTACTGGTGGCCGCAAGCCGATCCCAGGGCGCCCTACGTGCGCAAGGACGGGCAGGTGAATCCCGACCGCTTCATGGCCAACAAAAACGCGCTCAACGCCATGAGCGACGCGGTCTTCACGCTGGGCGCCGCGGCGTATCTGCTGGACGAACCGCGCTACGCGCGGCGCGCGGCGCACATCGTGCACGTCTGGTTCCTGGACCCGAAGACCCGCATGAACCCGTCGCTCGAGTACGCGCAGGCGGTACGCAACTTCAACAACGGCCGCGGTTCGGGCGTGCTGGACGGGAGAGTCTTCATCCGCGCGATTCAGGGGATGGAGTTTCTAGCCGAGACCGGCGAGTGGGACGCGCGGGAAGAAGCTGCCGTGCGCCGCTGGTTCCACGAGTACCTGCACTGGCTGGCGGCGTCCGAGCACGGCCTGGAGGAGAAGAACAGCGGCAACAATCACGCCACCTGGTGGACCGCGCAGACTCTGGCGGTGGCGGCGTTCGCGGGCGACGACGCGGCGATGCGGATGGCGGAGGCGTGGTACCGCGAGCAAAACATCGGCAAGCAGATTCTGGCCAGCGGCGCGGCGCCGCGGGAGGAATCGCGCACCCGGTCGCTGTCGTATTCAGTCTTCAATTTGGAAGCGATGGCGACGGTGTGCCGCATCGCGCAGGTGAACGGCGTGGACCTGTGGGCCGCGCAGGCCAGGAACGGAGCGTCGCTCTCCACCGTGGTCGATTATCTGACGCCGTTCCTTTCCAATCCGAAGAAGTGGAACAAAGAGCAGATCGTGGAGTTCACCGGCGAGGGCGCGTACTTTCTGGCGTTTGCCGGGATGGGCTTGAAGAAGCCGGAATACCTCGCTCTATACCGCAAAGTCGAGCAAGGGGAAAGCGCGTGGCTGGCGGTGGTGGACCTGACGTGCAGCCGGTGGGAGGCGTCAGGGCACCAGACGCGGCACTAAAGAACGCGGTAGGCCGGGAGGTCTACCGTACGGCAAAAGGGGCCGGCCGGGAGGCCTGCGCTACGGCTACTGTTGCATGCGACGGGTTTGGAG
>JBBIQR010000114.1:0-13605 GCA_037442245.1 Candidatus Solibacter sp. | reverse complement strand
GGACCGGTTTCGGCGATTGCGGGGTGCCTGGTGTACGGCGCGCTGCCGCGGATCCGGGGGCGGTTTCTAGCGCGCGATTCGGTGGCGCTGGGGATCGGCATCGGGCTGCAGATGCTCACGCGGCCGTACGAGAGCCTGTTTCTGGACGCCAGCGTGGTGCTGTTTTTCCTCCCGGAACTGAAGCGCGGGGAGTGGCGCCGCATCGGGAGGGCGGCGGTACCGGCGGTGCTCGCGCTGCTGCCGTTTGCGGGATTGCAGCTTCTGCAGGATCGCGCCGTCACCGGCAGTTGGACGACGCTGCCCTACTCGCTGAGCCGCTACGAGTACGGAGTGCCCACCACGTTCACGTTTGAGCCGAACGCGACGCCGCACGCCGAACTGACGCAGTCGCAGCAACTGTACTACGAGGGGCAGGCTATGGTGCACGGGCCTACCGACACGGTGGCGGCGTACCTGGAGCGAATCGGCAGCCGTGCCGGGTTCTACCGCTTTTTCTATTCGGCGCCGATGCTGGTGGCGCTGGTCTTCTTCCTGCCGCTGCTAGGGGAATCGCGCTACAAGTGGATCGCGCTGACGTGTGTGCTGTTTGCCGCAGGAAGCGGCTTGTATCCTTATTTCTTCCCGCAGTACGTGGCGGCGGCGACGAGCCTGTTGCTGCTGGCGGCGATTCTGGGCTTCGAGAGACTCAGCCAATGGAAGCCGGGCGGGCGGAGGGCGGCGCGGTGGCTGCTGATTTTGTGCGTCGCGCAATTCGTCTTCTGGTACGGGATTCACTGGCAGGGCGACGAGGGAATTTTCCGGGCGATGGTGCGGTACGAGACCGGCGACGGCATCAACTACGGGGACCTGCAGGGGCGGATCGCGATCAACCGGAAACTGGATGCCGCGCCGGGGCGGCATCTGGTATTCGTGCGCTACTTTTCGACGCACGGCTACAGCGAATGGATCCACAACGGGGCCGATATCGACAGTGCGCGGGTGGTGTGGGCGCTGGACCGGGGCACGGAAAACGGCGCGCTCAAGGCAGCCTATCCGGACCGCAAGGTGTGGCTGATGGAGCCGGATGCGATACCGCCCCGCCTGCTCCCGTATCCCGCGATGCACGGGCCGTTTGAAGACGTGGAGTGAAGGAGGCCCGGCGCGCGAAGCGGAATTTGAGGAGGGTCCAGAGGGCCTCGACGCCATCGCGCGCGCGGATCTTCTTGCCCTCGGCGATGCCGCGGGCGTTGTAGCCGACGGGCACTTCGTGAATCCGGTAGCCGAGCCGGCGGACCTTGGCGGTGACTTCCGGACAGAATTCGAAGCGCCGGCATTCGAGCCGCAGGCCGCGCAGGAGGGTCATGCGGAAGGCCTTGTACGCGGTGGCTTCGTCGGTGATTTGGGCGCGATAGAGGAGATTGGCCGAGGCCGTCAAGATGCGGTTGGCGAGGCGGTTCTTCCAGGCCATACCGGCGGGATGGCCGAGGAAACGGGAGCCGTAGACGATATCGGCCTCGCCGCGGAGGATCGGTTCGAGCAGGCGCGAGTAATCATTGGGATCGTATTCGAGGTCGCCGTCCTGGAGGAGGACGATGTCGCCGGAAGCCAACTCGATCCCGGCGCGGATGGCGACGCCTTTGCCGCGATTCGAACCGGTGTGATGGGCGATGACGGTGCCGGCATCGGCGTGGCCGCGGAGGATGAGGCCGGTGCCGTCGGTGGAACCGTCGTCGATGACGATGATTTCGCGGGAGCAGCCCTGGGGCAGCGGCGCCCGGCGGATGCGCGCGAGCACTTCGGCGAAGGTACGGGATTCGTTATAGACGGGGACGATGATCGAGACCTTCATGGCTTTTCGAGTACCGCAAACAGGGACTGTCCGAAGGGAGGCGGCAGGGCGCGTTCGAGGGCCGCGATGGGCGGGACGAGGTACCGGTCGAAGACGCGGATCTGTCCCTCCGATTGCGCCTGGCGGCGGAGCAGGCGCGCGTTGATCCACCAGCCGAAGAAGCCGGGGGCGTTGAAGTAGCGCAGGGTGCGGAGGCGCAAGCCGGCGCGGACCGCCAGGCGACGGACGTCCGCTTTTCGATAGCGGCGGTAATGCCCGAGGTTGCGGTCGATGGGGCCGTAGAGCGAGGGAAAGGCGGGCAGGAGCAACACGATGGCGCCGCCGGGCGCGAGAACGGCGGCCATGGCGCCGGTGGCGGCGGCATCGTCCGGAGTGTGCTCGAGGACGTTCAGGCAGACGCAGGTATCGGGCTGGAATCGCGCGAGACCGCGGAAGCGCGAGGAATCGACGTCGCAGACGACGCAATGGAGGTTCGGACGGCCGGGGTAGCGATCCTGCAGGCGTTCGATGCACCGCGGTTCGACATCGACGGCGAGAACGAGATCGCGGTCCAGCAACGCGCCGGTGAAGTTGCCCACCCCGCAGCCGACCTCGACGATCCGGCGTCCCAATTCGGCGTGGACCAGACGGCTTTGCCAGGCGAAGTAATTCTCCGCGCGGCTCATCCGCACCTGATCCTCGACCGTGTAAGCCGTCCCGTCCACGCGCGCCGTCTCCATTCTATATGGGGCGGTGAACCTCTGCGAGAATGAAGGTTCCATGTTGTGGTCCTGGCTGCGGCGCGCACTTCTACAAGATCCCAATCCGATCGGCTTCGGCGCCTCCGACCTGCTGATCCTGGGGCTGGCCGCCGCGTTGCTGCTCACTGCATTGACGTGGCGGCGGTGGATCGGGCCGGCGGCGGCGCGACTGGCGCAGCGGACCGGGCTCTGCATGCTGATCCTGGCGGCGCTGCCGGTGGCGCTGCGGCTGGCATTGCTGGCGCATCATCCGGCGCCGGCTCCCGATGTGTACGACGAGTTCTCTCACCTGCTGGTTGCCGATACGCTGCGGCACGGGCGGCTGGCGAATCCGCCGCACGCCATGCCGGAGTTCTTCGAGACGTTCTTTGTGCTCCAGGAGCCGGCGTACAGTTCGATTTATCCGCTCGGGCAGGGGCTGGTGCTGGCGTTGGGGTGGACGGTCTTCGGTCTGCCGTGGGCGGGAGTGCTGCTGGCGGTGGCGGCGTTCTGTTCGCTTTGTTACTGGATGCTGCGCGGCTGGACCACGCCGGAATGGGCGCTGCTGGGCGGACTGCTGGCGGTGATCGAGTTCGGACCGCTGAGCCCGTGGACCAACAGTTATTGGGGCGGAGCGCCGGCCGCCGCGGCGGGGTGCCTGGTGTTCGGCGCGCTGCCGCGATTGCGCGGGCAGGGGCGCACGCGGGACGCGGTACTGCTGGGCGCGGGACTCGGGCTGCACGTGCTGATCCGGCAGTACGAATCGATCTTCCTGTTTCTGGCGGTGGCGTTGTACTTTCTGCCGGATCTCGTGCGCGCGCCGGACGTCCGGCGGCACATCCGGCCGGCGGGCGCCGCGGCGCTGGCGCTGTTTCCGGCGCTGCTGCTGACGGGCATGCAGAATCGCGCGGTGACCGGGAGCTGGACGACGGTTCCGGAGGCGCTCAGCCAGGAGCAGTACGGCGTGCCGGCGGCGCTGACCTTCGAGGCTACGCCGCAGCCGCATCGGGCGTTGACGCCGCAGCAGGCGACGGACTACCGGATGCAGAGCGGGTTCCGGCAGGGCGCGGAGACGCTGGGGACGTTCCTGCAGCGGCTGGAGTACCGCGTCCGCTACTACCGCTTCTTTTTCCTCCCCGCATTGTATCTGGCGGCGCTCGGGTTTCTGACGAGGCTCGGCGAGTACCGCTTCGCGTGGGTGGCGATGACGCTAGGGATCTTCGCGCTCGGCACCAACTTCTTTCCGGCGTTCCAGACCCACTACATCGCGGCGGTGACTTGCCTGTTCGTGCTGGCCGCAGTCGCGGGAATCGAACAGATCGGACGATTGAAGATCCTGGGACAGGCGGTAGGCGAGGAGGCAGGCGGATTGATCGTGCTGTTCTGCTGCGCGCACTTCATCTTCTGGTACGGGATGCACGCGATCGACACGACGGATTTTTCGCTCGAGGCGCGGCAATACGAAACGTGGGGCGGGCTGAATCACCGCAATCCGGCGAGGCGGCGGGCGGTGGCGGAGGAGTTGGCGCGCGTTCCGGGCAAGATCCTGGTATTCGTGCGGTATCTGCCGCAGCACATGTTTCAGGACGAATGGGTGTACAACGGCGCGGATATCGACGGGGCGCGGATCGTGTGGGCGCGGGACCTCGGACCCGGGCAAAACGAGAAGCTGCTGCGCTACTATCCGGACCGCCTGGCGCTGCTGCTGGAGCCGGACCAGCAGCCGGCGAGACTGGGAAATTATCCGGCGGATGCTCCGGGGCGGCCGGTAACCCAATCAGAGCCGCGACCGTAAGGGAGCGGTCGCTTCCCGCCGCGCTGCCCTAGATTAGACATGCCGAATCCTCCAAAGGTGATCCGGTACGTCACGGAACGTCACCCAATTCGAGCGCTCCCTTACGGTCGCGGCTCTGCCCGAAGTCGATTGGCCCGGCGATTTGTGAATCTCATTTTCACGCCGCGCACCCCGGATGTTCCGGCGACGCCCGCCCGATAGGCGATGATGAGCATATGAGTTGGATTGCGATCGCGGCGCTATGGGCGATTTCCGCGCAGGCGGCAGACCTCAAGCCCGTCGCGGTGGAAGCGTTTCGCCAGTACACCCGCCAGACCGAGCAACGCCTCAGTGGAGCGAAGACGTTCCTGTGGGCGGACGAAGCGGCGGACCGCGCGCAGCGCATCCGCGGCGGCGAGATCGTGGTGCAGCCATTCACCGGCAAACCGGACGTGGAGGTGGCGGGCGATTGCCTGATCCACGATTGGGTGGGGAGCGTTTTCGTTCCGGGCGCGACCGTGCAGCAGACGCTGGCTCTGGTGGAGGATTACAACCACCACAAGGACATCTATAAGCCCGAGGTGGTCGATTCCCGGCTGATGTCGCGCGAGGGGAATCACTTTCACATCTACCTGCGGCTGCTCAAGAAGAAAGTGATCACGGTGCAGCTCAACACCGAGCACGACGTGGACTACACGGAGCTCGCGCCCAAGCGATGGAGCAGCGCGTCGCGATCGACGCGGATCGTCGAGGTGGACAATCCCGGGAAAGCGGATGAGCGCGAGATTCCTCCCGGCGACGGGCACGGTTTCTTGTGGAGGTTGAACAGCTACTGGCGGTTCGAGGAGCGCGACGGCGGGACGTGGGTGGAGTGCGAAGCGGTCTCGCTGACGCGCGACGTGCCGACAGGGCTGGGCTGGCTGATCGAGCCGATCGTGCGCAACCTGCCCAAGGAAAGCCTGGAGAACACGCTGCGGGCCACGCGGGCGGCGCTAACTACCAAGTAGCCAGTCGGCCAGCGCGGGCATGGAGTCGAAGAGACGGTCCGGGGCGGGATCGGCCAGGGTTTCGGGCTGGAATCCGTAGGTCATGCCGGCGGCGGCGATGCCCGCGTTGCGGGCGGTCTGGATGTCCACGGTGGAATCGCCGATCATGAGGGTGCGTTCCCTGCCGATGCCGCTTTCTTTCATCAGCGCTTCCACGCCGATGGGATGCGGCTTCTTGAAATCGAAGCTGTTGCCGCCGTAGACGCGGAAGAAGTGGCCGCTCACGCCGAGGCCGGCGGCGATCGCCTGACTGATGCGGACGGGTTTGTTGGTGAGTACGGCCATGGGCTTGCCCGCGTCGCGGAAACGGTCGAGCGATTCGCGCACTCCGGGGTAGAGCACGGTGTAATCGAGGTAGTGCTCGCGGTAGTACTCGAGGAAGAATTCGAGCGCCTCTTCGACCTGCTGCTCGCTCGCCTGCTCGCCGAGCGCGCGGCGGATCAGCAGCGGGGCGCCGTTGCCCACGTAGGAGTAGACGCGCTCGTAGTCGAGCGCGGGCATGCCCATGTGGGAGCGGGTGGCATTGACCGCGTGGGCGAGGTCCAGTTTGGAATCGATGAGGGTGCCGTCGAGGTCGAAGATCAACAGGTCCATCAGGCGGCGGGAGCCTTTCTCCCGCGGCGCTGGCCGGCGGTTGCGGCGGGCTTGCGGCGAGCCCGGGTCCGCGGCATGGCGAGCTGATACTCCACCATCTTGCGCTGGAGCGTATTGCGATGGATGCCGAGCAGGCGGGCGGCCGCGCACTGGTTGTGCTTGCAGCGATCCAGTGCCCCCTGGATCATGCCTTTTTCGAGGATCTCAATGGCCTGATCCAGGAAAATGCCCGCTTCGAGCAACTGCTGCACTACGCCGTCAAACCGATCCTTCATTTTTTCTTTCCTCCGTTGGGTGAACCGTGGATCCCCTCATCGATCGCGTCCGCCCACGCCGATTTCACCTGGCCGTACGTCTTGCGAAAGGATTCTTTCAAATCATGCGGCGCCATGGCCGCGACACCGCGTGCGATCTCCACCGCGTAGGGAGCCAGACGCGATTCCACGATCGCGTTGGGCGGCTTGTCTCCGCGCGAGAACGCCATGATGCCCATGACGACGGCGATGGCGAGCACCGCCCAGCGCAGGGCGCCGAATCCCACGCCCAGCAGGTGATCGAAGAACGAAAGTCCGGTCACCCGCAAAAACTTTCTGACGATGAAACTCAGGAGTCCGCCGGCGAGCATGACGCCGGTGAAGACGATGACGAAGCCGGCGGCTCCGGCCAGGACCGGCGACTCGATGGGCAGCATCGCACCCACCGTGCCGTAGAACCATACGCCGAGCAGCAGCCCGAGAATGCCGGAGGCAAGGCCGATCACCTGCTGGGAGAACCCGCGGCGGAAGCCGTTCACGAGGCAGATCAGCAGTGCGACGCCCAGAACCGCGTCGAGCCAGTTCATAGTTCGCGGCCGGTGAGAAGCTGGTAGGCCTGGCGGTACTTCTCGCCGGTCCGGGCGGCAACGTCGTCGGGCAGCGCGGGCGCGGGCGGCTGCTTGTTCCAGTGAATGGACTCGAGGTAGTCGCGCACGTACTGCTTGTCGTAGCTGAACTGCGCTCCGCCCGGCTGGTAGGTTTCGGCGGGCCAGAAGCGGGAGGAATCGGGCGTCAGCACTTCGTCGCCGAGTACGAGTTCGCCGCCCACGAAGCCGAACTCGAACTTGGTGTCCGCGATGATGATGCCGCGGGTTTCGGCGTAGCGGGCGGCGCGCGCGTAGATGGCGAGGGTGAGATCGCGGAGGCGCGTGGCGAGATCCTTGCCGATCAGGTTGACGACGTGATCGAAGCTGACGTTCTCGTCGTGCCCGGTCTGTGCCTTGGTGGCGGGGGTGAAGATCGGCTCCGGGAGCTTGTCGCTCTCCTTGAGCCCGGCGGGCAGTTGGATGCCGCACACGGTGCCGTGCTGCTTGTACTCTTTCCACCCGGAGCCGGAGAGGTAGCCGCGGGCGACACACTCGATCTCGATCATGTCGGCGCGCTTGACCAGCATGGAGCGGCCGGCGAGTTGATCGGCGAAGGGACGCAGCTCCGCCGGATACTCCGCCAGGTCCGCGGAAAGGAAGTGGGTGGGGGTCACGTCGCGCAGGAAGTCGAACCAGAAGATGGAAAGCTGGGTCAGGACGCGGCCCTTATCGGGGATGCCGGTAGCGAGGATATAGTCGAACGCCGAGATACGGTCGGTGGCGACGATCAGCAGGCGGTCGCCCAGGCTGTACACGTCACGCACCTTGCCGCGCGCATGCCGCGCGATGCCGTTGAGATTGGTTTCCAGAATGACGGGGTTCTGAGATGAGGTCACGATATCCTTCGGTTTCGATCGGGGGAGTAATTCAAATGATAACCCGTGCGGCGGCGATGTCAATCCGCAAAACCGGGCGGGAATGTTTTGGGCGCGAGCGATGGCGCGCGCGCCCGGAGGCTACTGTTTGCGCGGCGTTTTGTCGGCCGAATCGGACTTCGACGGCGGCGCTGGTTTGGAATCGTCGCGGCTTTCGGTACGCGCCGGAGGGGCGGCCTCGCGCGGCTGTGGACGCGAGGTTTCGACGCGCGGCAGCGGAGCCTCGATGCGCGGACGGTCCGTGCGCTGCGGCGCGGGGATGCCCACCCGCGGCGGATCGGCGCGCTTCACCGGCCCAGCAGGCGCGACCACCGGAGGGCTGATGCCCGGCTGCGCCGGGCGCGTCGCTTCGGGAGGCTTCCTGCCGTTGCCGTCGGACGGTTTCGCGCGGACCGGCACGGGCTGCGCCGCCGTCTGCCCGCCGGGGTTCGCGCGATTCGGATTGCGCCGCGCGTAATCGGGGTGCTCGGGCGGATTCATCACCACGACGCCCGTATACACCGGCACGGGATACACCACGGGCGCCGGTAACATGACCACATCTGGCGGCGCGGGATCCATCGGCGGCGCCTGCGCGCCCGGATCGGGCGCCACGGGCGGCAGAGGCGCGGGCGGGGGCGCGGCGGCATCGGCGTTGGGATCGTAGGCGGCGTTCGGGACCACCGGCGTGACGGGCGCGGTGGCGCCGACACGCAGCGCGGGACGCACCGCATCGAGACGCGAGGCGGGCATCGGCGGCGAAGGCAGCGCGGCCACCAGAGCGGCGGACGGAGGAGCCTGGCCGGGCGCGGCTCCCACCCCCGGATCGATCACGATGGCGCCGGGCGCGAACCCGGCCCAGGTGGTGTTGATGGCGTAGAATTGCTGCGGCGCCACGGGCGGCATCCACTGTTCGCCGGGCGCGAGCGGCCCCCATCCGGCCATCTGTCGGGCGTAGAGCCAGTACACGTCCCCGGGTTTGAAGACCTGCGTGGAGGAGGGCGGCACCCACACCCAACCCATCTCGCCCTGGCGCGTCCAGCGGCCGTAGTGATAGGGCAGCCAACCCCAGGCATCGCCGCTGACCCAGGTGTAGCCCAGGGTGTCGTACCAGCGCCAGCGGCCTTTTTGGAAGGGCGCCCAGCCATCGGCGGTCCTGGGCTTCCATACCGTGCCGATGGCGGTGGCGACCCACTGCCCGCCGCTATCGAGATCGGCCAGCCCGTAGGCGAGCGCGACGTGGGTGGCGGAAACGGGCGCGGCCAGGACCTGATCGCGCGCCTCGCTCCAGCGGTCGAGTTCCATCGGGGTGATCTCGCGGTCCAGAGAGAATCGCGCCGGATTCGCCGGATCCACCTGCACGCTCTGCCCCTCGGGGACGTCGAGTTCGGCGGCGGGGCAGGAGAGCCGCACGGTGCCTTCGATCACGCTCACGCGGCTGGTGGTATCGCCTGCTTCCAAGCGCACGCGCGCGCCGCGGTAGAGCGTGATCTGGGCGCCGGGCACGGCGAGCGAAAGCGCGTCGTTGCCCTTGGGCTCGCCGGTGAAGTAGGCGACGCCGCGATCGAGCGAAAGCAGCGTGATGCGCTGCCGGGTGGAGAGCAGGGTGTAGTCGGACAATTCGACGAGCGAGCCGGATGCGAGCCGCAGCGCACTGCCTTCGTCGAATTCGATTTCGAGACGCGATGCCTCGCCGGTGCGCAACCACGCGCCTTCGGTGAGTGGCAGGTTTCTTTCACCGGGGAGCCAGGGGCCGGCGGGATGCAACTGCACCTCGACCGCGCCATCCATGTCACCCAAACGGGCATATCGCGCCTGCCCGGCAAACAGCGCGGCAGGCGCCAGCAGCAGCAACAACCGGAACATGGGAATCTCCCGTAACGAACACTCATGGCGGGCATCTTCCCGATCTGCCCGCTCTCCTCAACGTCCGGGCTGGACGGACACCCGTAGGCAGTCCGGCCTTCGCCCCGACTTCCAGCGCATAGTATGACGCGGCGCTATCCTCGGGCGTTGCCATTAAAATCGACTTATGACCGACCGTACGCTGGTGGAACATATCGCCGGCCTGCCGCATTCCCGCGCCACGTTCAAGCAGCTTGTCCGGGAGCTTGGAACCAAAGGCGATAGCCGCGTGGAACTGGAGAGCGCGCTGGCCCGGCTGACGGCCCGGGGCGAACTGATCGAGTTGCGCAACGCCGCGTACGTGGTCACGGCGCGCAGCCGGGAGTTCGCCGTCGGACGGCTGAGCCTGCACCGCGACGGTTACGGCTTTTTAATCTCCGAGCATCCGCTGGCGGGGATCGCGGGAGATATTTTTCTGCCGCCCGAGTCGGCGCAGAAGGCGATGCACGGCGACCGGATCGTGGTGCGGATCGGGCGGATCGAATCCGATGGGCGGGCGGACGGCGAACTGGTCAAGGTCCTGAAGCGTGCGCACGCCACGGTGGTCGGCGAATTCCGGCGGAACCGCCGCGGCGCCTGGGTGGTCCCGCACGATGAACGCCTGCAGCAATGGATCGCGATCCCCGAGGGGATGGAATTGCCGCCGCCGGGCGCCAGCGTGGACCGCATCGGGGTTGCCGCGCCGGCGGTGGCGTCGGCCGAAGAACTGGCCGGGATGGTGGTGAACGTGGAGCTGCTCGAGTACGGCGAGCGCGGCGAATCCCCGGTGGGGCGGGTGGTGGAGATTCTGGGCCGCCCGGACGATTTCGGCGTCGATGTGGAAATCGTGATCCGCAAGCATCACCTGCCTCACCAGTTTCCGCCGGAGGTGCTGGAGCAGGCGCAGGCGATGCCGGGCGTGATCTCCGCGGCCGATCTCGCCGGACGCAGGGATTTCCGCGGCATGGATATCGTCACCATCGACGGCGAGACGGCCCGCGATTTCGACGATGCGGTGTGGGTGGACCGGCTCGCCAACGGCAACTACGCGCTGCACGTGCACATCGCCGACGTGAGCCACTACGTGCGTCCGCTGACTCCGATCGATCTCGAAGCCCGCATGCGCGGCACCAGCGTCTACTTTCCGGACCGCGCCGTGCCGATGCTGCCCTACGAACTCTCGACCGGCCTCTGTTCCCTGAATCCGCGGGTGGACCGGCTGGTTCTTTCGGCGCTGATGGAGATCGATCACTCGGGCGAAATCGTGGCCCAGGAGTTCACCAGCGGGGTCATCCGGAGCGCGGAGCGGATGACGTATACGAACGTGCATCTGCTGCTGGAAGGCGACGCCGGACTGCGCGACCGCTACCGGCCGCTGACCGGACGGTTCGAGTTGATGCAGGAACTGGCGCTGGTGCTGAACAAAAAGCGCGTGCGCCGCGGTTCGATCGATTTCGACCTGCCCGAGCCGCTGATCGAGTTCGACGAATTCGGCGAGATGATCGGGGTGAAGCGCGCGCCGCGCAACATCGCCCACCGGTTGATCGAAGAATTCATGCTGGCGGCCAACGAAGCGGTGGCGTCGCATCTGGAAAACACGGGCATCGCCGCGGTGTACCGCATCCACGAGAAGCCCGATCCGCGGCGCGTGACCGAGTTCGAGGAAGTGGCCGCGCATTTCGGCGTCTCGCTCGGAATCGGTGCGATTCCGGTGAAGCGCTTCGGCTATACGGACCGCCATCGCGACGGCACCAAGCGCCGCCGGGAGATCGAACTGCCGGACGAGGACCTGCGGATTACGCCGCGCCACTACCAGCGGCTGGTGGCGAAGATCGAAGGCAAAGCCGAGGAGCGCATCCTCAGCTACCTGATGCTGCGCTCGCTGCGGCAGGCGCGCTACAGCACGGAGAACGTGGGCCACTTCGCGCTCGCCGCCGATACCTACACGCACTTCACGTCGCCCATCCGGCGCTACCCGGACCTGATGGTGCACCGCCTGTTGCGCGCGGTGCTGGCGGGCGCCGCGACTCCGCCGGAAACCGAACTCGAACCGGTCGCGCAGGAGTGCTCGCAATCGGAGCGGCGGGCGGCGGACGCCGAACGCGAATTGGTGGAGTGGAAGAAGGTCAAGTTCATGGCGGCGAGGGTCGGAGAGGATTTCGACGCGCTGATCATCTCGACGGCGAAATACGGCCTGTTCGTGGAGTTGACGGACCTGTTCGTCGAGGGACTGGTGCCGATCGACACCCTGCCCGGAGACTTCTACATGTACCAGGAGAACGTGCGCAAGGTGGTGGGCAAACGGACGCGGCGCGAGTTCTCGATCGGCGACAAGGTGCGGGTGATCCTGGAGCGGATTGACGGCAACGAGCGCAAGCTGCAGTTCTCGCTGTTCGAGCCGGTTCCGCGGCGCGGCAGGCGGCGGTAGGGGATCACAACTCGAGGAGCACCGCCGCGGACCGCGCGGGAATGCGGAGCGCGCCGGTTACGGGTTCCGCGTCCGGCTTTTCCGGGGTGACCACGGCAAGGCGTCCCGCGTCTGGCAAATCGACCTTCGCCGGAATCGCCTTCGCCTGCTCGAGATTCACCACCACGACCGCGCGCTTTCCGGTCTTTGCCACAAAGACCGTGTAACGGTGTTCTCCTTCGGCGGTCACGCCGGCGCCGAGCGTGTCCCGGAATCCGGCGTCCCAGAGATACTCGCGATATCTCCGGCGCAGCGCGTCCACCCGCTTTCCGTAGGCCAGGGTAAGAGGGAAATCGGTGACGTGTCCCTTGAAGTTATAAGGCTCGTAACTGATGATATAGCGGTAAGCGAGGGTCAGATTGATTTCATCGCGTGCGTCGAAGCCGCGGACGGCGGCCATGAGCGGCGCCTGTGGGTCGATATAACGCAGCGCATGGCGGGTGCCGGGGCCGATCCGGTAATAGCCCAGCGTGTAGTACGGCATGAGCCAGTCGCCCGGCCCCTCGCCGGAAAAGAGGAAGTCCGGATTCACCTTGTCCGCGGCGGCGCGGAACTGCCTGACCAGCGGGATATCGGCGCTGAAGAGATAACCGGGCGGCGGGTAGCCATGGCCGGTAGCAAAGTTGTAGAGCACGCCGTTATGCTGCATGACCTCGTCGAACAGCCACCCGGCGGCGCCGAGCGCGAGGGTCTTTTCGAATTCCCGCGTGGCGATATCGCGATACGCCGGGCTGCACACGTCCATGATGGCGCGGCGGCGGTTATTGATTCCGGCAAGCTGCGTGGGGGTGCTATAACTATATCCGTTCGACTCGTACTTATTGCCCCACATATCCACGGCTTCGTACTTATATAGCTCGTTCTTATAGTAAGCGGTGGACATATCGGCGAAGATAGGCTTGCCGAACAGGATGATGCGCACTCCCATGGCCTGAATCTTCGCGATGGCTTCGTGCAATTCCTGCCACGTCCCGAGGGCCGGGTCGGTATCGAGGGAGGGATCGCCGCCGTCCTGGCCGCCGCGATTCCAGCCGACCAGTTGGATCGCGGCCACGCCATTTTCCGCGCACTCCCGCCCGTATTGGACGAGGTCGCGATAGCGGACGCGGTAGTCCTGCTCCGCCCCGTCGATCTGAAGCTGCATCCAGGAATGGACGTCGAGCGCCCAGGCGGGAGTTTTCGGCCGGCCGAACCAGGTGGCGCGCCACTTCCGGTAGACGTCGAGGCCGGCGTGCCAATCGCCATCGTACGGATGGAGGACGATGGGCGCCAGTTCGACCTGGGAGCCGGGGCGCGCGAAGAGGAAGTGACAGGCGCGAAACTCGAGGTGAACGGCCTGGCCGGAAATCTCGTCCTCGGGCGGTACGCGGTTGGTGACCCAATCGACAGTGCCGGGATGTTGCTCGAAGGTGAAATGGAGCAGGTAGCGGATGGCGGGATCGTGCATACCCACGTAGAATCCCTGACCGGCGGTCCGGATGAGGCAGAACTGGCTGACGTTGGACTCGATGGTCTTGGTCGGATAGAGCACGCCCCAG